>NZ_JBFWLQ010000003.1:391847-457380 GCF_050252055.1 Aeromonas sp. | reverse complement strand
AGGACAGACTCCCTACAGCATGTTCAAAAAGGGTCTGAAATTGATACCGAAGGAAGTGCGCACTAAAGTAGCGTAAACAAGACACCGGTTTGAGGCCGGTGTCAGGTGATAACTAGATCTGTACATACGGTTTTTTTATTGAGTAACTCATCCGGGTTACTCGATCCCACTACCTCTTTCATTGAGCCCAGTAAGACCTTCACGCTAGTGTGTGAGCTGACTACAGCCATTAAACGTTTGGATGATGCATGTTTAAAACTCGGTTAATATACATCCAAGCTTCTTTTTCTGTCAAGCTCTTGGTTAAGATCAAAACCCTCCCATGTAATGAAAAAGTTTTTAGTAAGTTTAGTTAGGTTGTTCAATGCTGTTTTGTGCGATTGTTCAGTTATTGAGAAATGCTTTAGGATTTCGTCCTTTGTGTGCTCAGAGATATAAGGGCAAGATATGAAATCAAAGAAAATAAGTGTTGATTCAGTGTGTTTTTTTATACAGCCAGATTTTGATGATAGTTTTTCTAAAATAATGTCTTCTATGGCACACTTTAAGTCATTATATCTTTTTAAATTTCTCATATAAGAAACGGCTGTTGTCAGAGTGAAATAATTAAGCTCATGTTTATTAGTATATGTTCCATGTTGTTCATCTTGAAGTCCAAGGTAATTAGCTAGGGTTCGCTCTGGCAATCTAAAATCTCGACCGAGCTGGCTCAAAACTGTGATGAGGTGGAGAGTTTCAACTTGTGTTATGTCATCACAAGTGTTTTTGTTTAAAATAATGATTATATTGTCGAAGATTTGTTTAAATAGATCATGTTTATAGTCAAGCTCAATTCTCTTAGTTTTAAGTAGGTTTATTATTGTACATAACACCCTACTGAGTTTAATCGTAGTGTTGACTTTGGGTGACACTGCATAAATAAAGAATGAGAATTCTATAATTGATTTTAGTGCATCAATTATAACTGAAGATGCTGTAGTTTTTGCTGTTGTCTTCAAATGTGCTCTAACTATTTTTTTTAATTTCTTTTCAAGTATAGAAAACGTGAAGTTGAGAACGTCACTATAGCTTGCACCACTGGTTTTTAGTATGGATTTGAATTGGACTATTAATGACGAGTGATTGATCGAAATATTCCCTAATAAGATTCTATCCTGGGCAACATTATCGCCTGCAGATAGATGCTCCTCTTCTTTTAATTCATAATTAATAGAGCTCTCTAATAATTTTGATATTTCATTTTTTGCTATAGTAATCTCAGTTATTATGGGTTTATTGTAAATAACCTCTTTAGATGTATTCAAATGTAGTTTGTATGCTTTTAATGCCACTTGCAGTTGTTTTGTTATTGTGTTGTAAGTGTCCTTGCTGTTAAAGAAAACGAAATAGTCATCAACATACCTAAATATTTCGTAGTCCCTATTATATATTATTTTTAGTTCTGTTAGTTTATTCTTTAGATCTACATCTATAGTTTGCAGAATAATTTCAGCAAACACTCTTGATAACTCTGGGCCAATAGGTATGCCATTTGTTTCTTTGTAATTTGAATCTTGAATTAGTGCGTCAAAGCTATCTCCAAAACTATTGTTCAGTGAGCCTATAGTAATCTTAGATAGAATGTTTTTAGTTATGTCTTTACCATAAGTGGCCCAGGCAATAGAGTGTGTATATATACTGTCGAAGCACTTTGATATATCAAGGCGAGCCATATTGTTGTAAGCCTTCTCACAACGATGATAGTCGCTTGATTCGAAAAATTTAAATATGTTGCTGCATTCTTTATAAACAAAGAATGATTTTAGATTATCCTGCTCCCTTTCAATGACCTCAACAGTGTCATCAATGAAATCTAGCATTCTATTTGAGTCTTTCCAATATACACATTTTGCCACTCTGGCTGGATATCTTAATGAAAAATCACTTTTATTACAAAAATGTATGATAAGGTCTTTATATTTATCATAGAAATTTGAAGCAAGGATTTGGTTTCTTGGATGTATAATTGATAAATCTCTAAACTCACCGACCTTATGATTTATCTTATATAAAAAAGGGATTGTACTTAATCCATTAGGAGCTATGCTTTGTTTGCGTCCATTATTTTTAATTGTAGTTAAGACTGTTTGATAGTCTAGATCAAAAATAATTGAAACAAATAAATCGATGCCGACATTTAATGAAAGCCAGGATATGGAGTTTCCCTTTGTTTTTATATCACACAAACAAATTAAATCATAAAATCCTTTGTTGGAAAAGGTCAAAGGGGTTTCATAAGGAAGCATGTCTGATAATAGTGCTCTTTCTTTTTTATTTACTAAGCGGATCTTTTTCATTAGCACCACCCCTTCGTTATTTCCATTAGTTCTTTAGTTGTAAACTTGCGATATGTTTTTTTATTGAAGCCATCTTCAAAACTAAGTTTATTTAACCTTCGCTGTAATGATGGTGATTGTCTCAGTTCGGTATTTATCTTATCTCTGAGTATATTGTCGAGGTTCTTTATTTGAGATGTATTATTTGCAAATTTATTAGTGTGATAGATACCAATAAATGTACCGCCTTTATTATTTGTAAGTTTGATGTTGCCAGTGAGGAATTTAATTCTATTAATGAAAAGCCTTTTTGTTTTTTCAGTTTTTCTACCTTTAATGTAATTCTGAAATGAGTAATCTATTCTTGATTCTATTTTTAACTTTCTTTGATTACTTATTTCAACATCTAAAGTTTTTTTGTTTGCATGTTTAAATTGGTAGCCAAGGTAGTCTAAAGTATAATTTTGCTGTGTTAGAGTGTTTATGGTTTTTGTCTTAATTTTGTTAAGAGTTAATTTATGGTTGTTTATAATCCTTTCAATATCCTGCATCAGTAAAGTTTCGTCGATTTTTATTGGTGGTGAAAATATTGCAATTATGTCATCGACATATCTTTTATAATATATTATGTGAGGTAATTTCAATATTTCATCATCTATATCAATCATGAACACCTCGGACAAGTATGCGCTAATACCTATTCCTCTCGGAAGCCCTCTAGATGACCCTGTCTCAATAGTATAAAACTTTAACGTTTCATTTATTATTCTTTTTGTTGACAAGGATAAATGTCCATGACGTTCTAACGTTAATTTCAATAAATCATGGCTAATTGATTCATAAAAACTTGATATGTCTGTTCTTATTATTATTTTTGGCATGTCATCATCTAGAATTGATATTAGAGATGAAACAATGGAGTCCCTGCTAGATAGATTAATATTATATGTTTTTTTGATGTTCTCCTGAAGTTTTTTCTCTGCAAAGAATGAGTTTTCATTTTTTTCAATCTTGTAAGTAGCTTTGCCATGAACAACTTGTGCTTGTATACATTTTAAAGAGAAGCTTTTCTGAGATATATTTGCACCAATTGCTGACAATACATTCATAACTGCTGAATTTCTTTCCTCTTTCTTTGCCTTTAACTTTGAGTGTAGCGCTGTAAGGGCAATATTAAAGCCGGCAGGAGAAATATTTGCTCGTCTTTTTCTTAAAATATATATTTTTTTTCTTAAGTTTTTTATTGCTTTTGACATCTCTTTTATATGAGGAAAAAATTCACCCTCTAAATACTTTCCTTTTTTATTTTCATTATCATATATACTTTTTAAGTTTTCAGGGGAAAATGATTGGTCTGCCATAAATGACTCTTTATTGATAATAGAGATAGAGTTGTTGATATCGGTTAGACAAGCGTAATCGTACGTTCGACTAATAAGAAATTATTACAGCCTAATAGCTCACTATCGGGTTTTCTATATAAAGCTTTTCCCCGATAGGGAAGTGAGCCTCTTGTTGCTGTACTCACAATGATTTTTGCACCAATGCAACCATGTTTATGGCACTCGTTGCATAGGTTCGACAATTTGGTCTTGTCATACGGTGGGCGAAGGGCCAGTTCAGAGATAACAACCCTCCCGATCTTTGTCCCGCAAACACAAGGTCATGGTCAAGTAATTGGCCTCGGCGCTGCGGGTTGGGTGTTGCCCCCTGTTGTTCGCCGAGGTGATCCCGTTTGTCCAGGCCGCGAGGCAGGATGCCGAGCGAGCGCCGCTGGGCCAGGGATGGCCCATCGGCGCGTGCCGTAGGACAAACGGGTGAGCCGCGGGCACCCGACGCAGGAGGGCGAACAAGCGGGGGAGAAGACTTTTGGTGACTTTGGGTCTTTCCAAAGTCACTCGCCCAGCCGCGCAGCGGCGGCGAAATCCCATCGAGGACGGAGTCCTCGTGTCCTGCGCGGCGAAGCCATGCCATTCACACGTGGGACGGCATTGCACCAGGCAATGACGTTACCGAACCCCTCACCCTAACCCTCTCCCCCAAGGGGAGAGGGGATCAAGCCGAAGTCTCCGAGGCTGGCGGGCGAAACCCCGTCGAGGGCCGCGCCCTCGTGTCCTGCGCGGCGAAGCCGTGCCATTGAGGCGTGGGGCGGCATTCGTCAGGCAATGACGTTACCGACCCCTCACCCTGACCCTCTCCCCCAAGGGAAGAGGGGATCAAACCGAAGTCGCCGAGGCTCGCGGGGGAAACCCCATCGAGGACGGAGTCCTCGTGTCCTGCTCGGCGAAGCCATGCCATGAGGCGTGGGGCGGCATTCGCCAGGCAATGCCGTTACCCACCCCTCACCCTAGCCCTCTCCCCCAAGGGGAGAGGGGATGATTACCGCGGACGATTACGCTTCGCTAATCGACCCTACCGACCCTACAGGCGTAGCCATGCCAAATGACGGTGAGTGACCCCCACCCTGACCCTCTCCCTCAAGGGGAGAGGGGATGGTGACCGTGGGCGAATACGCGGCGGGAATCGACCCGGCACCCAGGGGCGAGGGCAGGGTTGTGTCCCTGTGTTTCGCATGGCGACGCCGCTTGGGGTCCGGTTATGCCAAAATGTGAACAAATCGATCTTTCCCCCGGTCAATCGCGGTCTGCCGCTTGTCGGGCCCGCCCCGAGTTGGCTAAGGTAGCCGCCCATCAGATGCACGCAGTAGTGGAGGTAGGCATGGATAAAATTTTGCTGGCGCTCTCGGAGCAGATGATAAACGCGCGGGATCTGGAGAGCCTGACCCGCCCCTTGCTGGAGATGCTGGCGTCGGTGACCGGGCTGGAGTCGACCTATCTCACCGAGATTGACCTCGGGCAAAGCAGCCAGCATGTTCTGTTTGCCCGCAATGCGGCCGGGCTGCAGATCCCCGAGGGGATGACGGTGGAGTGGAGCGATACCCTGTGTCGCCGTGCCATCGACGATGAGATTGGCTACACCGACGACGTCGCCGCTCTGTGGGGGGACTCCCAGGCGGCCAGCGAGCTCGGCATTCGCTCCTATCTGAGCAGCCCGGTGCGCACCTCTACCGGCTCCCTCTATGGCACCCTGTGCGGCGCCAGTACCGAACAAAAACCCGCGGTGGCGGGGGCGCAGCAGCTCATTGCCTTCTTCGCGCACCTGATTGCCGAACAGGTGGAGCGGGAGCAACTGCTGCGGCAATTGCAGCAGGCCAACGACGAGCTCTCGCGCCTGGCCCTCTCCGATCCCCTCACCGGGCTCCCCAATCGCCGCGCCCTGATGCTCGAACTCACCCGCCTCTTCTCGTTGTCGGAGCGGGCGGGGCATCCGGTGCTCATCGCCTTTGTGGATCTCGATGGCTTCAAGGCCATCAACGACGAGCATGGCCACGAGGCGGGGGACAGGCTGCTCACCGCCATGGCGCGGCAACTGAGCGAGACCCTGCGCGGCGGCGATCTGCTGGCCCGCTTTGGGGGGGACGAGTTCGTGGCCGTGGGCATGGGGCCTTTCCCGGGCGCCGACACGCTGGACGGAGCGGTGGCGGCGTTTCGCCAGCGCCTGTTCGAGCACAGCGTGCTGTCACTGCCGGTGGGGGACAAGGTGATCCATTATCCCGGTGCCAGCGTGGGGGCGGTGGCCGTGATGCCGGCCGAGGTCAGCGTCGAGGAGGCGCTGAACCGGGCCGATGCGAGCATGTATGCGGTCAAGCGCCAGCGCCGGGCCGCAGGGGAGGGCGGGAACCCGCCTCCTTCCAGTCAGGTGTCTGCCCCGCGATAGGAGCGGGGCGGGTTGAGAGGGCACAGGGTGGCGCGTCCACCCGGGTGCCAGTCTGTTTTCCCTTTTATCAGTTCGGAGCACATACCATGGTTCATCTTCTTGCCCGCCGTGTGCGCGCCCTGGCCGGGCGGGCGGCCACCCTGGTGGCCGGACTCTGCGAGTTTCAGCAGCGCATCTGGGTGGTCAGCATCGTCAAGGAGTCCTACACAGATACCTTCGTGGTCAACGAAGGGGGCTTTGAGGAGCCCTTGCAATGGATGCGCCGCAAGGGCTACAGCGCCGAGATGCTGGCCAGGGTGGAGGCCATGGCCCGATCCCAGGTGCTCCAGCTCGAGTGCGCCGGGCAGCATCACCGTCTGATGCGGGTGAAATAGGGGCGAAGCCGCCCCCGGATGGCCTGCGCGGCACCGCCGCCCGGGCATTGGCCACATATCCTGCCGCCCTCTTCGTGTCAGACGGGACAAATGGGTCGCCAGTCATGATTTTTCCGTGGTTCTCTCCGGTTTCAGACCGCCGGAGTAGACGCAAATCGCGGAGTTGTAGCTGTTGAAGGTGACCGCGTAGTTGAAATCGCAGAAATAGGCCGGGTGCTTGGTGGCGACAATGTCCCCCGCCTTGCATTTGTCCTGCATCCCCTCCACCAGGGTGTCGTTGTTTGACCCGAGACAGGCCTTGCCGGTGGTCTTGTCACCGCCGCAGGCCATCAGAAGGGCGCAGACCGAGAGACTCATCAACCATTTCGCTGTGTTGTGCATGTGTATTCCCAAGAGATCGGAGAGATGGCGGGGAAGGGCGTGAGTGCGGCGCTGCCCGATGAAGGCGGCCAGCGGGCACGCTGCCGCCCCTGACTGTCGCTGCCACCGTGCGCCCTGCCCCTTGCCGTGAAAAAGGGGCCAACAGGCTCCTGCGCCCTATATTACGGACCCGGGACGGTCTGCGTCACCCCTTGTCGTTGCAAGTGGCGAACATTAAACGGGTTTCGTGCGCTGGCTCAAAGGCGGGCCGGGGCCTTGGCGGCCCCGGCGGGGGAAGGGGTCAGGGGGAGGGGAAGTATTTGTGCTGGAGCTGCTGGAAGTCGCTGCTGGCCAGCACCTGGGTCAGGCCGAGCTGGAACTCCCTGACCAGGGCATCGTCCACCGGGTGGCTGAAGGCGAAACAGTACTGCTCGGAACTCAACATCCAGCGCACCTCGAACTGGGCAGGATCCAGCTGCTGGGTCTTGATGAGATCCAGCAGGGTGGACTTGTTGCTGGAGACCAGATCGACCCGGCCCGAGGTGAGCATGCGCAGGGCCTGGGAGAGGCGGTTGGCGGTCATGATCTTCTGCTCGTCGAAGCCTGCGTTGAGCAGCAGTTGCTCCCCCACGTCGGATCGCACGGCGCCTATGGTGTAGCGCTGGGCATCTTCCAGGCGGGTCAAGGTCAGGGGGCGACTGGCGAGCCCCATCAGCACTATCTCGGCATAGCCGATGGGGCAGGCCCACTTGAACAGGGGATTGCGCGCCTCGGTGCGGGCGGTGGAGAAGAGCACCACATTGGGTTTCTGGGTCAGCAGGTAGTAACCCCTGGCCCAGGGCAGGATGCTGACGGGCTGGACAGGGGTGCCGGTCTTTTGCCACACCAGGTGCAGCAGGTCGATGGCAAAGCCGGTCGGGGCGCCATCCTCCCCGGTGAAGTTGTAGGGTTTGTACTCTTCGGTGAGGTAGTGCAGGCTGGCGAGCGCCGGGCTGGCCTGGGTCGCGGGAGTGCCCCAGACCATGGCCGCGAGGGCGGCGCAGGCGACCAGTCTGCGAAGGGGGACTGCAATGTCTATGTTCATCCTGACCGTCCTGCTGCCGAGTGCCCAGTTTCAAGTGTTGCCAAGTCACGGCGTTTCGCCACCCGGCGCAGACGTTATCCGCCGGGGGGTGTCATCATTTCGCCACTCTCAACCGGATCGGCGCCCTCTTTTTACCAGGCCGGGCGGGTGTGACCCAGGGGGGTGAACGCTTCGTCCCTCAGCCCTACCAGCAGGGTGCTGCCATCCTCTTGCAGACGAAACTCGCCGTAGCGGGCCGACTCATACTGATCTCCCGTGCCCTCTTCGAAGAAGAAGGCGTCAGGCCCGATAAACCACTGGCCGTCGCGCTGGCGCACCTTGAGCAGACGCTCCCCCGGGCCCGGGGCTTCGGACTTGCCCCCTTCCACCCAGTGCACCACCTGATGTTCATCCAGGCGAACGACCAGGGTGTGGGGGCCGACGGCGGCCTGGCGGCCCGCCAGCTGGCGGGCGAGGGCGTAGTTCAGGCGCATGTAGTCCCCCTGCATCAGGGAGCGGGGGTCGACCGGTGCCAGCTCGATCAGCACCACCTCCCCCTGGCTCATGGCGTGCTCGAAGCGCCAGACGGCGGCGTTGATGCCGGCGAGCAGGGCAAGACCGGTCAGCAAAAAGGCGAGGCGTCTCATGAGGGGCTCCCGTTGTGAAGGTGCTTGAGCCACTGACGGGTACCGAGCAGCAGGGCCCCCGAGGCGAGCAGCAGCCAGGACTTGGTCATCAGGGTCAGCCCCAGATCGTAGTAATAGAGGGAGCCAAAGCCGAGCAGCAGCAGGCCTGCCAGGGTCATCAGGGCCAGGCTGCCGGCGTAGAAGCCGAGCACCAGCACCAGGGCGCCAGCCCCCATGCCGGGAATGATGGCGCTGATCACCACCAGCGGCAGCCCGTAGCGCAGCGGCAGCCTGAGGCGAACCATGACCGCGAGCAGCAGGGCGGCGCAGAGCAGGGGATTGAGCCAGAGGGGCAGGCGGGAGCTGCCGAGCTCATTGAGCACGCTGGTGCCTCCCTCCCACAGGGGGTGGTGCAGCCGTCCCAGCACCAGCAGGGAGAGTGCCAGCCCCAGGGTGAGGGATTCATAGAGCAGATGGCGGGTGGGATCGCGCTCCGCCTGCAGCCAGCACAGGGCGACGGCGCCCATCACCAGCGGCAGGGCCAGCAGGTGCAGGCCGAGGCAGGCGAGGGCGAGGGTGAGCAGGATGGCGGCGGCGAAGCTGTGGAACAGCCTGATCAGCCAGTGCTCGAACAGGGCGGCCACCCCAAGGGAGAAGGCGGTCAGACCGAACCAGAGCCAGGCGACGTTCAGATCCAGCCTGTCCAGCAGGCCGTAGAGCAGCCAGGCATCTGCCGCCAGCGCCAGCGCCAGCACGAACTGATCCCAGAGATCGCTGCGGGTCGCCATGCGGTTGAGACCGAGGGCGGCGGCCATCAGCACCATCCCCATGGCGAGGGCGTTGTTGGGGTCGCGGGTCAGCTGCTCGAAGGCCATGAAGAGGAAGAAGAGCAGGAAGAGGGCGGCTATCCAGCCCACCATGCCGAGCAGAAAACGGCCCGACCAGTGGGGCTGTTCATCCCGGGGGGCATCCCCTTCCACAAGTTGGGCTGCACGCAGGCGCTCCCAGGGGGTGAGATCAGACATGCTGCCTCCGTTGTTGTTGCAGCCAGCGGCTGGCCATCACCGACAGGCCGATGGCGATGAGGGCCAGCAGCAAAAAGCCGTTCATGTCCGGCTCCATCCACTTGCCAAGGGCCGCGAGGATGACGGCGATAAGGCTCAGGCACCCCATGGCGAGCCCGGCGATGAACCTGTGGTGCCAGCGCAGGTAGGCGGCGCCGAGCCAGGCGAGCCAGGCAGGCCAGACCCAGGGAGAGGCGGCATCGAACAGGGCCAGCAGGGTAAGCAGGGTGATGCCGAGCCCCGCGGCCAGCCCCGCGAGCCAGGAGGGCATCAGGGCGTAGCGGGCGGGCACCAGGATGAGCAGACCCCAGAGGGCGGCGTTGAGCAGGGTCAGGCACCAGCCGAGGGCCTCCTCGTTGAAGGAGAAGAAGAGATCGAGAAGGCCGAGCCGCCAGTAGAGCACCAGGGCGAGCTGACCGAGCAGCCAGGCCAGGGTCCAGAGCAGCGGGCTTCTGCCAAGGGCCGCCAGCGGCAGCAGCATCAGGGCCCAGGTGGCGAAGAGCTGCCAGGGGTCTGCGCCGGTCTGGTAGGTCTGGCCCACCAGGGCGAGCAGGGCGCCGAGGTTGAGGGCCAGGGCCAGCAGCAGGGCCTGGCGCGGGGTGTCACTCATGGGTTTGCGCCAGAGCACCAGGAGCATGGCGAGCAACGGCAGCTCCAGCAGGGCGAGACGTGAGAGGCGCCCCAGGGCCTGCCAGTTGAAGGCGACGAAGAAGACGAGGCCGGCGCCAAGGCAGAGGCAGCCGAGCCAGAGCAGCAGCCTGTCGAACAGCCACTGCCAGCGGGCAGGGCCGGGGGGCAGATCGCACAGTGCCAGGGCGGCAGGCAGCGAGGCCCGTGGCAGGCGGCCGCGCCTGACCCAGTCGAGCAGGGTCTGTCTTGAGGTGAGGTGCATGGGGGCTCCTGAAGCCGTGATGCCTGAAAGATAAGGCATTATGGCACGGCGCCGCGTCTCGGGGCAGGGGCGCCGTTGGCGCTGCGACACAGGTCTCGGCACGGGGCCATGTCTTTGCACTAAAAAGGCCCCCGCCGTGAGGAGGGGGCCTGAAGGACGTCCGGGGCGGCGGTGGCGATCAGTGCTCACGCTGATCCCCCGCCGGCTTCTATGGAGGTCAGGCGAAGATCAGGGTGGAGATGCCAAGCCCCGCAAAGAGGATGGCGCAGGCAATGCGGATCCCCTTGAGGGGGAGCTTGTCGGCCCCGAGCTTGCCGAGCAGCACCACGGGCACGTTGGCCAGCATCATGCCGAGGGTGGTACCGGTGATGACCTGGATCAGGGAGTCGTACTTGGCTGCCAGCAGCACGGTGGCTATCTGGGTCTTGTCACCGATCTCGGCGATGAAGAAGAGCACGAAGGTGGCCATGAAGGGGCCGTACTTGTCCAGGGAACTCTCTTCATCGTCCATCTTGTCCGGCACCAGGATCCAGGCGGCCATGGCGATGAAGGCGCCAGCGACCAGCCAGGTCATCACCTTGGGATCCATCCAGCGACTGATGAATTCCCCTATCCAGGCGGCCCCTGCGTGGTTGAGCAGGGTGGCAGCCAGCATGCCGGCGATGATGGGCCAGGGTTTGCGAAAACGACAGATGAGCAACAGGGCCAGCAGCTGTGTCTTGTCGCCGATCTCGGCGATGGCAACGCTGATGGTGGAGGTTAACAAGGCTTCCATAAAAATGACCGGGGGACGGAATTGTTATAAACCAGAGACAAGCCTGCGCCATCCGTCCCCGGTTTTGGCACTGGCCCGTCAAAGGTCTTGTCAAATCCGGCATTGCCCGGATCACCCTGACCATGGTGAGTTGGCACCAAGTATGTTGATCAGGATCGCGCACGAAACGGGTCCGTGGCGAGACTACTCCCCCTCGATGGGAGCGGGCATTCTAGGGAAAAACCCCCGGTGAGGCAAGGCGCGGGATGGGGAATTATCCCCCCACCAGTTTGACCTGAAAGCCGGCCTTCTCCAGTTCGGCCTTGATAAGGTCCCGTTTGTCCCCCTGGATCTCGATGATCCCCTCCTTGAGACCGCCGCCGGTACCGCACTTCTTCTTGAGCAGGGTGGCGAGGGCCTTCTGCTGTTCGACGGGAACGCCGTGGATGCTGATGACCCCGGCCCCCTTGCGTCCCTTGGTCTCGCGGCGGATGCGCACGACCCCGTCGGCGGGGAAGGGGGAGGCGTGCTGGGCGGGGGCGGATTCCTTGATCATGCCGCCGTCCGTGCTATAGACCAGGCGGCTGTTGTTGTCGTGACTCATGGCAATACTTTGTCGGTTAGCTAAGCGGAGTTTGATTTTACGCAAATAAATGTTGAGGGCACAGCTTATAATCCCCCCATTAAAAGCGAATTATTCTTGTTTAACTTCAGGAGCCCGTCATGGTACTCACAGAGCTGTCGCCGGGACAGAGCGCTCGCATCACGCACATGAACCACCTTGGCCGCGCCTTGCGGCGCAAGCTGATGGTGATGGGGCTGCTGCCCCAGACCGAGATCCTCTATCTGCGGGCCGCCCCCCTGGGGGACCCGCTCCAGATCCAGTGCCAGGGCATCTGCCTCTCCATGCAGCGGAGTCTGGCCCAGCAAATCGAGGTGGAGCCGGTATGAGCTACAACCTGGTCACAGTGGGCAATCCCAACAGCGGCAAGACCTCCCTGTTCAACGCCCTGACCGGCTCCCGCCAGCAGGTGGGGAACTGGAGCGGGGTCACCGTCGACAAGAAGATGGGGGCCTTTGCTGCCCGCGGGCAGGAATACACCCTGGTGGACCTGCCCGGCATCTATGCCCTGGCCAACCAGGAGGCGAGCCTGGACGAGCAGATCGCCAGTCGCTTCGTCCAGCGCCAGCAGCCGGATCTGCTGCTCAACGTCATCGATGCCGCCAACCTGGAGCGCTCCCTCTACCTCACCCTGCAACTGCGGGAGCTGGGGCTGCCCATGGTGGTGGTGCTCAACAAGATGGATCTGCTGCAAAAGCGGCGCATCACCATCGACGAGGCCTTGCTCGCCAATGCGCTGGGGTGCCCCGTGGTGTCGCTCTCGGCCCACAATCGCCAGCAGGTGGCGGCTTTCAAAGAGGGGATCCACCAGTTTATCGGTCAGTCCCAGCCCGCCCTGGTGCTCGACTACGGTCAGCCCCTCGAGGGGGACATCGCCGAGCTGGAGACCCTGCTCGCCCCCCATCATCTGCATCGCCGTGGCCGCGCCCTGCGCCTGCTGGAGGAAGACATTGCCATGCAGGAGACCCTGGCGGCGGGGCAGCAGGCGGCGGCCGACAACGTGGTGAGTCGCGCCCACCACGCCCAGGACATCGACCTGCAACTCGCTGATTTGCGCTACGGCCATATCCACCACTGGTGCCAACAGGCGTGCCGTCATCAGGACAAGCTCACCGTCGCCCAGAGCGAACGGCTGGACAGGGTGCTGCTCAACCGCTGGGTGGGCATCCCCTTCTTCCTGCTGGTGATGTACCTGATGTTCATGTTCGCCATCAAGGTGGGCAGCGCCTTCATCGACTTTTTCGACATCCTCGGGGGGGCCCTGTTCGTGGACGGAGTGCACCACCTGCTGGGGCTGATGAGTGCCCCCGACTGGCTGGGGGCCGTGCTCGCGGACGGCGTGGGTGCCGGTTTGCAGACGGTGGCGACCTTCATCCCCGTGGTGGGCTGCCTCTTTCTCTTCCTCGCGGTGCTGGAGAGCTCCGGCTATCTGGCCCGCGCCGCCTTCGTGGTGGACGCCCTGATGCGTCGCCTCGGCCTGCCCGGCAAGGCCTTCGTCCCCATGCTGATGGGCTTTGGCTGCACCGTGCCCGCGGTGATGGCAACCCGGACCCTGGGGTCGGAGCGCGAGCGGCTGATGACCTCGGCCATGGCGCCCTTCATGTCCTGCGGTGCCCGTCTGCCGGTCTACGCCCTGTTCGCGGTGGCCTTCTTCCCCGAGTCGGGGCAGAACCTGGTGTTCGGTCTCTATCTGTTCGGCATCCTGGTGGCGGTGCTCACCGGCCTCTTCCTGCGCAGCACCCTGCTGCCGGGCAAGAGCGACTCCATGGTGATGGAGATGCCCGATTACGAGTGGCCCCGTCCGGTGGACGTGGGGCTGCGCACCTGGCAGAAACTCAAGGGCTTCATCTTCGGCGCGGGCAAGACCATCGTCCTGATGGTGGCGGTGCTGAGCGTGCTCAACTCCCTCGGCACCGACGGCAGCTTCGGCAACCAGGATCAGGAGAACTCGGTGCTGAGCAAGCTGAGCCAGTCCGTGACCCCGGTGCTGCATCCCATAGGCGTGCGGGACGACAACTGGCAGGCCACGGTGGGCATCCTCACCGGCATCTTTGCCAAGGAGGCGGTGGTCGCTACCCTCAACAGCCTCTACGCCGGCGGCGCCGGTGATGAGGAGGAGAGTGAATACTCCCTGCTGGGCAGCCTGAAAGCGGCGCTGGCCACCATTCCCGCCAACCTGGCGGACATCGACCCCGCCGATCCCATGGGGCTCAAGGTGGGGGATCTGGAGGACAAGCAGGCGGCAGCCGAGGCCCAGGAGGTGGACACCTCCACCTACGGCAACATGCAGACCCACTTCGACGGCGTGGCCGGAGCCTTTGCCTACCTGCTGTTCGTGCTGCTCTACATGCCCTGCGCCGCCGCCATGGGGGCTCTGGTGCGAGAGACCGGTCGCCAGTGGGCCCTGTTCACCGCCGCCTGGTGCAACTACGTCGCCTTCCTGTGCGCCACTCTCTTCTATCAACTGGCGACCTTCGCCGCCCACCCGGCGCAGAGCCTGGTCTGGAGCCTGAGCTATCTGCTCTCCCTGGTGCTGCTCTGGTGGCTGGGGCGTCGTCACGGCGACATCGTCGCCCGCAAGGTGGTGACCCTGTGAAGGGGCTCATGGTCAGGGACGAGTGCGCCGAGAGGGAGGGTATTCTGTGATCCTGCGTGAACTGGGGGACTATCTGGCCCTGCACAAGAAGGTGAGCCGGCGGGCGCTGGCCCGCCACTTCCACACCTCCGAGGATGCGGTAGAGGCCATGCTCGGGGTCTGGATGCGCAAGGGGCGCGTCGCCAAGCGGGAGAGCCGCCTGTGTGGCGGCTCCTGCTGCGGCAAGCACGAAGAGGTGACGTTCGAGTGGTGCGAGCCCGGCCAGATAGGGCTGATCCAGAAGGGCTGACGCCTGCCCATATGAAAAAGGGAACCCGAGGGTTCCCTTTTTCGTGGCCGCCGTGCCCGGTCTTAGAAGAGGTCGCCCTCGTCCTTGGTGGGCTCCAGGCTCCAGCCGCTCGCTGCCGCGCTGTTGCCAATCTGGCCCTTCTCCCGCCAGAGTTTGATCTTGAGGCGCAGGTTGTTCTGGGAGTCTGCGTTCTTCACCGCCTCCTCCTCGTCGATCACCCCCTCGACCACCAGATCGAACAGAGTGCTGTCGAAGGTCACCATGCCAAGGGCCTTGGATTTTTCCATGATCTCCTTGAGGCCGCCAAACTCGCCGCGCTTGATGAGATCGCGCACCGTGTGGGTTCCGAGCATCACCTCCACCGCCGCCCGGCGGCCGCCATCTGTGGTCTTCACCAGCCGCTGGGAGACAAAGGCCTTGAGGTTGTTGCCAAGGTCGTTGAGCAGCTGGGGTCTGCGCTCTTCCGGGAAGAAGTTGATGATGCGATCCAGCGCCTGGTTGGCGTTGTTGGCGTGCAGGGTGGAGATGGCCAGATGCCCGGTCTCCGAGAAGGCGAGGGCATGCTCCATGGTCTCCCGATCGCGGATTTCACCGATGAGGATGACGTCCGGCGCCTGGCGCAGGGTGTTCTTCAGGGCCGCGTGGAAGCTGCGGGTATCCACCCCCACCTCCCGCTGGTTGATGATGCTCTTCTGGTGGCGATGGACGAACTCCACCGGATCCTCGATGGTGATGATGTGGCCGCCGCTGTTGCGGTTGCGATGATCGATGAGGGCCGCGAGCGACGTGGACTTGCCGGACCCCGTGCCGCCGACGAAGAGCACCAGACCCCGCTTCTCCATGATGGTGTCGAGGAGCACCGGAGGGAGTTTGAGATCCTCGAAGCGGGGGATCTCGGTCTTGATGTTGCGCGCCACCAGGGAGACTTCATTGCGCTGCTTGAAGATGTTGACCCGAAAACGGCCTATCTGGGGCAGGGAGATGGCGAGGTTCATCTCCAGCTCTTTCTCGAACTGCTGTTTCTGCTCGAGATCCATGATGTCGTAGGCGATGCGGGCCACCTCGCCCGGCCCCAGGGGCTCTTGGGTGAGGGGGCGCAGGGCGCCGTTGAACTTGGCGCAGGGGGGGGCGCCGGTGGAGAGATAGAGATCGGAACCATCCTGTTTGGCCAGGATCTGCAGCATGTCTCTCAATTCCATGAGGGGCCTCGTCGCTCAAAGGGCTGGGGGATGATGAATGGCTTGAGTGTACAGCCTCAGGCGCCGGTCAGTTTTTCGCGGAACACAAAAAAGACCGCGCCCAGGATGCACAGACCCGCCCAGAGGTAGTCCCACTTCAGGTCTTCTTTCAGATAGAAGATGGAGAAGGGAACGAACACGGTGAGGGTGATCACCTCCTGCAGGATCTTGAGCTGGCCGACGGAGAGCACGGTGTGGCCGATGCGGTTGGCGGGCACCTGCAACAGGTATTCGAACAGGGCTATCCCCCAGCTCACCAGGGCGGCGATGATCCAGGGTTTGTGATTCATGCTCTTGAGATGGGCGTACCAGGCAAACGTCATGAAGACGTTGCTGCAGATGAGCAGGCCGATACTGGTCATGATGGGGTTCATTAGGTTCTCCTTTTAAATCAATGCATTTTATCTCGACTCCATGGGTTTTCATAAGTGGTGCTTGAGGGTATTTTTAGCTCACAAGGATGTAACAAAAGAAGGCGAAAGCTGGATGGGCAAGACAAGCTGGGGTGCGCTTTGTCTGTTGTTTGCCTGCTGGGCGCAAGGTGCGCCGACCCTGACGGTGGCCACCGATGTCTGGCCGCCGTTTCGCATGCTGGCAGAGAACGACGACTTCCAGGGGCTGGATATCGACATTCTGCGCCAGTTGCAGGCACGCAGCGGCATTGTGCTCACCCTCAAACGGGTGCCCTGGGGACGGGCACTCAAACAGATGCAGACCGGTCAGGTGGATCTGATGATAGGGCTGGCTCACACCGAGGAGCGGGCCGCCTTCATCGACTACCTGCAGCCGTCCTATTACCAGTGCCGGCCTGCCTTCTATGGCAAGCCCGCCGCCGTGGCAGGTCTCAGGCGCTACGAGGATCTGCGAGGCCGCGAGATAGGCTATGTGCTCAACTCCGCCTACTTCCCCCCCTTCGATGGCGACACCCAGCTCGACAAGCACGGGGTCCCCACCGAAGACCAGTTGCAGCGCATGGTGGAGCGGGGCCACCTGCCCCTGATGATAGGGACCGACTGCCAGGTGGATTACGCCCTGAGCCAGCGCAACGACGCCGGCCTCGTCAAGGCGCCCTTCCAGCCCCCCAACCCGGTGGTGCTCTACCTCGGGATGAGCAAGCACTCACCCCACCATGAGCTGGGCCCCAAGCTGGCGCAGGCGTTGCTAGCCATGGTGGAGAGCGGCGAGATAGCGGCGCTGGCCAAGCCCTACCAGCCTTGACCTTGGGTGGTAACGCGCTGTTATCATGCAGCTTTCCTGCCTGCCCCCCGGCGGGCCTCGCTTCTTGGGGATCCCGTGTATCTCGCTCTCATCCGTCGCCAGCAGCGCTGGCAGCGCCGCTGGCTGCTCCTGCTGTCGCTGCTGACCCTGGCCCTGTTCCTGCTCTCCCTCGCCCTCGGGGAGTTCGTGCTGCTGCCCTGGCAGCCGCTGGGGGATCTGGAGCTGCGCATCCTGCTGGAGCTGCGCCTGCCGCGCGCCCTGCTGGCCCTGCTGGCGGGGGCCTCCCTTGCCTGCGGCGGTGCCGTGCTCCAGGTGATGCTCCACAACCCGGTGGCGGAACCCGGCCTGCTCGGCGTCTCGAGCGGCGCTGGGCTGGCCGCCATGGTGGCGATGGCGGTGGCCAAGGGGCTCGGGCTCTATCTGCCGGGCTGGGGGCTGTCGCTGGCGGCCTTTGGCGGCGCCCTGGTGGTGACCATGCTGCTCATCCGTCTCGCACGCCGGGCACGGCTCGGCCATGGGCGGCTGCTGCTGTTCGGGGTCGCCATCGGCATCCTCACCAATGCGGCCATGACCTGGCTGATGTATTTCGCCGACGACGGCGCCTTGCGGGAATTCATGTTCTGGATGATGGGCAGCCTCGCCTACGGCAGCCAGCAGCTCGCCTGGTGGTGGCTGGTGCTGCCCCTCACCCTCGGCTGGCTCTGCTGGCAGGGGCGGGCACTGCAACAACTGCTGCTGGGGGAGACCCAGGCCCGCCTCATGGGGTTGAACGTGGACAGCATGCGGGTACGCCTGGTGCTGGCGGTCTGCCTGCTCACCGGGGTGGCGGTCTCCCTGTGCGGCGTCATCGGTTTCGTCGGCCTGGTAGTGCCTCACCTGCTGCGCCTGTGCGGTGGCAGCGATCAACGCTTCCTGCTGCCCGCCTCGGCGATGGGGGGTGGCGCCCTGCTGCTCGGGGCCGATCTGGTGGCCCGCTCGGCGCTGCACGCCGGTGAACTGCCCATCGGGGTCATCACCGCCTCGGTGGGCGCCCCGCTCTTTATCTATCTGCTGCTGAGGCAAGATGCCGATGTGTCCCGCTGATCCCGCCCCCTGGCGGCTGGAGGCCCGCGCCCTGGCCATCCCCCATCGCCTCGCCCCCCTGGATCTCACCTGGTCCGGCGGTCAGCTGGTGGCCCTGCTCGGCCCCAACGGCAGCGGCAAGTCCTCTCTGCTCGGGGCCCTGGCGGGCCTGCTGCCCGCCGATGGCGCCGTCTTGCTGGGGGGAGAGGCCATCACGACCCTGAGCTGGCCCGAGCTTGCAACGCGGCGCGCCATGCTGCCCCAGCGCCAGCCCCAGCTGTTCCACATCCCGGTGTTCCAGGTGCTGAGCCTGGGGCTGGAGGAGGGGGCCCCCGATGCCCAGGCGCAGGCGGTGGCGGATGTGTGCGACGCCCTGGAACTGGCGCCCCTGCTTGCACGGGACTTCAGCCGATTGTCCGGGGGGGAGCAGCAGCGGGTGCTGATCGCCCGCACCCTGCTGCAACTGTGGCCAAGCCTCAATCCGACCGGGCGGGTGCTGCTGCTGGACGAACCCCTGGCGGGGCTGGATCTGCATCACCAGATGGCGCTGCTGCGGCTGCTCAAGCAACTGGCCGCGCAGGGATTGCTGGTGGTGGTGGCCATCCACGACATCAATCTGGCCATCGACTGGGCGGATCGCGTGCTCTGCCTGCAACAGGGCCGCGTGGTGGGGGAAGGGGACGTCGGGATCATCGACGAGGCGCTGCTGGAGCGGGTGTTCCAGATCCGCACCGATCGCATAGAGGCGGCCGGCCGCACCTGGTTTATGCCGAGCCTGTGAGGCGGGCTTCCCCCTCATCCCCAGCCCTTCTCCCATTCTTTTGATACAAGTGGGAGAGGGAGCCGCTCCGTCGACTACGGATACAGCATTGAAAACCTGCAGAGACTGAGTGAAGCCAAGGAGGCGAGTGAATCACTGTGGAAATGAAAAGAGCCAGGCATCTGTGATGCCTGGCTCTTTTCATTGGTAGATGGAGCGTTGAGCGGTTGCTCAGGCTTTCTGCTTGTCCAGCCGCACCTGGGCGGCTTCTGCCAGCATGGCCAGCAGGGTTTCGGTGTCACTCCACGACAGACAGGCATCGGTGATGCTCTGGCCGAAGGTGGCGGCACAGCCGTTCTCCACGTCCTGACGCCCTTCCACCAGGAAGCTCTCGGCCATGATGCCGGCGATGCCGGTGCGGCCGCGGCGCAGTTGATCGCAGATATCCTGGGCCACCAGCAGTTGGCGGCGATGATCCTTCATGCTGTTGCCGTGGCTGAAGTCCACCACCAGGCGCTCCGGCAGGCCCACCTGGGCCAGAGCCTCGCACGCCTCGTCGATGCTGGCGGTGTCGTAGTTGGGCCTGTGGCCGCCGCGCAGGATCACGTGGCCGTAGGGGTTGCCGGCGGTGCGGTAGATGGTCATCTTGCCGTCCTTGTCCGGGGAGTAGAAGATGTGGCTGTGACGGGCGGCGCGCACCGCATCGATGGCGATGCGGGTGTTGCCGTCGGTGCCGTTCTTGAACCCCACCGGGCAGGAGAGGGCGGAGGCCATCTCCCGGTGAACCTGGGACTCGGTGGTGCGCGCCCCGATGGCGCCCCAGGTGATGAGATCGCTGATGTACTGGCCGGTCACCATGTCGAGGAACTCGGTGGCGGTGGGCATGCCGGTCTCGTTGATGTCCACCAGCAGCTTGCGGGCCAGTTTCAGCCCTTCATTGACGTCGAAACTGCCGTCCAGGCGCGGATCATTGATGAGCCCCTTCCAGCCGACGATGGTGCGCGGCTTTTCGAAGTAGGTGCGCATCACGATGCACAGGCTCTCTTTGTACTCTTCACGCAGGGTGTTCAGACGCAGGGCGTATTCGTGGGCGGCGGCGGGATCGTGGATGGAGCAAGGGCCGACGATGACCAGCAGGCGCTGATCTTCACCGGACAGAATGGCTTCCACTTGGCGGCGGGCATCCAGCAGGTTCTGGGCGATGGTGTCGGTTAACGGGAAGGCGTGCGCCAGCTCGCTGGGGGTGATCAGGGCCTCCAGGCGACGGGTGCGCAATTCATCGGTGTGAATGGACATACGACTCAATTCTCGAGTGGATAAGGTGGGCGGGATGCCAAAATGCAAGGGAATAAAATAAAGCAAAAGTCACCCGATGGAAACCTTGGGCGGCTCTGATAGGATGTGAACCCAAAAGCCATTTCAAATGAGGTAGTTATCGTGGCAAAGCCAGGCGCGACCGGGATCACCCGCATCATCAACGCAACCGGTTACAGCATGAAAGGTCTCAAATCGGCCTGGATCAACGAGGCCGCCTTCCGTCAGGAGCTGCTGCTCATCCTGCTGCTGATGCCGCTGGCATTCTGGATAGGTGACTCCCTCAACGAGATCCTGCTGCTCGTCTGTATCAGCTGGCTGGTGGTGATCGTCGAGGTGCTCAACTCCGCCGTGGAGGCGGTGGTGGATCGCATCGGCTCCGAGCATCACGAACTCTCGGGTCGCGCCAAGGATCTGGGCTCCGCTGCCGTCTTCATCGCCTTGGCCCTCAATGCCCTGGTGTGGGGTGCCCTGGTGGGCCGCAACCTGCTGGGCTGGTGGTAGGTTGCGAGAGCAACCTTTCTTCTGACATAAAAAAGCCCGTCATCACGACGGGCTTTTTGCTGCGCAGATAAGGGCTTATCAGTGCAGGATCCGGGCACGGATGGTCCCATTGATCTCTTTGAGACGGGCCAGGGCCTTCTCGCTGTGCTCGGTTTCGACGTCGATGACCACGTAACCGATCTCGCTGCTGGTCTGCAGGTACTGACCGGCGATGTTGATCCCCTCGTCGGCGAAGATCTGGTTGATCTGGTTCATCACGCCGGGCTGGTTGCGGTGAATGTGCAGCAGGCGGCTGGAGCCCTTGTGGCCGGGCAGGGAGACTTCCGGGAAGTTGACCGCGGAGAGGGTGGAGCCGTTGTCGGAGTATTTGACCAGCTTGTTGGCCACTTCCAGACCGATGTTCTCCTGGGCTTCCTGGGTGGAGCCGCCGATGTGGGGGGTCAGGATCACGTTGTCCAGGCCGCGCAGCGGGGTGAGGAACTCCTCGTCGTTGGACTTGGGCTCCACCGGGAAGACGTCGATGGCGGCGCCGGAGAGGTGGCCGCTCTTGATGACGTCGGCCAGGGCGTCGATGTCCACCACGGTGCCGCGGGAGGCGTTGATGAAGATGGCGCCCGGTTTCATCATGCGCAGTTGCTCTGCACCGATGAGATCCTTGGTGGAGGCGGTTTCCGGTACGTGCAGGCTGATGACGTCAGACATGTTGAGCAGCTCCACCAGGTTCGGCACCTGGATGGCGTTGCCAAGGGAGAGCTTGTTCTCGATGTCGTAGTAATAGACCTTCATGCCGATCATCTCGGCGATGATGCCAAGCTGGGTGCCGATGTGGCCGTAGCCGATGATGCCGAGCTTCTTGCCACGGGCTTCGACGCTGCGGTTGGCCAGCTTCTCCCAGACGCCGCGATGGCACTTGGCGTTCTTCTCGGGAATGCCGCGCAGCAGCAGCAGGATCTCCCCCAGTACCAGTTCGGCCACGGAGCGGGTGTTGGAGAAGGGGGCGTTGAAGACGGGGATGCCGCGCACGTGGGCGGCGTCGAGGGAGACCTGGTTGGTGCCGATGCAGAAGCAGCCGATGGCCACCAGCTTGGTGGCGGCATCCAGCACCTTCTCGGTGATCTGGGTGCGTGAACGCAGGCCCACGAAATGCACGTCACGAATGCGCTCGATCAACTCCTCTTCCGACAGGGACGTCTTCAGATATTCCACATTGGTGTAGCCGGCTGCCCGAAAGGTCTCCACCGTGTTGGGATGGACTCCCTCCAGCAGCAGTACCTTGATCTTATCCTTGTCCAGCGAAAACTTGGCTGTCATGACGTTCCCTCTATTGTTTTGAAAAATGCGTTCAGGCTTGCAGTGTGAAGAAAACCGTAAAGTAGCAAAAACGTTTGGGAGAGGGAATATTTGTGACGAAAGTCAAATTCTTTGAAGTTATCAACGATTGTTGCAGATGTGCTGCTACAACCCATTGAGGGATAACCAGAAACGGCGCCATGAGGCGCCGTTGTCCATTTGGGGCAGTCAGATTGACTGACCCGGGCGGGGGCTAGCCCGGAGGAGAGGTCCGGGGAGCGGGCCTTAGTTGGTGATCACACCCTCGGGGGTGCCGATCAGCACAACGTCGGCGCCACGGTGGGCGAACAGGCCGTTGGTGACCACGCCCACGATGCTGTTGAGGCGGGTTTCCAGAGCCTTGGCATCGGTGATGGCCATGCCCTTGACGTCCAGGATGATGTTGCCGTTGTCGGTCACCACCCCTTCACGCCACACCGGGTTGCCGCCAAGGGCGCGGATCTCGCGGGCCACGTATTCGCGGGCCATGGGGATCACTTCCACCGGCAGGGGGAAGGTGCCCAGCACGTCGACGGTCTTGGTGTTGTCGATGATGCAGATGAACTGGTCGGCCACGGCGGCGACGATCTTCTCGCGGGTCAGGGCGGCTCCGCCCCCCTTGATCATGTCGCGGCTGGCGTTGATCTCGTCGGCACCATCCACGTAGACGGAGAGGGCATCGATGTCGTTGAGGTCAAACACCGGGATGCCGAGACCCTTGAGGCGTTCGGTGGAGGCGATGGAGCTCGACACCGCGCCCTTGATCTGGTCTTTCATGGTCGCCAGTGCGTCGATGAAGTGATTGACGGTAGAGCCGGTGCCCACCCCGACGATGGTGCCGGGTACCACGTATTTGAGCGCAGCCCAACCGGCCGCCTTCTTCATTTCATCTTGAGTCATGATGGATCCTTATGGAAAAAGCGGGCGCATTATATCCAAGCATCCCCCCCAGAGCGACCATGGTGCTCACGTTCCGGCGCAAAAATCCCCAAGATGTAAATCGTTTGCCTGTTTATTGAACCGAAGGGGGCGCCCCCGCCTGATCAGGCAAAGTGCCAGCTGCGGCTGGGGGTGATGATCTGGGGGAGCGGCACGTCCCACTGCTCCCGGGGGACGGCATCTACCTGCTGGCAATCGTGGGCGAGCCCCAGGGGTCTTGGGCCGAGCTGGTGCTCGTGCCAGCAGGCGAGGGTGCGATCGTAGTAGCCGCCCCCCATGCCGAGGCGGTTGCCAGCCCCATCGAAGGCCACCAGCGGGGTGCAGATGATGTCCAGCATGCTGTGGGGCAGCACCTGCTGCACGTCGAGCTCGGGCTCGGCGATGCCGTAGCGGTTGCGGGTCATGGGGGTGGTGGCGGTGTAGCGCAAGAAGAGCAGGTGACCCGGGGTGAAGGGATGCAGCACCGGCAGGTAGACCTCCTTTTGCCGGGCCCACAGCCAGTGGATGGCGGGCAGGGGATCGAGCTCCCCGTCGTTGGCCAGATAGAGGGCGATGCGCCTGGCCGCGAGGATGCCGGGGTGTTCCTGGAAGCGCTCGACCAGCTGTTGGGCCGCCGCCTGCTGCTCGGCCTGGCTCAGGCTTTTTCTGCGCTGGCGAATGAGCTGGCGCAGGTTCTGGCGTTCGGGTTGGGTATCCGGCATGGGGACTCCTGGGCAAAGGTGGGCTGGCGCTACCTTAGCAAGGGGCCGACGGGATGAAAAGCCGATGGCGGGGCCGCCAGCCGGGCGGCCCCTGAGGTCGGGCGTCAGGAACGGTTGGGGGCGGGAGCCACTGCACCCATCTGGTGCTTGAGGAAAACGGCCACGATGGCGGCCAGGGCCAGCGCCATGGGGTAGAAGCTCATGCTCACGACCAGGATCGGCGAGAGGGCGAAGATGGAACCCAGCAGCAGCGCCTGGGCGCCCCAGGGAATCAGCCCCTGTACCACGCAGGAGAAGATGTCCAGCATGGAGGCGGCGCGGCGCGGGGTGACCCCGTGATGGTCCGCCAGATCCCTGGCCACCTTGCTCGCGACTATGATGGCCACGGTGTTGTTGGCGGTGCACAGGTTGGTGAGGCTCACCACGCCGGCGATGCCGAGCTCGGCCGCCTTTTCGTTCTGCTCGCCATCGTGGTGGCGGGTGAAGCGGGCAATCAGGGCGGCGATGCGCTCACTTATCCATGCGAGCCCCCCCTGGCGTTCCATCAGGGCACCCAGACCGCCGATGAGCATGGAGAGCAGGAAGATCTCCTGCATGCTGGTAAAGCCCTGATAGATGTCCTTGCTGAACTGGCCGAGGGAGTAGCTGCCAAGCAGCCCCACGCCACCGGCCGCCAGGATGCCGAGCCCCAGTACCATGAAGACGTTCATGCCAGAGAGGGCCAGCACCAGGATCAGCAGATAGGGGGCGACCTTGAGCAAGTCCGCCTCGGCGGTGGGGGCCGGCGCTTCACCGGTGGAGCCCAGCACCAGATAGAGCAGGATCACCAGCACGGCGGCGGGGGCGGCAATCTTGATGTTCTCGCGAAACTTGTCCTTCATCTCGCAGCCCTGGCTGCGGGTGGCGGCGATGGTGGTGTCGGAGATGATGGAGAGGTTGTCCCCGAACATGGCGCCGGAGAGGATGGTCCCCGCCATCAGCATCGGATCGATGCCGGCGGCCTGGGCGACGCCCAGCGCCACCGGTGCCACGGCGCCGATGGTGCCCATGGAGGTACCCATGGCGGTGGCAATGAAGGCAGAGATGAGGAAGAGCCCCGGCAGCAGGCACCAGCCCGGAATGAGGGAGAGGCCGAGGGCGACCGTGGCATCCACCCCGCCGGTGGCCTTGGCCACGGTGGCGAAGGCGCCCGCCAGCAAATAGATGAGGCACATGGCCATGATGTTGCTCTCGCCCACCCCCTTGAAGAAGGTCTCGAGGTTCTTGTTGAACCCCTCGCGTCCCATCAGCAGGGCCAGCATGACGGCGGGCAGGGCGGCAACGGGGGCGGGGAGCTGGTAGAAGGCGAACTCGACCCCCTGCAGGGTCAGCCAGGTACCGGTACCGATGAAGAGGGCAAGAAAGACCAGAAGGGGCAGCAGGGCTCTGGCACGGGGTTGGGTCTGGATCATGTGTTCCTCGAAACTTGAACAATGACCTCCTGTCGTTGCCTGTGGCGCCTCCAGGGCGGGCACAGGGCGGGCATCCTGCCACCATGGGGGGCCAACAGTAGTGAGTCGGCCCGCCCGGGTCAAGATAGCCGTCCAGATGGATAGGGCTTTTTGCTTCGTGATTCTGACTTGTCTGGTTATTCCGTTATTTATTCTGTTTTTAATGAATTTATCGTTTAAATGTCGGGGTGGTTTGGCGGGCCAGATCGGGCTTTTCAAAGGGGGCGCGGGCTGGTAAAACGGTCTCTTTCCATAATAAAGAGATGAGAGGGTGGAGATGGACAATCCGATCCGTGTGGCCGTGATGGGCTGTAATGGTCGTATGGGCAAGGTGCTGCTGGAGGCTATCGCCAACGCCGAGGGCGTGGTGGTGGGAGCGGCGCTGGAACGACCGGGCTCTGCCGTGATGGGTCTGGATGCGGGTGAACTCAACGGCCTGGGGCGCCTTGGCGTCATCATCAGCGACAGTCTGGAGAAGGTGAAGGACGAATTCGATCTCATCATCGACTTCACCCGCCCCGAGGTGACCCTGGCGAACCTCGCCTTTGCACTGGCGCATGGCAAGCAGATGGTGATCGGCACCACCGGCTTTGACGAGGCGGGCAAGGCGGCCCTGCACGAGGCGGGCAAGCAGATCGGCATCGTCTTCGCCTCCAACTACTCGGTCGGGGTCAACCTGGTGTTCAAGCTGTTGGAGCAGGCGGCCAGGGTGATGGGGGAGTACACCGACATCGAGATCATCGAGGGGCACCACAGACACAAGGTGGATGCTCCGTCCGGCACTGCGCTCTCCATGGGAGAAGTGGTGGCGAAAACCCTGGGCCGGGATCTCAAAGAGTGCGCCGTCTATGGCCGTGAGGGGATCACCGGTGAACGGGATCGCAACACCATCGGCTTTGCCACCATCCGCGCCGGAGATCTGGTGGGGGAGCACACCGTCATGTTTGCCGACATCGGCGAGCGGGTCGAGATCAGCCACAAGGCTTCCAGCCGTCTGACCTTCGCCAACGGTGCAGTGCGGGCGGGCAAGTGGCTCGGCCAGCAAGGGGCCGGTCTCTATGACATGCAGGATGTGCTCGGTCTGAAATAAACCGTCTTCAGGGGGAGTGCAGACTCCCGTACTGGTTGCCAAACCCCGGTCCGCCGGGGTTTTTTGTCACTTTTTTGTAGAAATGAGCCTTAATCATCACTTTTTGAGTGAACCTCGCTAAATCCTGCCATTCTTACAAGCCTGCCACCCTCTTGCGACAAAAATGTCATCAAGGGGTAACGGGTTTGGGTCTCAATATTCCCCTGCGGGGGGCATTTCGCCTTGATGTGAAATAGACTAAAAATGCAATCCAAGAAAAACGTTTTCTATTCTTGGTGTTCACTTTTCTGGCTTCAAATGGTGTTTTTGATGTTGTGTTGTTTATTTTTTAATTTTCTATCTTGCTGTTTATTAAGTGGTAAATTTGGTTTTTTGTACGTTGCATGGCATCGGGCGCCGCTTTGTGGTCTGTGTTTGGCTTTTCTTTTTGAAGAGGGGGTTGCAAAGCGAGTGAGTGCATAGATAATGGGTAATGTTGCTTGTTTATTGAATTTAGATGCATTTCAAACGAGAAAAGACGTTGAAATGAGATCGTTTTTAAGTAGAATGCGCCCAATTTGCCAGAAATCTGCCGGGTTCGAGTCCTGTCAAAGACCGGAACCGAGCCCGCAACACCCAGGTAAATTGCTGAATTTAAAGCTAAATAACTGGAGGTTGTCTTGAATCACACTGCATTGCTAGTGCTGGAAGATGGAACTGTGTTCAAAGGCGTGTCGATAGGCGCCGAGGGATGTTCCGTTGGTGAAGTGGTTTTCAACACGTCGATGACGGGTTATCAGGAAATCCTCACAGATCCCTCCTATTCCCGTCAGATCGTTACCCTCACTTACCCCCATATAGGCAACACCGGCACCAACAGCGAAGATGAAGAGTCCAGTCAGGTCCATGCTCAGGGCCTCATCATCCGGGACCTTCCGATACTGGCCTCCAACTTCCGCAATCAGCAATCCCTCTCCGATTACCTCAAGTCTCACAACATCGTTGGCATCGCCGACATCGACACCCGCAAGCTGACCCGCATCCTGCGTGAAAAAGGCGCCCAGGCCGGTTGCATCCTGGCCGGCAAGCAGCTCGATGAAGCCCATGCCCTCGAACAGGCCCGCGCCTTCCCTGGTTTGAAGGGGATGGACCTGGCCAAGGAAGTGACCGTGAGCGAATCCTACAGCTGGACTGAAGGCAGCTGGCAGCTCGGCAAGGGTCACGTCACCCCGGCGGCTGATGAGCTGAAATACCACGTGGTGGCCTACGACTTCGGCGTGAAGCGCAACATCCTGCGCATGCTGGTGGACCGTGGCTGCCGCCTGACCGTGGTGCCGGCCAAGACCCCGGCCGCCGAGGTACTGGCGATGAACCCGGATGGCATCTTCCTCTCCAACGGTCCCGGCGACCCCGAGCCGTGCGATTACGCCATCGAAGCTATCAAGGCTTTCCTTGATACCAGCACCCCGGTGTTCGGTATCTGCCTGGGCCACCAGTTGCTGGGCCTGGCCTCCGGCGCCAAGACCATCAAGATGAAGTTCGGCCACCACGGTGCCAACCACCCGGTGAAGAGTCTGGACGACAACACCGTGATGATCACCGCCCAGAACCACGGCTTTGCGGTGGACGAGCAGACCCTGCCCGAGTGCCTGCGTGCCACCCACGTCTCCCTGTTCGATGGGTCGCTCCAGGGCATCCATCGCACCGACCGTCCGGCCTTCAGCTTCCAGGGTCACCCCGAAGCGAGCCCGGGCCCGCACGATTGTGCCGGTCTGTTCGACCACTTTATTGAATTGATTAAGCAGTATCGCGCCTAAGAGGATAAAGAGAGCCATGCCAAAACGTAACGACCTACAGAGCATCCTGATCCTCGGCGCCGGCCCCATCGTCATCGGTCAGGCCTGCGAATTCGACTACTCCGGCGCCCAGGCGTGCAAGGCCCTGAAAGAAGAGGGCTACCGCGTCATCCTGGTGAACTCCAACCCGGCCACCATCATGACCGACCCGGAGATGGCCGACGCCACCTACATCGAGCCCATCACCTGGGAAGTGGTGCGCGAGATCATCAAGAAAGAGCGCCCGGACGCCATCCTGCCCACCATGGGTGGCCAGACCGCGCTGAACTGCGCCCTGGCGCTGGAGCAGCATGGCGTGCTCAAGGAGTTCGGTGTCGAGATGATCGGCGCCACCGCCGACGCCATCGACAAGGCCGAGGATCGCTCCCGCTTTGACAAGGCCATGCGCAGCATCGGTCTCGAGTGCCCCCGTGCCGGCATCGCCCACAACATGGAAGAGGCCTGGGGTGTGCAGCAGATGGTCGGCTTCCCCTGCATCATCCGTCCTTCCTTTACCATGGGTGGCTCGGGCGGCGGCATCGCCTACAACACCGAAGAGTTCGTGGAGATCTGCGAGCGCGGTCTGGATCTCTCCCCGACCAAGGAGCTGCTCATCGACGAGTCGCTCATCGGCTGGAAAGAGTACGAGATGGAAGTGGTGCGGGATCGCAACGACAACTGCATCATCGTCTGCGCCATCGAAAACTTCGACCCCATGGGCATCCACACCGGTGACTCCATCACGGTCGCGCCAGCCCAGACGCTGACCGACAAGGAGTACCAGATCATGCGCAACGCCTCCATGGCGGTGCTGCGCGAGATCGGCGTCGAGACCGGCGGTTCCAACGTCCAGTTCGGCATCAACCCCAAAGACGGCCGCATGGTCATCATCGAGATGAACCCGCGGGTGTCGCGCTCCTCTGCGCTGGCCTCCAAGGCGACCGGCTTCCCCATCGCCAAGATCGCCGCCAAGCTCGCCATCGGTTACACCCTGGACGAGCTGATGAACGACATCACCGGTGGTCGTACCCCGGCCTCCTTCGAGCCGGCCATCGACTACGTGGTGACCAAGGTGCCGCGCTTCAACTTCGAGAAGTTCGCCGGTGCCAACGACCGTCTGACCACCCAGATGAAGTCCGTGGGTGAAGTGATGGCCATCGGCCGCAACTTCCAGGAGTCCCTGCACAAGGCTCTGCGTGGCCTCGAGACCGGCAAGACCGGCTTCGACCCCATGGTTGACCTCAACGCCCCCGATTCCCTGACCCGCATCCGTCACGAGCTGCAGGATGCCGGTGCCGAGCGCATCTTCTACATCGCCGACGCCTTCCGCGCCGGCCTCTCCATGGACGGCGTGTTCAAGCTGACCAAGATTGACCCCTGGTTCCTGGTGCAGATTGAAGAGCTGGTGAAACTGGAAGAGCAGGTGAAAGAGCGCGGCATGGCCGGTCTTGACGCCGACTTCCTGCGCGCCCTCAAGCGCAAAGGCTTTGCCGACGCGCGTCTGGCCAAAATCCTCGGCGTGGCCGAAGGGGAAGTGCGTAAATTGCGTGCCCGCCACAACATCTTCCCGGTCTACAAGCGGGTCGATACCTGCGCGGCCGAGTTCGCCACCAACACCGCCTACATGTACTCCAGCTACGACGAGGAGTGCGAGGCCAACCCCACCAACCGCGACAAGATCATGGTCATCGGTGGCGGCCCGAACCGTATCGGTCAGGGCATCGAGTTCGACTACTGCTGTGTGCATGCGGCCCTGGCCCTGCGTGAAGACGGTTACGAGACCATCATGGTCAACTGCAACCCGGAAACCGTCTCCACCGACTACGACACCTCGGATCGTCTCTACTTCGAGCCGGTGACCCTGGAAGACGTGCTGGAAATCGTGCGGGTCGAGCAGCCCAAGGGCGTCATCGTCCAGTACGGCGGCCAGACTCCGCTGAAACTGGCGCGGGCATTGGAAGCGAACGGCGTGCCGGTGATTGGTACCAGCCCGGATGCCATCGACCGCGCGGAAGATCGCGAGCGCTTCCAGTCCGCCGTCGAGCGCCTGGGGCTCAAGCAGCCGGAAAACGGCACCGTCACCGCCCTGGAGCAGGCCGTGCAACTGGCCACGCGCATCACCTACCCGCTGGTGGTTCGCCCCTCCTACGTGCTGGGTGGCCGCGCCATGGAAATCGTCTATGACGAGCAGGACCTGCGCCGCTACTTCGCCGAGGCAGTGAGCGTCTCCAACGAGTCGCCTGTGCTGCTGGACCGCTTCCTGGACGACGCCACCGAGGTGGACGTGGACGCCATCTGCGACGGCGTTGACGTGGTCATCGGTGGCATCATGGAGCACATCGAACAGGCCGGCATTCACTCCGGTGACTCCGCCTGCTCCCTGCCGCCCTACACCCTGTCCAAGGCGATTCAGGACGAGATGCGCGAGCAGGTGCGCAAACTGGCGCTGGAACTTGGCGTAGTCGGTCTGATGAACGTGCAGTTCGCGGTGAAAGACAACGAGATCTACCTCATCGAGGTGAACCCCCGTGCCGCCCGTACCGTGCCCTTCGTCTCCAAGGCCACCGGCGCACCGCTGGCCAAGATCGCCGCCCGCGTCATGGCCGGTCAGAGCCTGAAAGAACAGGGCTTCACCACCGAGATCATCCCGCCCTACTACTCGGTGAAGGAAGTGGTACTGCCGTTCGCCAAGTTCCCGGGTGTGGACCCGCTGCTGGGGCCGGAAATGCGCTCCACCGGTGAAGTCATGGGGGTGGGCAGCAGCTTCGCCGAGGCCTATGCCAAGGCGCAGCTGGGTGCCGGTCACCAGGTGCCGAGCGAAGGTCGCGCCCTCTTGTCCGTGCGCCACGGCGATAAGGAGCGGGTGGTGAACCTGGCCGCCAAGCTGCTGGAGCTGGGCTATGACCTCGACGCCACCCACGGCACCGCCGTGACCTTGGGCGAGGCGAGCATCAACCCGCGTCTGGTCAACAAGGTGCACGAGGGTCGTCCGCATATTCTGGATCGCATCAAGAATGGCGAGTACACCTACATCGTCAACACCGCCGAGGGTCGTCAGGCCATCCAGGACTCCAAGCAGCTGCGCCGCGGCGCCCTGCAGCACAAGGTGGCCTACACCACCACGCTGCACGCGGCCTTCGCCACCTGCATGGCCATCAGCGTGGATGCCACCGCCAACGTCAATTCGGTGCAGGAGCTGCACGAGAGGGTGAACAACCGCTAAGAGCACCGGCAGCACGCTGCCCGCTCGATGCACGCAAACCCCGCCAGCAATGGCGGGGTTTTTTATTGCCTGCGCCCAGCCACTCCCGGGGAAACGCCTTCAAGGAAGATGGGTGAGATGGCGAATAATCCATCAGGTGTGGTGATACTCACCCCATTATCGGACATTAACTGCATCCATATTGCTTAACTGACATGAAATGGTGCAATCTTCGCAATCTCTCGCCCCCACGACCTCCCTATACTGGGTGCTCATACAAACAAGGTCGTCTGCGCCGACACACCGAAAGGTGGCGTGCGAGAGGATCAGCGCCCGCAGCCCGATCCGGCTGCCGTGGCCGGCCCCGGTGACCGACGGGGGCCGCAGGAAAACCGGTCGCGGGGTTACCGCCGCGCGACTCGTCAGGGACGGTGTTACCGCACCAACCCGCTTCCCCTCCTTGCCCCACCCGCCTGTCGGCCCGGTCGTCCGGCGCCTCGCCCATCCGTCAAGGGAATCTGAATATGAGCTTCGATCATCGCAAATACCGCCGTGCCCCCGTGATCAACCTGGCGGATCGCCAGTGGCCCAACCGGGTACTGGAGCGGGCACCGCTCTGGTGCGCCGTGGACCTGCGCGATGGCAACCAGGCGCTGGTCGAGCCCATGACGGTGGCCCAGAAGCTGCAAATGTGGGCGCTGATGACCCACATCGGTTTCAAGCACATCGAGGTGGGCTTCCCGGCGGCCTCCCAGCCCGACTTCGATTTTGTGCGCGAACTCATCGAGCGCAACCTCATCCCCGATGACGTCACCATCCAGGTGCTGGTGCAGGCGCGCGAAGATCTGATCGCCCGCACCTTCGAGGCGCTCAAGGGGGCGAAGCGGGCCATCGTTCACGTCTACAACTCGGTCAACCCGACCCAGCGCAACTATGTGTTCAACTCAGGCAAGGACGGGGTCAAGGCCATCGCCGTGCAGGGGGCGCGCTGGGTGCGGGAGTATGCGGCCCGCAATCCGGGCACCGAGTGGAGTTTCCAGTATTCTCCGGAGAGCTTCAGCAGCACCGAGGTGGAGTTCGCCGTCGAGGTGTGTGACGCCGTCATCGACGAGTGGCGTGCCGCTGCCCGTCCCATGATCCTGAACCTCCCCGCCACGGTGGAGGTGAGCACCCCCAACGTGTTTGCGGATCAGGTGGAGTGGTTCTGCCGAAACCTCAAGGCGCGACCCGAGGTGAGCATCTCCATCCACACCCACAACGACAGAGGCTGCGGGGTGGCCGCCGCCGAGCTGGCGGTGCTGGCGGGGGCGGATCGCATCGAGGGCACCCTGCTCGGCAACGGGGAGCGCACCGGCAACATGGACATCGTCACCATGGCCATGAACCTCTACAGCCAGGGGATTGACCCCGAGCTGGACCTGTCCGACATGGATGCCATCGTCGCCACCGTGGGGGCCTGCACCCAGATTGCCCTGCACCCGCGCCACCCCTATGCCGGCGAGCTGGTCTACACGGCGTTTTCCGGCAGCCACCAGGACGCCATCCGCAAGTCTCTCGCGGCAGAAAAACCGGATCACTACTGGGACGTGGCTTACCTGCCCATCGATCCTGCCGATCTCGGTCGCAGCTACGAGGCGGTGATCCGCATCAACAGCCAGTCCGGCAAGGGAGGGGTGACCTATCTGCTGGAGCGTGACCTCGGTCTGCAACTGCCGCGCTGGCTGCAAATCGACTTCAGCCGCCGGGTACAGGCCGAGGCTGAGGCGAGCAGCAGCGAAATCAGCCCGGAGCAGATCCGCGCCCTGTTCGAGCAGCACTATCTTGAGCCTGCCCACGGCTATCGCATCGGGCGCTTCCAGCTCGGTCATGACAGTCAGGAGAGCCTGCGCCTGGAGTTGCAGACCCCCCACGGCACCCTGCAATTGTGTGGTGAAGGGGAGGGTGCCATCACGGCCCTGGTCAACGGCTGGCAGCGTCAGACCGGCATGCACATCGATGTGCTGGATTACTCCGAGCATGCGCTCACCGCCGGCACCGAATCCCGCGCCGCCGCCTATGTGCTGCTGAGCGTCGAGGGCACCCGGATGTGTGGCGTTGCCGTCGGTCGCGACGTGGTCAACGCCTCCCTGCAGGCGGTGATCAACGGCGCCGCCCAGCATCAGGCCCTGCGCCAGAGCGCCTGAGGCGGCACTGCCCGCTTGCCGTGAGGGCGAGCAGGGAAGGGCCGCCCGCCCGGATTCACGGCAGATCGCGCCGTCCCCGTTGCAACAATCCCCTGACCCCTATGGTGAGGGGATTGTTTTTTATGGAAAAATCGGCCCACAATATCAGTGATTTGCCACCAGGAATGCCGTCGGGGTTCGCTGGCGATGGCAGCCAACGGCTGCCATTCGGGATAGAAGACATGCGCGCTTGGAGCCCAAAACATGATGAAGACTCCCCTCAGGTTATCCGTTCACCCCGCCCGGTTCTTCTCGCTTCCTCCCTGCCGTCGTCTCGCGCTGGTGAGCCTGCCCTGTCTGCTGCTGCTGACGGGGATCCTGGCCGGGGTCAGCTTTGATCCCCTGGCAGAGCACAACCTCTATACCGTCGGGGCTCTGGCCGAAGCGCTCAACGTGCTGACCCTGCTGTTCATGTTCTGGGTGGTGCAGTGTGCCCAGATCACCTTGAGAACCTATCTCTCCCTCACCGGCGGGCTGACCCTCTGGCTCGTTTCCGGCGTCATCGATCTGATGGATGAGGCCTATTTCCAGCCCTGGTGGCTCTCCACGGTGGAAGACAGCCTGCGCACGATCGGCATGCTGGCCTCGGCCTGGGGTGTGCTGCTGATGGTGCAGCAGATGTATGGCACCCAGATGCGGCTCTCCTCCCTTGCCATGTCAGACGAGCTGACCGGGCTCTCCAATCGCCGGGCGTTTCGCGCCGTGCTGGAGGCGCACGGAGAGGAGGGGACGCCGCTCCTGCTGCTGGATCTCGATCACTTCAAGCTGATCAACGATCGCTATGGCCACGCCATCGGCGACAATGTACTGCGTGAATTCAGCACCCTGCTGCGCCAGCTCTGCCCATTGGATGGGGTGGTGGCACGCCTTGGGGGAGAGGAGTTTGCCATCTGGCTGCCCGGCATGACGGGCGACAAGGCCCGTACGCTGGCGGAGCAGATAAGGTGCGCGACCGAAGAGCTGGTCTCAGGTGACGGGGTAAGATTCACCGTGAGCCTTGCCCTGGGCATCAGCCAGAGCGGGGAGGGGGTGGATGCCCTGCTCCAGCGCACCGATCTCGCCCTCTATCAGGCCAAGCACCTGGGACGCAACCGGGTGGAGCTGGCGTGATGACGCCAGGGGATGCCGCAGCCAGCGGGCCAGCAGGTTCATCCGCCTTCATCTTGTCAGACTTGTTCCCTACAATGTCCGCCTCCATGCATTCGAGCCCTCTCATTCGCGATGAGGGGCAGGTCCCGCTCTTCAGGAAGCCTTCATGATCCCCTCTCACTCCTTGTTTGATGCCCATTGGCGCTGGCTGTCACTGCTTTCCCTTGCCCTGCTGTCGGGTTGTGCCAGCGAGCCTCCCGCCACGACCAGCCCGGCGACGCCGGCGGGGCGCCCCATTCCCAAGGCGATGCAGCCGCAAAAACCGGCCGACATGAAGAGCCGTATCGTGCGCTTCCTGCCGCGCAACGCGGTGGACAAGCCGGGCTGGGCCAATGACGTGGTGACGGCGCTCACCACCCAGGGGCTGACGGTGAGCGATCACAACGTCTGCAGCGTGCTGGCGGTGGCGGAGCAGGAGGCGACCTATCAGGCGGACCCCGTGGTGCCCAACCTCAACAAGATTGCCTGGAAGGAGATCAATGCCCGGGCCGGCAAGCTGCTGATCCCCGAGTTCATGGTGCGCACGGCCCTCTCCATCCAATCCCCCACTGGCAAGAGCTATGCCGAGCGCATCGACAAGCTTCGCACCGAGCGGGAGATGAGCGAGATCTTCGAAGACATGATAGGCAGCGTCCCCATGGGCAAGCAGCTCTTTGGCAACCTCAACCCGGTGCGCACCGGCGGCCCCATGCAGGTGAGCGTCGCCTTTGCCGAAGCCAACGCCCGTGGCTACCCCTATCCCGTGAAGGAGTCCATTCGCCACGAGGTGTTCACTCGTCGGGGCGGCATCTGGTTTGGCACCAAACACATCTTCGGCTATCTCGCCGACTACCCGGATACCCTCTATCGCTTCGCCGACTTCAATGCGGGCTGGTACGCGAGCCGCAATGCGGCCTTCCAGGCGGCGGTAAGCCGGGTGAGTGGCAAGCCCCTGGCCCTGGACGGGGATCTCATCCGCTACGACTCGGATCTGCCCGGCAAGACCGAACTCGCGGTCCACAGCATCGCCAGCCGCGTCAACATGAGCAAGCAAGCCATTCACCAGAGCCTGAAGCTGGGGGACAGCAACGACTTTGCCAAAAGCGATCTCTACCACAGGGTCTTCGCCTTGGCCGACAAACAGGCCGGGACACGGCAACCCCGCGCCATCTTGCCCGGTATCCAGCTAAAGAGCCCCAAGATCACCCGCAACCTCACCACCGCCTGGTTTGCCAAGCGGGTGGATGAGCGCGAGCAGCGCTGCGTGCAGAAGATGGCAACGATCCGCTGATTTGCAGAAATAACAAAGGCGGCCAATTGGCCGCCTTTGTTTTATGCCTCCGTCGTTCAGCCTTCCCATCTACTTCATCAGCGCTCTGGTTCCCCTGAATGTGGGGAATTCATGGCATCCCCAAAACGGTTTTCCCTTGTTGTCACCTCGACCGGCAGTGCGCAGCACCATGGGGTTGCCACATCTGGGGCACATGGGGCTCTGGAGGTTTGCTGGATAAATGGCCGTTGGCGGTGCAGGGTGGTGAGCGCTCGGCACGCTGGCTGGCGCAGGCTTGGTGGGGGTTTCCCCGTGGCGGGCCTTGAGCTGTGCCACATGCTGTCTGTGAGTCTGCCAGTTGGCGGCAAGTCGCCCTTGTTGAATGGTGTCGACAACGCGAGCGACCTCGCTCTCGGCCAATACCGGCGTGGTTATACCCTTGACGTAGCGAATGAGCCCACGGTTCATCACGTTGTCCGGCATAGGGGTCTTGAAGGTGCAGTCGCCGATAAAGAAGATGATGGAGTGAAGCTGGTTGTCTGAGAGCCCCAGCAGGGATTTGAGGGTCATCATGTGCAGGTGGTTCTGATGCAGCGGATTTTGAAAGTGGTGCCTGCGGCGATAGATCTGCTGGGTCCAGCGTTTCTGGGTCGGGTTGCCGAATATCCAGCCCTTCATGTTCTTGGTCTCAATCACGAATAGCCCGAAGCGGGAGACGATCACGTGATCGATCTGGGTGCTGCCCTGGGGGGTGGGCAGGGTCACGTCCTTGAGCAGGCGATATTCCCGCTTGTCGAGAAAGAGCCGAATACAGAGATTGATAAACCACTCCCCGACCATCCCTTTGAACCAGGCCGTTTTGAGCAGGGTGGCAATCAACAGCAGTGGCAGGAGAAACCAGAGCTGAGTCAGCAGAGGCGCTATGGCAGCAGTGATATCCATGTGATTTAGCCTTCACAGACCCCGGTCAGGGATGTGTCTCGATGGGGATGATGCTGCGGCACTTGGGATAGCTGGGGCAGCCCCAGAAGCTGTTGCCCTTGGTATCTCCCCGTTTGCTGGTCCTCAGTACCATGGTTGTGCCGCATTTTGGACAAACCGGTGCTGGCCCTGTATGGGCGGCCACGTTGTCCTGCGGGTCACTGTCGCTTGCGACGCGCTCCAACGTGATGCGCACCTCCTCGCTCACCCGAATAATGCGCTGGGCTTCATCGTAGGCATCGCGGTACAGCTCACTGTCATCCGCCCGCCGGATCAACACCCCCATCTCGTTGTTGTTCACCTGGCTGAATTCGTAGAGGTTCAGGCTGGTGACAATGCACATCTCCTCATTGAGGTAGCACTTGGCATGGAGATTTTTGCAAAAGCTGGTGCGGATATAGGTGAGCTCCTTGAGCCAGCTGATCTCTTCCGGTTGGAGTTCGCTCTTGCCATAGACGATCCGCACATCGATCTTGAGCCGGTTCTTGTCGGTCAGCAGCTCCTTGATCCTGTCATTGAGTTTGAGAAAGGGGCTGATCAGGATTAACCGCTCCTTGGCATCCTTTATCAGCTCTTCGAGGAAATAGTTGGTTGCGCTGGTATTCAGAAATTTGGCCATAACAAGCTCCCTGTCCCTGGAAATGTCATGTGTTCTCTGCTCAACAGTAGGCAGTCAGCCTGACCACAATCCCCGGCGTGGTTCAGCTTCACGTCTTCAACGCCTTCCCGTATCCCCATGCTAGGAGATACAGGTGGGGCCTGACAGTGGCAATTGAGTCAAATGTGCGTTCAGTCAGAGATTTGGTGATGGGGACGGTTCATGTCGCCTTGCTGCGCTAGAAACTCATCGCCAGTCCGATGGAGTAGCCGCTGGTACTGTTGCTGAACATATAGCGGGCCACCAGCCGGGTGCGGGTGATGAAGATGTCGTACTTGCTGCTGTCGAGTTCGAGGCCAAGTCCCAGGGAGTTGAGGCTGTTGAAACCGAGCAGCCCCCGTTGCTGCCCCAGGTATTCGGTTCTGGCCCCTTCCAGCACGTAGCGAAGGGGCCTGTCCAGCAGGGTCCAGTGCCACAGGGGGGCGCGGCGGCGCAGGTAGAGCCCGAGATTCTCCGCCTCGGCCTGGCCGGTGACGCTGTCGGCGGTGCCGGTGAAGCTCTGCAGATGCTGGTAGGAGTAGCGCAGCTCGGCGTCAATGTCCTGGGCGGCGGAGAAGAGTTCATAGTCCAGCATCAATGAGCCGCCGAGGCCGTAGACATTGAGGGTGCCGCCGTCGAGGAAGTCCAGATGCTTGTCGCTCCTGTGCTCGAGCAGGGCGGCCCCGATGCGAAGGTCGCTGGCCACCGTGCCCAGGGTGACATTGGCGATGGGCCGCAGCACCAGATTGCCACCAAAGCGATCCCGGTGGACGCCGACATCCCAGCCGATGCCGCCGGTGGCGCTCAGGCTGTTCCATTTGGTGGGAATGGTGCGGGTCTCGTTGCCATCGGTGAACACGAACTGGGGATCGTAGCGGCTGTAGCCCAGGGTGCCCTCCAGATAGAGGGGAACATCCTCGCTCAGGGTGGCGCCACCCCCGAGCTGGGTGATGGTGAGGGCGGAGGTGTCGTTGGTGCCGCTGCCGATATTCAGATTGCTGGCGGTGATATCCGGCACCACGGCGTAGCTCATCAGGGAGACGACGGCGTTGGCGCGCTGTTGAACCAGGCTCTCGTCGCTGGCACGGGCCTTTGTCACAAGACCGGCAGAGACGCCGGCAATAACCGCCAGCAAGGAAAGTGTGTGAGAAGAGAGCTGTCTTGCCATACCTGGCTCCATGAGTACCCCGTCCATCGGGGCATGTTCACACTGTAACGGGTTTCATCTGGCTTGGCAGCCTGGCAAGGGCCGACCCGTCCTGTTTTGGGGCGTGCGCATTGGCCTGATGGGCCAAGCTGCCCTTGCTTTGGCGGGGGCAGGGGGGGCGAGAAGGGTGAGCCGCTGGGCAGAAATCACAGACATTAATTTATTGTTCAGTTCCCCGGGTGTATAAGAGGCCTCCCATACGAACATTGGGGTGGTAGCAGGGATGGATTACCAGACGGGGCCTTCGGGTCATCATGACGAATGCGCATTACGTTGATGGGAGTCACACCAGATGCAGGACATGCTGCTTGCCATATGGCATCAGGATTTTGATCAGCTTATACAAATGCAGGCAATCGGTCTGCTCGTCACCTGTCTGGTGGTGATCCTCTTCCTTGAATCGAGCTTCGTCTTTCTGCCCCTGCCCGGTGACAGCCTAGTGCTGCTGGCGGGCGGTCTGGTGGGCATGGGGGTGCTGGGGCCCGAGGTGACCTTGCTCTATCTGCCGCTCGCGGCCGGGATAGGGAGCGTGCTCGCCTACTGGCAGGGGCAGGCACTGCATGGCACCCGTTTCATGGGCCATGTGGAGCGAATGATCCCGGAAGGGAGCCTGCCCAGGGCCTCCCGACTGCTGGATCGTTACGGCTTCTGGGCCATGTTCGTGTCCCGTTTCATCCCCTTTGTGAGAGTGTTGACCCCCATGTTGATGGGAGTCTCCCGCCTGCACCTGCTGCGGGTGGCCGTGGCGAGTTTTGCCAGCGCCTTCCTCTGGTCCCTGGTACTGAGCATGGTGGGCAAGATGGTGATGGCGACCCCGGTCTTTGCCCATCATCAGGAGCTGCTGACCAAGTGCCTGCTCGTCACCTCTTTCGGGCTGTTCGTCATCGCGGTGGCGGCCATCGGTATGCGGCTGCTCAAGCGTCCGAGCAAGCGGGTGCGCTGATCTCACTGCCCGGGCCGCGCCTGCTGCCGCATCTGGAGAGCGCAGCCGCCGGAAAAATACAGGCCATTTGAGGCGGCATTCCTGTCGCCTATCTGTTACACTTCGCGCCCGCCATTTTCCGGCTCATCTTCTGATCTGATGTCAGACCCAGCCGTCCTTGGCTCCACGCCTCGACGATGCCAGGCCACACGCCGGCCCAGGCCACCCACGCCAACTACAGCTCCGCTGGAACACAGGAACCCAACATGAGATTTGAATCGTTCGATTTTGCCCCCGAGATTTTGCGCGCCATCTCAGATTGCGGTTATCAGGAGATGACCCCTGTGCAGAGCCAGGCCATCCCGGCCATTCGCCGTGGCCGCGATGTGCTGGCCAGTGCCCAGACCGGTACCGGCAAGACCGCCGCCTTTGCGTTGCCCATCCTGCAACGCCTGGTAGACAACCCGGCGCCGGTGCAGCCTTCCAATGCCCGCGTGCTGATCCTGACCCCGACCCGCGAGCTGGCAGCCCAGGTGGCGAGCAATATCAACGATTTCGCCAAGTATCTGGGGATCTCCACCCTCACCATCGTGGGTGGTGGCAAACAGGATGTGCAGGCCAAGAAGCTCAAAGCGGGCGCACACATCATAGTGGCCACCCCTGGCCGTCTGCTCGAGCACCTCACCGCCTGCAACCTGAGCCTCTCCGGGGTCGAGACCCTGGTGCTGGACGAGGCGGATCGCATCCTCGACATGGGCTTTAGCGCCGATGTGCAGCAGATCCTGCAGGCGGTCAACAAGACCCGCCAGAACCTGCTCTTCTCCGCCACCTTCTCCGAGGCGGTGAAAAAGCTGGCCAACCTCATGCTGGACAAACCCCAGGTGGTGGCCGTCGACAAGCAGAACTCCACTGCCGACACCGTGAGCCACACCGTCTATCCGGTGGAACAGAAGCGCAAGCGCGAGCTGCTCTCCGAGCTTATCGGCAAGCAGAACTGGCAGCAGGTGCTGGTGTTTGCCAGCACCCGCGAGAGCTGCGATGAACTGGTGGAGGAGCTCAACCTCGACGGCATCAAGTCTGCCGTGGTGCACGGTGACAAGGCCCAGGGGAGCCGTCGCCGCGCCTTGCGTGAATTCACCGAAGGCAAGCTGCGGGTGCTGGTGGCCACCGAGGTGGCCGCCCGCGGCCTGGACATTCCGAGCCTAGAATACGTGGTCAACTATGATCTGCCGTTCCTCGCGGAAGATTACGTGCACCGTATCGGCCGAACCGGTCGCGCTGGCAAGAGCGGCATGGCCATCTCCTTCGTCAGTCGCGAGGAGGAGCGCACCCTGCTGGAAATCGAGGCCCTCATCGGCCAGAAGATCCGCCGCATCATGGTGCCGGGTTACGAGGTGAGCAGCCGTGACGACCTCATCAAGCAGTTGCAGGAGCGCCGCCGCTTCGGCAAACGCCCGCAGCGTGAAGACAATGCCGCCGCCCAGGCCATGGCCGAGGCGAAACTGCAAGGTCAGCGCCTCAAGCGTCTGGCGGCGGCCAAGAAGCCCCGTCAGCCGAAATAAGGCAATGTCGCACCCTCCCGGTCGGGGAGGGGCGTTTACTCTCCAAAGGCGCCACTGGCGCCTTTGTGCTGTCGATGACGCGGCCCCTGGCCGCCCCGTTTCAGAGGATCCGAGATGACCCTTCCTGCTTACAATCAGGCCCTGCTCGAGATGGCCCGCCAGAGCCTGGCGGAGCTGGAGCGCACCGCCGCCCAGAAGACGGGCAAACGCACCCCCGCCCAGGAGAGCCACTTTCTCTGTACCTGGATGGCGGATTCTCTCAAGGAGAAACGCTTCTCCCGGCTGGTGATGGAGGATCTCAAGACCTGGGTGCAACTGGGGCGGACGCTGGGGGCGGGGGCCGATCTCAAGGGGCTGCTTGAGCGGGTGCAGCGCCAGTATGAGCGTGCCATGCATGAGCCGGTACAGCTGGGGGCGCGCCTGGCCGATCTGCTCTTGGCGCTGGAGGGGGCGGGCTGGCTGGTGTTCACCGACAGCGAACTGCACACCCGGCAGCGGCTGCTGAGCCAGGGGCAATCCAGCCTGGTCATCTCGGCCAGCGAGTATCAGGGCCATATCGAGGGGGGTGAACTGGTCAAGCCCCTCACCCTCTATGTGCGCGGGGACGAGCAGGTACTGGCCGAGGCGGCATTTGCCCGGGGCCTGCTGCTGAGCCAGGGCAACAAGAAAACCACCCTGGTCAAGCACCACAAGGCCTATCGGCTGATGCCGGGCAACGCGCAGCCGGCCCTGGCGCTGCTGGCCTCCTGACCCCGCCTTCTCATCCCGTCACCCGGCCCTGCGCCGGGTTTTTTTATGGCAAATACGCCACACGGGGTTGCCTGCACGCCCAGGGCCGGGCGGGCAATCTTTGTCGCAGCCAAGAGGCTCCCCCTCTGATGGGGGGCGTCCCCCATATGGAGGGATGGTGGGGTGGTGCTTCTGCTCTAGGGTGGATGGGCCCCAAAGAGGGCCTTAAAGGAAGCAGACCGCCTGACAAGGCGACACTCAATGAATGAGGAAACATGATGAAAGCGACTCCAATTGCCCTGTTGCTGGCCAGCGTGCTGGCGTCCCCGCTCTGCGCCGCCGGACTCGATGCCCGGCTCACCCTGGTGGAGGGCAGCACAGACGATGTGCGCGTCAACCTGACCTTGACCAACACCGGGGAGAAGCCGGTTCGTCTGCTCAAATGGCAACTGCCGGGCAGCGAGGATGCTCCCCTGTTCCAGGTGGAGCGTGACGGCCAGCCGGTGGATTACGAAGGGGCCCTGATCAAGCGGGCCGCCCCGAGTGACAAGGACTACCAACTGCTCAAGGCGGGCCAGAGCCTGACAGTGCAGGCGGAGGTCTCCGGTCTCTACGACATGAGCGCCCAGGGCCAGTACAGCATCCGTTACCTGCTGCCGACCGTGGCGCAGGAGGGGAAAGCGGCCAAGGCCAAACAGGCCCAGGCGAGCGAGTCCAATGCCGTGACCCTCTGGGTGGACGGGGTGAGCGACGATCGGGTGCTGGCCAAGGCTGCGGTGGCCGAGCCCCAGGCGGTGAGCGCCTCGGTCAGCTTCAGCGGCCGTTGCACCAACACCCAGAAGAGCGACATCCTGGCGGCGCTCGATGCCGCGAGTGGCATCGCCAACAACTCCAGCAGCTACCTCGCGGTGGACAAGCCGAATGGGCAGCGCTACCGCAGCTGGTTTGGCGCCTATGACGCCACCCGCTGGAACCAGGCCGAGACCAACTTCAGCAAGATCAAGGATGCCATCGACAACAAGCCGCTCACCTTCGACTGCGGTTGCAAGCAGAGTTACTTTGCCTATGTCTATCCGGACCAGCCCTACAAGGTCTATCTGTGCAAGAGCTTCTGGACAGCGCCGGTCACCGGGACCGATTCCCGCGCTGGCACCATTGTCCACGAGCTGAGCCACTTCAACGTGGTGGCGGGTACCGACGATCTGGGATACGGTCAGGCCAATGCGCGCAATCTGGCGAGCACGGATCCCCAGAAGGCCCTGAACAATGCCGACAACCATGAATATTTCGCCGAGAATACCCCGAGCGAAAATTGAGTTGCAAACAGGGGCCGGATGGCCCCTTTTTTGACGGAGGCACCATGATGACACTCTTGCTTACCACCCTGGCACTGGCGCCCTTGCAGTGCGAGCTGTCGGTCAGCGCAGAGAGCGGGGTGAACGAACCCCTGCCCCTGGTGATGACCCTGACCAACCGGGGGGAGACGCCCCTCGAGGTATTGACCTGGTTCACCCCCTTCGAGGGGTGGTTTGCCGATGCCATCGACCTGACCCGCGATGGGCAGCCGCTGGACTATCGAGGGCCGCTTGCCAAGCGAGGTACCCCCGGGGACGGCGACTTCCTGCACCTGGGGGCGGGGGAGCAGAGCCAGGCCGATGCGGATCTGGCGCAGGCCTACGATCTGTCCCAACCGGGCCGCTACCGGCTCAGCTATCGTGCCCAGCCCCTGACGCTCACCAAGGGCGTGGCGCCCAGCTGCCCCGCCATCGACTTTACCCGGGTGGCCCCCTAGGCGATCTGCGGCTTGCCCTTGGTATCCAGTAGCCCGACGGCGCGGGGGGCCACCGCCAGACCGGGTGACGATTGGCTTTCCCGCCAGCAGCAGTGCACCAGCGTGATCACATGGTCATCCAGGGTGTTGTCTTTATCCGGATGACGCAGGGGATGGGCCACCGAGTGGGTCGATAGCAAAATGATGAACATGAGGGGCGGTCCAGCTATGCCATGCACCGGGCCGACTCGTTTACACCGTCAAGGAGGAGACATGGCACTGGAACAACTGAAACGGGAGCTGGAGCGCTTTGGCGAGCAGAATGACGGCGCGCAACACTCCCGTGGCAGCAAGATGCTCAACATTACCCGCGACACCGGCGAACTGCTGGCGGTGCTGGTGCAGACGAGGGGGGCGCAGGCTGTGCTGGAGATCGGCACCTCCAACGGTTACTCCACCCTCTGGCTGGCCGAGGCAGTGAAACGGCTGGGGGGCCGGGTCACCACCATCGAGCTGGACGAGGGCAAACGGACCATGGCGGCGACCAACTTTGAGCGGGCCGGGCTCACTCCCTGGATTGAGCAGTTGGTGGGGGAGGCCGGCAGCCTGTTGCCCTGCCTGCCGACGGCGGGCTATCAGCTCATCTTCCTCGACTCCGAGCGCCGCCACTACCAGGCCTGGTGGCCCGAGATCCAGCGCCTGCTTGCCCCTCGTGGCCTGCTGGTGGTGGACAATGCCATCTCCCATGAGGACGAGATGAGGGAGTGGATGGCACAGGTGCGGCGTGACCCCGATTTCCTGACTTCCCTGGTGCCGGTGGGCAAGGGGGAGTGGCTGGTGGTGCGGTTGTAGGAGGGCTGGATGGAAAACAGGACCATGGAACCAAAAACCGTGGTGCAGACCACAGGCAGGCCATGCAGAGCAACGGTTTCGTCAGGGCCCCCAGGTGGCTGAGCGATGACTTCCTCTGTGACTGGCCAACGTTGGGGGAGCGGCGCGCGGGGCGGGTCAACTTCGTCGAGATCCATCGGCGCTACCCGGCGACCGGGCCCTGGAATGTCGACATCGTCCGCCTGCTGGAGCAGGGCGGGAGGTGGTGACCGAAGGGGTGATCACTGACGGTGACGTCAAGGTGCGCGCCATCGCGCCTTTACCTTCCACGTGGTGCGTGGCAATCCCATTTGCCATCAGACCGAATTTTGGCCCGATTGATACGCTGTGTCGTGACTGGGCCACTGCCATCCCGCGGGAGCTGCAACCCGCCTGATATGGTTTCCGCTGACGGAGCGCCGCCAGCGGGGCGATTCCTCGGCCAGCCCGGCCATTATTTTTTTCGTTATCCATTATTTCGCTAAATATCCCCGTATTTCATGGTTGGGTCATGCCATGAGCCACGTTATGTTTCATCCATACCGCCAGCAAGCACTATGAAGGTTATCTCTACCGATAATTAATTTAAATTAAACATGATAACCGGCTGGTTTTATTTTGTGGTGGTTGGCAAGCGCTCTGGATGTTCATAAATATAACGAGGTGAATAATGAAAAAACGGCACTCCCTGTTTTTAATGGCGGCACTTCCGCTGGCACTGATGACATCGGTACAGGCACAGTCAAGCCTGGCCGAGATCCAGCGGGCCGGAGTGATCAAGATCGGCACCGAAGGGACCTATCCTCCCTTCACCTACCACGACAAGAGCGGCAAGCTGGTGGGCTTTGACGTGGAGATAGGCGAGCTGATTGCAAGCGGTCTGGGCGTGAAGCCGCAGTTCGTCGAGGGCAAGTGGGACGGGCTCATCGCCGGGGTGGACGCCAAGCGCTACGACCTGGTGCTCAACGAAGTGGCCATCACCCCTGAACGGTTGAAAAAATATGATTTTTCAGACCCCTACATCACCTCCAAGGCGGTGATCGTGGTGCACAGCGACAACCAAAGCATCAAGAGCTTTGCCGATCTGAAGGGCAAGAAATCCTCCCAGTCCCTGACCAGCAACTTCGCCCAGCTGGCGAAATCATCGGGCGCCGAGGTGGTGGCCACCGAGGGATTCAACCAGTCACTCGAACTGGTGCTGACCGGGCGGGTGGATGCCACCATCAACGACAGCCTCTCCTTCCTCGACTTCAAGAAACAGAAGCCGGATGCCAAATTGAAGGTGGCGGCCAGCGAGGCCAAGGGGGATCAATCTGCCGCCCTGCTCGCCAAGGGGCAACCCGAGTTGCTGGCTGCCATCAATCAGGCGCTGCGCAATGCTAAGCAGGATGGGGCATATCAGAAAATATCGCAGAAATATTTCGGCACCGACGTCTCGCAATAATATCGTGGCAACATAATAACTACTGAGGATATTAACGTGCCGGCCTGGTTGCAGTTAATGATCGACTCTTTTTGGCCCCTGCTCAGTGCGGGGCTTATTTTTACCGTGCCACTCACTCTGATTACCTTCGTGCTGGGAATCGTGCTCGGCTTGTCGGTGGCGCTGGCCAGATTATATGGTCCGGCTCCGCTGGTGATGCTGGTCCGCTTCTATGTCTGGCTTATTCGGGGCACGCCCCTGCTGGTGCAGCTGTTTCTGATCTTTTACGGTCTGCCGAGCGCCGGCATCGTGCTGGACGCCTTCACCGCCGCCGTCATCGGTTTCACCCTCAACATCGGTGCCTACAGCTCGGAGATCATTCGTGCCACCCTGGCGGCCATCCCCAAGGGGCAGTGGGAGGCGGCCTACTCCATCGGCATGAACTGGCCCCAGGTCATGTGGCGGGTGATCCTGCCGCAGGCGGCGCGTATCGCGGTGCCACCGCTCTCCAACACCTTCATCTCCCTGGTCAAAGACACGTCGCTGGCGGCGGCGGTGACCGTGCCCGAGCTGTTTCAGGCGGCCCAGCGGCTCGCCTCCGTCACCTATGAGCCGCTCATCCTCTATATCGAGACGGCCCTCATCTACCTGATGTTCAGCTCGGTACTCTCCACCCTGCAAGACAGGCTGGAGCAGCGACTGGCTCACAAAGAGACCCGGGAGGTCGCCCTATGATCCGCTTGAGTGGCATCGAGAAACAGTTTGCGGGGCAGCGCGTGTTGAAAGGGGTGGGGCTGGCGATGGCCGCGGGCAGCGTCACCGCCCTGATCGGTCCCTCCGGCAGCGGCAAGAGTACCTTGCTGCGCTGTGTGAACCTGCTGGAGCGACCCGATGCAGGCCAGTTGGTGCTGGGGGGCAGCGAGCTCGACTTTACCCGGCATCTGTCACGGCAAAGCGTGTTGGCCCTGCGCCAGCAGACCGGCATGGTGTTCCAGAATTTCCAGCTGTTCCCGCACATGACGGTGCTGGAGAACGTGATGGAAGGGTTGGTGACCGTGTTGAAGTGGCCCAGGGAGAGGGCAGTGGCGCGCGCCCTGCAACTGCTCGACAAGGTGGGGCTCAGGCACAAGGCCGAGGCGGTGCCTGCCACCCTCTCCGGCGGTCAGCAGCAGCGGGTCGCCATTGCCCGGGCGCTGGCGCCATCCCCCAAGGTGTTGCTCTGTGACGAGCCTACCTCGGCGCTGGATCCCGAGCTTGCCCAGGAGGTGGTGACCGTGCTGCGCCAGCTGGCCAGTGAGGGGACCACCATGCTGATCGCCACCCATGACTTGCGCCTTGCAGCCCAGATTGCGCAGCAGGTGATCTTCCTGGAGGCCGGGGAGGTGGTGGAGGCGGGCAGTGCGCGCCAGATGTTCACCACCCCAAAGCGGGCACGTACCTTCGAATACATCTCCACCCTCACCGAACGGCTGCCGGAGAGCTGGAGCATCTAGCCGGTTCTGGCGGATTGAGAGCGAGATAAAAAAACAGCCCCGCACGAGCGGGGCTGTTTGCATGGCTGCTTGGTTATGGCGGCAGATCACACGGCCAGGTAGTCCATGATCCCTTCGGCCGCCTTGCGACCCTCATAGATGGCGGTCACCACCAGATCCGAGCCGCGCACCGCGTCACCACCGGCGAACACCTTGGGGTTGCTGGTCTGGAAGGCGTACTCGGCCTTCTCGGGCGCCTTGATGCGATCCCGGCCGTCGAGCTCGACGCCGTGCTCTGCCATCCAGGGCTGGGGGTTGGGCTGGAAGCCGAACGCCATCACCACCGCATCGGCGGGCAGCACCTGCTCGGAGCCTTCAATGACCACAGGATTGCGGCGGCCATTGGCATCGGGGGCGCCGAGTTCTGTGCTCACCACCTTGATGCCGCAGGTGCGGCCGTGAGCGTCCAGTTCGACCCCGACAGGTTGCAGGTTGAACATGAATTCCACCCCTTCCTCCTGGGCGTTTTTCACCTCCCGCTTGGAGCCCGGCATGTTCTCGGCATCCCGGCGGTAGGCACAGATCACCCGATCGGCCCCCTGGCGGATGGCGGTGCGCACGCAGTCCATGGCGGTGTCGCCGCCCCCCAGCACCACTACCTGCTTGCCGGCGAAGTCGATGTAATCGGCTTGCGCCTTTTCAAAGCCCAGCAAGCGATTGGCGTTGGAGATGAGGTAGGGCAGGGCGTCGTAGACCCCCGGCGCCTCTTCGTTGGCAAAGCCGCCCTTCATGTACTTGTAGGTGCCGACCCCGAGGAAGACCGCATCGAACTCACCGAGCAGGTCGGCGAAGGTGACGTCACGGCCCACTTCGGTCTCGAGGCGAAACTCCACCCCCATCCCCTCGAAGATCTCGCGGCGGCGTTGCATCACCTCTTTCTCCAGCTTGAAGGAGGGGATACCGAAGGTGAGCAGGCCGCCGATCTCCGGGTACTTGTCGAACACCACAGGGGTGACGCCATTGCGTGCCAGCACGTCGGCACAGGCAAGGCCAGCTGGGCCCGCGCCAATGACGGCGACCCGCTTGCCGGTCTTGACCACCTTGGAGAGATCCGGGCGCCAGCCCATCTCGAACGCCTTGTCGGTGATGTATTTTTCGATGTTGCCGATGGTCACGGCGCCGAATCTGTCGTTGAGGGTGCAGGCACCCTCACACAGTCTGTCTTGTGGGCAAACGCGGCCACACACCTCCGGCAGGCTGTTGGTCTGGTGGGAGAGCTCCACCGCCTCCAGGATGCGTCCCTCGTTGGCCAGCTTCAGCCAGTTGGGGATGTAGTTGTGTACCGGGCACTTCCACTCGCAATAGGGGTTGCCGCAGTCGAGGCAGCGATCCGCCTGCATGCCGACCTGGGCCTGGTTGAAGGGCTCGTAGATCTCCACGAACTGGATCTTGCGGATCTTGAGCGGCTTCTTGGGCGGGTCGACCCGCTGGACATCGATAAACTGGAATACGTTCTGGCTCATAGGGTTCCCTCCTTATTGCGCCTGGATTCTGAGTTCTGCACTGGAACGGCTGGTGTGGCCAAGCAGCGATTTGACGTCGCTGGACTTGGGTTTGATCAGCCTGAACTTGGGCACATAGGAGTCGAAGTTGGCCAGGATCTCCTCGGCACGCGAGCTGCCTGTCTCGTTGAGGTGCGCCGTGATGATACCGCGCAGGTGCTCCTGGTGGATGGCCAGATCCGCCACCTCCAGCAGTTCGACCAGCTCGGGGTTGGTGCGCTTGGCAAAGTTGCCGCACTCGTCGAGCACGTAGGCGAAACCGCCTGTCATGCCCGCCGCGAAGTTGACACCGGTCTTGCCGAGCACGGTGACGATGCCGCCTGTCATGTATTCACAGCCGTTGTCGCCAATCCCCTCGACCACCGCCAAGGCCCCTGAGTTGCGCACCGCGAACCGCTCGCCGGCGGTCCCTGCGGCATAGAGCTTGCCGCCGGTGGCGCCATAGAGGCAGGTGTTGCCGATGATGGCCGCCTCGTGGGATTTGAACGCCACGCCGACGTGGGGTTTGATCACCAGCTTGCCGCCGGTCATCCCCTTGCCCACGTAGTCGTTGGCATCCCCGGTGAGGATCATCTCAAGGCCACCGGCGTTCCAGACGCCGAAGCTCTGGCCGGCGGTGCCGTTGAAGTGCACCTTGACCGGATCGGCCGCCATGCCCTGGTTGCCGTGGCGTTTGACGATTTCGCCGGACAGACGCGCACCCACGGAGCGGTCGGTGTTGCGGATGTCGTAGCGGAACTCGCCGCCACTCATGTTTTCCACCGCATCCAGCAGGTCTTCCACCATCTTGAGGTTCAAGGGCCCCTTGTCGAAGGTGGGGTTGTGCTGCTGGCTGAACAGACTGGAGCCTGCCGGTGCAACCGGGGCCGCCAGGATGCCGGACAAGTCCAGCTTGGCCTGACGGGCGGTGAGGCCGGGCAGCGCTTCCAGCAGGTCGGTACGACCGATGAGGTCGGTGAGCTGGGTGACGCCAAGCTCGGCCATCAGCTCGCGCGTCTCCTCGGCGATGAACTTGAAGTAGTTCATCACCATTTCCGGCAGGCCGGTGAAGTGTTCGCGGCGCAGCTTCTCATCCTGGGTGGCGACGCCGGTGGCGCAGTTGTTCAGGTGGCAGATACGCAGGTATTTGCAACCGAGTGCCACCATGGGGCCGGTACCGAAGCCAAAGCTCTCGGCGCCGAGGATGGCCGCCTTGATGATGTCGAGACCGGTCTTGAGACCGCCATCCACCTGCAGACGCACCTTGTGGCGCAGGCCATTGGCCACCAGCGCCTGCTGGGTTTCGGCCAGGCCCAGCTCCCAGGGAGAGCCGGCGTATTTGACCGAGGTGAGCGGGCTTGCGCCGGTGCCGCCGTCGTAGCCGGAGACGGTGATGAAGTCCGCATAAGCCTTGGCCACGCCACAGGCGATGGTGCCGACGCCAGGTTCGGACACCAGTTTCACTGACACCAGGCAGTTCGGGTTGATCTGCTTGATGTCGAAGATGAGCTGGGCCAGATCCTCGATGGAGTAGATGTCGTGGTGCGGCGGCGGGGAGATCAGGGTCACGCCGGGCACGGAGTAGCGCAGCTGGGCGATTTGCGCGGTGACCTTGTCACCGGGCAGCTGGCCCCCTTCGCCGGGCTTGGCGCCCTGGGCGACTTTTATCTGCACCACGTCCGCGTTCATCAGGTAGTGCGGGGTGACGCCAAAGCGACCGGAAGCCACCTGTTTGATGCGAGAGTTCTTCTCGGTACCAAAACGCTTGGGATCTTCACCGCCTTCGCCGGAGTTGCTCTGACCGCCGAGGCGGTTCATGGCGATGGCCAGGGCCTCGTGGGCCTCGGGGCCCAGGGCGCCGATGGACATGGCCGCGGAGTCGAAGCGGGGGAACAGCCTGGCGGCTGGCTCCACCTGATCCAGCGCAACCGGGGTGGTGCCCTGTTTGAGCGACAGCAGATCCCGCAGGGTCGCCACCGGGCGCTCGTTCACCAGACGGGCATACTCCTTGTAATCGGCGTAGTTGCCGGAGCGCACCGCCACTTGCAGGGTCTGCACCACGTCCGGGTTGTAGGTGTGGTACTCGCCACCGTGGACGAATTTCAGGAGGCCGCCCTGGGTCAGCGGCTTGCGGCCGAGCCAGGCCAGACGGGACAGATTGATCTGATCCTGCTGGATGTCGGCAAAGTCGGCACCCTGGATGCGGCTCGATACGCCGCGGAAGCAGAGTTCGACAACAGCCTTGGAGAGGCCGACGGCTTCGAACAGCTGGGAGCAGCGGTAGCTTGCCACCGTGCTGATGCCCATCTTGGACATCACCTTGTAGAGGCCCTTGTTGATGCCGTTGCGGTAGTTGAGCATGGCCTGGCGCAGGCTCATCTTGAGCACGCCTTCTTCTACCTGCTTGGCGAGGGTCTCGTAGGCGAGATAGGGGTAGATGGCGGTGGCGCCAAAGCCCAGCAGCACGGCGAAGTGGTGCGGGTCGCGCACGCTCGCGGTCTCCACCAGGATATTGGCGTCGCAGCGCAGGTTGTTGTCCACCAGGGTACGCTGCACCGCACCCACCGCCATGGCGGCCGGGATGGGCAGGGTATCCGGGCTGATGTCCCGGTCTGACAGCACCAGCAGCACCGCGCCGCTGCGGGCCGCTTCAGCTGCCTCGTGGCAGAGACGCTCGAGGGCGGCTTGCAGCCCCTCTTCGGGCAGGTAGTTGAGGCTCAGCACCGCATGGCGGTAGTGCTCCCCTTCCAGGGCCAGCAACTGATGGAAGTCGGAGTAGAGCAGGATCGGCGACTGGAACAGCACCCGGTGGGCGTGACCGAAGGTCTCGTTGAAGACGTTCTGCTCGCGGCCGATACAGGTGGCCAGGGACATGACGTGATTTTCCCGCAGGGGATCGATGGGCGGGTTGGTCACCTGGGCGAACATCTGGCGGAAGTAGTCGTACAGGGTACGCTGGCTGGAGGAGAGCACCGCCATCGGGGTGTCATCCCCCATGGAGCCCACCGCCTCCTGGCCATTCTCGCCGAGTACGCGGATCACCTGATCCAGCTCTTCAAAGGAGTAGCCGAACAGCTTCTGGTAAGTCTTGAGCCGGTCATCCGGGAATTCGCGCGATCCCGTGCTGGCATCGTCCATCTGCTCGAAGGGCACCAGGCGCTTGCAGTGCTTGTCCATCCACTGCTTGTAGGTGTGACGGCTCTTGAGATCGTCGTCAATTTCGAAGCTGGTCCAGATCTTGCCGTTGCTGGTATCGACCACGAACAGCTCCCCCGGGCCGACACGGCCCTTCTCCAGCACTTCGTCCGGGGTGTAGTCCCAGGTGCCCACTTCGGAGGCCAGCGTGATGAACTTGTCCTTGGTGATGACGTAACGTGCCGGACGCAGACCGTTTCTGTCGAGTGCGCAGGTAGCGTAGCGACCGTCGGTCATGACGATGCCGGCCGGGCCGTCCCAGGGCTCCATGTGCATGGAGTTGAAGTCGTAGAAGGCGCGCAGGTCGTCATCCATGTTCGGGTGCTTCTGCCACGCAGGCGGGATCAGCAGGCGCATGGCACGGAACAGGTCCATGCCGCCGGCCAGGAAGAGATCCAGCATGTTGTCGAGGCTGGAGGAGTCCGATCCCGTGGTGTTGACGAAGGGGGCGGCCTCTTGCAGATCCGGGATCAGCGGGGTGGCGAACTTGTAGCTGCGCGCCTTGGCCCACTGGCGGTTGCCGGCAATGGTGTTGATCTCGCCGTTGTGGGCGAGGTAGCGGAACGGCTGCGCCAGCGGCCAGCGCGGGCTGGTGTTGGTGGAGAAACGCTGGTGGAACACGCAGATGGCGGCCTGCATGCGGATGTCGGCCAGATCCAGATAGAAGCGCGGCAAATCCACCGGCATGCACAGTCCCTTGTAGACGGTGACCAGGTTGGAGAGGCTGACCACATAGAAGTAGTCGTCGCTGATGCGCTTCTCGATGCGGCGGCGCACGATATAGAGGCGGCGCTCGAGATCCTTGTCGACCCAGCCCGGGGGCGCGTTGACAAAGACCTGTTCAATACTGGGCAGGGACGCCTTGGCGATGGAACCGAGTACGTTGGTATCGATAGGCACCTTGCGCCAGCCGACCAGACTCAGGGTCTCTCTTTCCAGCTCCTCGTCGATGATGTCGCGAGTGGCCTGGGCCAGGATGGGATCGGGGTTGAGGAACAGCATGCCGACCGCGTAGTTGCGGCCCAGGTGCCATCCCTTCTCTTCGGCGACCGCTCTAAAGAAGCTGTCGGGTTTTTGCAGCAACAGGCCGCAGCCGTCGCCGGTCTTGCCATCGGCGGAGATACCGCCGCGGTGCTGCATGCGAGCCAAGGCTGACATCGCGAGACGGACAAGCTTGTGGCTGGCTTCCCCTTCCATGTGGGCCAACAGGCCGAAGCCACAGTTATCCCTCTCCAGCTTTGGATCATATAGTGACATTGCATTTCTCCCTTGCTCGGCCTTCCATCGCACTGTCATCAACAGACTGCATAAATTGCGATTGGCTCTTGTGGTTCCGTCCGCCTGAGGTGGCGAATCTCCAAACTAATGGGATTTTCGGGCAAGGTCAATTGGACATCCCGCTTGTTTGCAATGTTACATCGCCATAACAAAATGTGGGTTTTTGAGACTCAATCAGCATTTTCTTGTATTTATGACTGCCTTTTATTTGTTTGTTGGCTTTATATTCTGGTTATGGACGGTTTGGTGGTTGACTGCATGGTGGCGGGAAACTGTAGTAATTTTACAAAGTCATCTCTGGTGTGCTTGGCGGGGATCACATTTCAGGATCCTGCGTCTTGCATTTGTCCATAAGCAGACTAAACAGGATTTTTTCAGTAGTTACAGCCGGTTATGGGCGAGAGGTTATGACACTTTTCTCCAGGTTGCAGGAGTGACAGGTTGTCAAAAGTGACCGTGAATGCCGACTGTTGGGTATTTATCACATCTAACGTGAATATTTATATGATTTTTGGGTAGAGAGCGGGATTGATCCAGCGCAGCCTGCCCGCCGGGCTGCGTCGCTAGAATGACACCTCATTTCGGAGGTGTCATGCAGTTACACGAACTCATCAATACATTTGGCCAGGATCTCAAGCAACGCCACGGCCAGAAGATCCACAAACTCTCCATCCACGGGGCCTTTACCTGCCCAAACCGGGACGGCACCCTGGGCCGGGGTGGCTGCACTTTCTGCAATGTCTCCTCCTTTGCCGACGAGTCGGCCCAGCAACTCTCCGTGGTGCAGCAACTGCTGGCACGCCGGGACGAGGTGACCCGGGCCAGGCGCTATCTTGCCTACTTTCAGGCCTATACCAGTACTTATGCCGAAGTGGAGTACCTTCAGCGCATGTATGAAGAAGCCTTGTCGGTGAGCGACATGGTGGGGCTCTGCGTCGGAACTCGCCCTGATTGTGTACCCGATGCGGTGCTGGATCTGCTGGCAGGTTATCAGGCCAGAGGTTACGAGGTGTGGCTGGAGCTCGGGCTGCAAAGTGCCAACGACAAGACGTTGCAACGCATCAATCGGGGTCACGGCTATGCCGCTTATGCCGATGCCGTTACCCGAGCCCATCTGCGAGGCATCAAGGTGTGTGCCCATCTCATCGTCGGCCTGCCCGGCGAGGTGCCGATGGACAGCCTGGAAACCCTCCACCGTGTCGTGGAGACCGGCGTCGAGGGGATCAAGCTTCACCCACTGCATGTGGTGGAGGGGAGCACTCTTGGCAAGGCGTGGCAGGCGGGACGGCTGGATGTGTTGACGATGGAGCAGTATGTGGCGGCGGCGGTCGCCATGATCCAGTACACGCCGCCCGAGGTGGTCTATCACAGGGTCTCGGCGTCGGCGCGCCGCCCGACCCTGCTGGCCCCCGCCTGGTGCGAGAATCGCTGGAGCGCCATGACCGCCATTGCCGCGGCGCTGGCACGCTCAGGCCCTCAGGGACACTGCCTGGGACGCCCTTTTTCTCTCCCTTCCACAGGCGAGTGCCAACTCTAATTTCGTCAAAAAAACAGTGGGTTATTAGATGAAATTCAGTCTTTGGAGTATAGTTTCGTTCAAGTCACCTTGATAAGATGGTCGGCTTGAAAAAAGATATAGTTATCAATAACTCTTTGCAGTTTGTATACCGGGCGGGCTTTCTTCGTACCGGGTGGCATATTTGTTGGCAACATCAGGTGCCCGGCATGTCCCCTCCGTTTCCGGCATGAAAATCTGTGAGGGAGGCGAGACATGCAGTGTCCCGGCTCTGTGCGCTAATCGGGTTGTGGGTCTGGGTGGCGAGGTCTGTTCTGTTTTTCCGGATCGCCGCCGGGCTTTGTATATTCGGCCCCGAGACAACCTTCTGAATCATGTTTGATGGGATGCTATGCAAGCAGAAACCAGCCATATAGATGAACTGTTGGAGTGCCTGGTCTTTTTGACCCGCTTTTACGGGGTGCCCAACAGTCAGGATGCTCTCACCACCGGCTTGCCACTGGTCTCCGGGCGTCTCAGCACGGCGCTCTTCAGTCGTGCCGCCGAGCGGGGCGGTCTCTCTGCCCGCGAAGTGATCCAGCCCCTTGAACAGATCTCCTCCCTGCTGCTGCCCTGCGTCTTGCAGACGCGCAATGGCGGCGCCTGCATCTTGCTTGAATGGAATGAAGAACGGACCCAGGCGAGGGTCATCTTTCCCCAGGCCGGAGACGCGGCTCAATGGGTCAGTCTTGCCCAGCTGGGTGACGAGTACAATGGTCGTCTGTTCTACGTCAAGCGGCAGTTCAAGTTTGATGAGCGCTCGCCCAAAGTGCTGGAGACCCGTGATGGTCACTGGTTCTGGAGCACCTTGTTCGAGTCCCGTGGTATCTATCGGGATGTGCTGGTGGCCTCGATCCTCATCAACCTGTTTGCCATCGCCAGCCCCCTGTTCACCATGAACGTCTATGACAAGATTGTGCCCAACCTGGCATTCGACTCCCTCTGGGTGCTGGCGGTTGGAGCCATGGTGGTGTTCACCTTCGACTTCGTGATGCGCCAGCTGCGCAGCTACTTCATCGATATTGCAGGCAAGAAATCCGACGTGCTGTTGTCGGCCAAAATCTTTGCCAAGGTGATGGGCATGAAGATGGAGTCCAGGCCTGCGTCGACCGGTGCCTTTGCCAAGCACTTGCAGGAGTTTGAATCGGTGCGCGAGTTTTTCACGTCGGCCACCGTCTCCACCCTGATCGATCTGCCGTTTGCCATCTTCTTCCTCTTCATCATCTGGATTTTCGCCGGTGTCATGGTGGTGGTGCCCATCATCGCCATCCTGATCCTGGTGGCCTACAGCTTCTACATTCAGGCACCGCTGAAGCAATCCATCGAGGAGGGCTCCCGGCTCGCCTCCCAGAAGAACGCCAATCTGATCGAAAGCATCTCGGGCCTTGAGACCGTGAAGATTTTCGGGGCCGAGAGCATGTTCCAGCACCGCTGGGAGCAGGCGGTGTCCCACATCTCGACCTGGGGCGTGCAGACCCGGCGCATCACCAACTCCATGTCTTCTCTGGCGAGCTACATCCAGCAGGTGGTGACAGTGGGACTGGTGATCGTCGGTGTTTACCAGATCTCGGAAGGATTGGTGACCATGGGGGGCATGATAGCGGCCGTGATGCTGTCGAGCCGGGCCATCGCCCCCATGGTGCAGCTGTCGGTGCTCTCCACCCGCTACAATCAGGCCAAGTCGGCGCTCGAGATCCTGGAGAAGATCATGATGACGCCGGGTGAGCAGGAGGAGGGCAGGCAGTACATCCACCATCCGGTCATCCAGGGGCGCATCGAGTTTGAAAATGTCTCCTTCAAGTATCCGGGCATGGAGAGCAGTACCCTGCACAACATCAACCTGCGCATCGAGCCGGGTGAGAAGGTGGCCATCATTGGACGCATCGGTGCGGGTAAAACCACGCTGGAGAAATTGCTGATGGGTCTCTATCGCCCGACTGATGGCCTAGTGCGTCTGGATGGCTTTGAGCTGGACCAACTGCCGCCGACCATCATTCGCCGCAACATCGGCTGCGTGCCGCAAGATGTGACCCTCTTCTTTGGTTCCGTGCGGGACAATATCATGCTGGGTAATCCCCTGGTGGATGATGCCCGTGTCTTGCGCGCCGCCAAGCGGGCCGGGGTCACCAACTTTACCAACCGGGATCCCAACGGCCTCGACAGACAGATAGGCGAAGGGGGACGTCAGCTCTCCGGTGGCCAGCGTCAGTCCATCCTGCTGGCGCGCGCCCTGCTCAACGATCCCCCCATTCTGGTGATGGACGAGCCGACCTCCAACATGGACAACCAGTCAGAGATGCACGTGAAGCAGGAGCTGGCGCGGCTCGGCCCCGAAACCACCCTTATCCTCATCACCCACAAGACCTCCATGCTGGATGTCGCTTCCCGGGTCATCGTCGTGGAGCAGGGGAAGATAGTGGCGGACGGTCCCAAAGAGGTGGTGTTGCAGCAATTGAAGGAAGGCAAGGTGCGGGTGCAGGAGACGGCGAATGGCTAACCACTGGTTCAAGAAAACGCCCTCAGATGCGGTCTTGCCTGCACCCGAACATCTCGAGTACGTGGATGACGGCGCCGCCGCCGTGCTGCTGACGACGCCCACCCGTGCCAGAGTCCTGCTGTGGGCCTGCTTCCTGTTTTTTGTCAGCGCCATCGTCTGGGCCGCCTGGGCAGAGCTGGATGAAGTGACAGTCGGCCAGGGCAAGGTGATACCGTCGCGCCAGTTGCAGGTGATCCAGAACCTGGAAGGGGGGATCGTCAAGGAGATCTTCGTCAAGGAGGGGGACATCGTCGAGAAGGGGCAGCCATTGCTGCGCATCGACGATACCCGCTTCAAGTCGGATTTTCGCGAACGGGAGCAGGAGCTGGTCACCCTCAAGGGGGATATCGCCCGCCTGCGCGCCGAAATTCGCAGCGTGGTGGTCAAGAACGAACCCAACCTGGGGTGGCGTGAGCAGGTAGCCATCGACAAGCAACCCATAGAGTTCCCCGAAGGGTACGAGAATGTCTTTGCCGAATATGCCGCCCGTGAAAGGTCGGTGCAGGAGGCGCGGTTAAACAACCTCAAGAACCAGCTTTACATTCTGGGACAGCAGATCGAGCAGAAAGAGCAGGAGACCATAGAGCTCAATGCCAAGATCCGGACCGTGGGCCGCAGCGTTGATTTGGCTCGTCAGGAGCTGAACATCAGCCGTCCTCTCGCAAAAGAGGGTATAGTTCCTCAAGTGGAGCTAATTAAACTGGAGCGGCAGGTCAACGAAATGCAAGGGGAGCTGGAGGCGAACCGCCTGCTGGTGCCCAAGCTCAACTCGGTACTGCGGGAGACCATCTCGAAGCGAAATGATATCGCCCTGAAATTCCGGGCGGACTCCCAGACCGAGCTGAACGAACGTCAAGGCAAGTTGAGCCAGTTGTCGGAGGGTCAGGTCGGCCTCAGGGACAGAGTCGATCGTACCAGTGTGATTGCGCCTCTCAAGGGGACCATCAAAAAGCTCAAGATTAATACGCTGGGTGGGGTCGTTCAGCCGGGCATGGACCTGATGGAGATAGTGCCGCTGGAAGACACCCTGCTGGTTGAAGCCAAGGTGTCGCCCAAGGACATCGCGTTCCTCAGACCCGGACTGGAGGCCGTGGTCAAGATAACTGCCTATGATTTCACTATTTATGGAGGTTTACATGGCAAGGTTGAACAGATAAGTGCCGACTCAATCCAGGATGAGGAGGGCAATTCCTTCTATCTGGTGCGAGTACGAACCGAGAAGAGTTATCTGGGCGATGAGCTTAACGCACTTCCCATCATCCCCGGTATGTTAGCCAGTGCAGATATTATTACTGGTAAAAAAAGTGTCCTAGACTACTTGCTGAAACCCATCTTGAGGGCTAAGCAGTCGGCACTGAGAGAACGATAAGCCAACAATCTAAAAACAACATGACTGGAGATACCATGAAGAAGACGATTGTTGCCATGCTGGTTAGTGGCACCATACTGTTCCCGGGCCTGAGCCAGGCACAGACGCTGGAACAGTCAGTGGCGCAGTCACTGGCTACCCATCCGAAAATCAAGGAAGCTTTTGATCTCTATCAGGCACGACTGTATCAGCATGATGGAGCCAAGGGCGGCTATTACCCCACCATTGATCTGCGTGGTGGCGTCGGTTACGAGAAGACTGACAGTCCCTCGACCCGTGCCGCAGGTCCGAATTCACAGACGATCGATGACTCCATGACGCGCAAGGAGGCCGGGATCAGCCTTCGCCAGATGCTGTTTGACGGCTTTGATGTCAGCAGCAACGTGGCACGGACCGATGCCGCCGCCCAGGCCCAGCGCCTGGCGATGATCTCCGAGGCGGAGAACACGGCCCTGCGCGTGGCCGAGGTCTATCTCAACATGCTGCGTCAGCAGGAGATCCTGGAGCTGTCCAAGCAGAACCTTGAAACCCACGAGCAGATCCGCAGTGACATCCAGAAACGGACCGACTCCGGTCTTGGGTCGACCGCTGACCAGACCCAGATCGACGGTCGTGTGGCTCGGGCTTACTCCAATCAGGCGGCGGCGGAGAACAACTATCGGGATGCCGAGAGCGAGTTTATCCGTGTCGTCAATGAAGTGCCCAAGGATCTCGTTCAGCCAGTACCGAACACCCAGCTCCTGCCCGCAACACTGGAAGATGCGCTGAAGACGGCAACAGAGGTTCACCCGACCCTGCTGTCATCCCTGCAGGACATCGAAGAGGCGAAGTACCAGCATGAAGGCTCCAAGTCAGGGTTCTACCCGAACGTAGCCTTTGAAGTGGATCAGAACTGGAACGAGGACATCGATGCGGTCAAAGGCCGTAACGACGATCTCACCGCCATGGTCCGGATGCGTTACAACCTGTTCCGCGGTGGGTCCGATCTGGCAGAAAGTAAGGCAACCTCTGCGCTCTATTCCCAGGCCAAAGACATTCACATGAATGCCTTCCGTCAGGTGGAAGAGGGGACCCGCCTCGCCTGGAACGCCAAAGAGTCGCTGGCAAAGCAAAAAGTCTTCCTCAAAGAGCACGTGGACGCCAGCTATGACACCGTACAGGCGTACAAGAAGCAATTCGGCCTGGGCCAACGGACCTTGCTGGACGTGCTGAACACGGAGAACGAACTGTTCGAGGCTCGCCGCAGCTACATCACTGCCGAGTACGACTCCCTGTTGGCGGATTATCGTATCCTCAATGCCACCGGTGGTCTGCTCAATGCTCTGAATGTGCAGCAACCGGCTGAATGGCAGGCCAACAACAACTGATGGCCCTGCCACTGATGTCATATCAGGCAAGGGGAATGGCTGCAGCGTGCTGCAGTCATTCTTTTATGCGTCCGGCGGTCAGGGGATGATGGCGGCGTCATGACACAGAAAGAAGTGGCATCGACAGGCTGGAGCCGACGTGATGGGTATCGAGCTGTCGCAGGTGCACGTGCGCCCTGGCGGGTTCGCCTGCTGTGGCTGGCCCTGCTGGCGATCCCCCTGCTGCTCAGCGCCAGCCAGCCTCTCTCACCGGAGGATATGAAACTGGTCAAGCGCGCGGAGGAGACCTATGGCCCCAGGGCTGGCAAACGGGTCACCAGCTGGCGCACTTTGGCAATGCAGAACAAGGCGGCGGGGCTGACGGATCGGCAGAAGCTGGAGAAGGTGAACCAGTTCTTCAACCAGATGCGTTTCATCGATGACATCAAGTTGTGGCACAAGAAGGATTATTGGGCGACACCGCTGGAATTTCTGGGCGCAGCGGGGGGAGATTGTGAAGACTTCAGCATTTCCAAGTATTTTACCTTGCTGGAACTTGGCATCCCTGATGAAAAAATGCGAATGGTATATGTCAAGGCATTGGATTATAACCAGTTTCATATGGTCGTTGCCTACTATGAGACGCCTGCGGCAGTACCCCTGATTCTGGACAATCTTGTCGGATCAATTCGCCCGGCGACCCAACGGGCGGATTTGTTGCCAATTTACAGTTTTAACGGTAGTCACTTGTGGCTGATGAAGGCGCGTGGTCAAGGGGAACTGGCCGGGCAATCATCCCGCTTGGGATTATGGACAGACTTACGCAATCGCATGACATCGGGGCGATTGGCTCGGCCTGCGGTCAATTTGGATGATTAACCTATGACGCTCTACAGACAACTATTGGCAACCATGCTGCTGCTGTTCGGATTGCTGTTTGCCGCCACCTATTGGGTGCAATTCAATTCGACCCGCAACTACCTGGCGCAGCAGCAGGAGACCACCGTCATCAATACGTCCACCGCACTGGGTCTGGCGCTGACCCCCTATCTGGAGAACGGCGACAAGGTCAGTGCCGAATCCGTGATCAAGGCGGTGTTCGACGGGGGTTACTACAAGCTGGTCCGTCTCGATCTGCTGGCCTCCAAGGATGTCATCGAGCTGGAGAACAGCAGCCATATCGAAGGGGTCCCACAGTGGTTCATTGGGCTGGATCTGTTCCCTGAAGTGGCCAATGAATCGATTTTGACGTCGGGTTGGCTGCAACTGGGCAAGCTGAAGGTCGTCGGCCACCCTGGACAAGCCTACTACGAGCTTTGGAAAGGAATGAGCGAACTGGCCACCTGGTTCCTGGTCGGCTTTCTCGTCACCACTCTCTTGCTGATGCGGGCGCTCAATTATCTGCTCAAACCGCTCAAGCTGATTTGCGATCAGGCGGTTGAAATCGAGCTGCACCATTTCGGCCACGCCATTCCCGAGCCCAAGACCCGCGAGCTGCGGCAAGTGGTACAGGCCATCAATACCCTTTCCAGCAAGCTCGCCGTACAGTTCAAGGAGCAGGCCGACGAAGCCGAGAATCTGCGAGCCCGTGTCTATGTGGATGCCGTCTCCGGGCTTGGCAACCGCTCTTACTTCGTCGGGCAGGTCAATGCCTGGATTGCGGAGGCCGGGCAGGGCGGGGTCATGCTGGTGGCCGTCGACATGCTGGACGATCTCTATCGGGAAGAGGGCTTTGCTGCAAGGGACAACATGGTCAAGTCCATTGCACAGGTGCTCAGGGAACTGCTGGATGGCTGGGATGGCGCGGCACTGGCCCGGATCTCGGCGACGGAGTATGCCTTGCTCTGCCCCACCGATGATCTGTCTCAGCTCAAGGAGCTGGCGGAGCTCATCAACAGCCGTATCGCCGATCTGGTTGTCAATCCCATGGGAGAAAGCGGTGCGCTGTCCGTCGTCGGCATCGCCGGCCGTGATGGCAATGACGATCTCTCGGCCCTGCTGACGAAGGCGGATAACGCCCTTGGCAAAGCGCGCAATGAGCGGCGCGGTGCCGTCGTGATGGAAGGCGGCAATGAGCAGGGACTGATGGGACGCCTTGCCTGGCGAGACCTGGTGCAGGATGCCATTGCCAGACATCTCTGGCGCTTCAAGGCACAGCCTGCATGCCGCTTCGATGATGGTACCCGCCTGCATGCCGAGTTGTTCGCGGCCATCTCGCGAGATGGAACGGATTACTTCGCAGGGCAGTTCTTGCCTGCGATCGAGCAGTTCAAGATGGGGGCCGAGTTTGACAAGGCGGTGCTGGAAGCCTGCGTCCCCTTGTTCAAGCAGCAACCGGAATTGGTGTTGGCAGTCAATATCACGGCGGGTTCTCTCTGTTCGGATGAGTTCCTGACATGGCTCAGAGGCTATCTGTCGCTGAACGTGGAGCTGAAGGAGCGACTGCTGTTCGAAATCCCGGAAGTGGCCATCATGAAACACAAAGAGTATGTGACTCATCTGGTTGAGCTATTGCGAGAGCACGGCTTCTTGTGGGGGGTCGATCACTATGGCCGGCACTTCCAGTCCCTCGGCTATCTGGAAGAGCTGACCCCCGCTTATGTCAAGGTGGACCACGGGTATACCAGCCAGGTCATGGAACCAGGCGCCGATACCTCCTTCCTGGCGGCTGTCTGTCGGGCTGCCCACAATGCGGGTGTCACGACCATCGCCACCCGGGTGGAAGATCAACGGCAGGTTGAATTGTTGTCCAGTTTGCATATCGATGGTTATCAGGGGTTCGTTCACCCTGCATTTCCACTGGCATAAGCGGTACAACTCGATAGAAAGGGGCCCATTAAGGGCCCTTTTTTATATCTGTTTAGAATATGTACATCATTTTTACGCGACATATAGGTAATATCACTAAAACTCGCGCTGTTACTTAATTGATTTTTATATGTAAAAAATATTCGTTCGATTCGCTGCATCGGATGAAGTCAAAGAGACTCAACCCTGTACATTTTTGCAACGGAAGCAGGACGGGGGCGTATCTAGAGTGTAGGCATCAAGATCTGTCACCCTGGAGCAATGGATATGCGCACCCAAATCATCGACAAAACCGTGGTCGTCTCTTCCGTAGAAGGCAACGTTCAGATCCTGCTTGCCGATGGCAGCAGTCGTCCTCTCCAGCCTGGCGAGATACTGCAGCCTGGCGCCAGACTCAATATCGCTGATGATGCCAAATTGATGCTGGCTCCCTACGATGACAAACCTGCAGCGGACAATGGTGTTCCGGCAGGGACAGAGATGCCTCCAGAGGGGCAATCGTCCTCATCGGTTGCCAATCATCAGCAAGGCTCGCCTGAAGTGTCGCCAGAAATTGCGGCGTTGCAACAATCCATCCTGCAAGGGGTTGACCCGACCAAGAACTTCGAAGCCTCTGCTGCCGGTGGGGCACCTGCCGCCGGTGGTGGTGGCGGTATCGGCGGGGTCGCAGGGGCCAGTGGCAATGGTGGTTTTGTTGTCATAGACCGCATCGGAGATGCGACCATAGCCGAGGCCGGATTCGATACCGGCTATGACACGTTGATCGATCAGAATGTGCTGCAGGAAGACGATCTTCTGCCCGAGAATCAGCTCGATGATCAGGATGAGTCTGTTGTCACCCAGGAAGATCAGGCCATCAGTGGCAATGTGCTCGACAACAGCAACAATCCGGATGGTCCCCTTGATTCGTCTGTCATTTCCTATAGCTGGGGCAGCAATCAGGGAATTGCTGCTGGCGTTGAGAGCACGCTGGATGGGATTGGTACGCTGATCATCAATGCCGACGGCTCCTATACCTTTACCCCCGCGCTGAACTACACAGGGCCTGTACCTGCGGTCAATTACACCGTAACGGATGGGGATGATACCAACGACTCCACTCTGACTATCACCATCACCCCTGTAGATGAGCCTGTCTCGCTGAATGGATTGCAGGTCGAGGGTGGTGAGCTTGTCCTTGATGAAGCCGCATTGCCGGATGGCTCAGCCTCCGATGGCGCAGCCTTGACCAAGAGCAGTACCTTTACATTCAATGCGGCAGATGGAGTACAAAGCCTGACGCTGGGAGGTGTGACGCTGATCAGCAATGGCCAGGTCTTGACCACCTTCCCCCAGGGGATCCCCAGTCCTTTGGGAAATCAACTGCTGGTGACCAGCGTCAGCTACAACCCGGTGACAGGGGTTGGCAGCGTGACCTACAGCTACACCCTGAACGATAACGAAACACATAACAAACCTGCAAATGATGGGGCTCTGACGGAGAGCTTCAACGTTGTGTTGACGGACCTCGATGGCGACACGACCAGTGCAGGGCTGGATGTCGTGGTGCTGGACGACGTGCCGACGGCGGTGAGCGACGTCAACCCGACGGCGGCGAGCGAGAACAACCTGGTCCTCAATGGCAACGTCATCACCAACGACGTGCAGGGGGCGGATGGCGCGGCAGTGACCGCGGGCACCCTGAGCGGGACCTACGGCAGCCTGGTGCTCAATGCCAACGGCACCTACACCTACACCCTCAACCCGAACGACGGTGACTTCAAGGCGCTGACCGGGGGCGGGGTGGGCAGCGAAGTGTTCACCTACACCCTGACGGATGCGGATGGAGACGTGAGCACGGCAACCCTGACCCTGACCATCAAGAACGACGATGACGGGGTGACCATCACCAACCTGACGCCCAAGGGCGAGGGCGGGGATGCGAAGGTGTACGAGGACGACCTGCTGGCGACCCGCGGCGAGAACGAATCGGCGGGGTCGGACAGCAGCAAGGAGTCGACCACGGTGACGGGGGACTTCACCATCAGCGCGCCGGACGGGGTGAAGACCCTGAGCGTGGGTGGCATCAACATCGTGGTGAACGGGGTGGTGGCGGGCTTCCCGCTGAGCGGGGTGACCACGCCGCTGGGCAACACCCTGACCATCACCGGGTACAACCCGGCGACGGGGCTGGTGAGCTACAGCTACACCCTGAACGACAATGAGGCGCACCCGACGGCGAACGGCAACAACAGCCTGTTCGAAGACTTCGCGGTGAGCCTGGTGGACAGCGACGGGGATTCGGCCTCGAACACCCTGAGCGTGCAGATCGTGGATGA
>NZ_JBFWLQ010000003.1:152681-391747 GCF_050252055.1 Aeromonas sp. | reverse complement strand
TGAACGACAATGAGGCGCACCCGACGGCGAACGGCAACAACAGCCTGTTCGAAGACTTCGCGGTGAGCCTGGTGGACAGCGACGGGGATTCGGCCTCGAACACCCTGAGCGTGCAGATCGTGGATGACGTGCCGACGGCCAACGATGATGCTGACAGTGCCACTGAAGGTGTGTTCACTCCGGTGACGGGCAATGTCATTACCGGGGCGGGTACCATCGGCGGTACAGCCGGTGCCGGGGTGGACGTCATGGGGGCGGATGGTGCGGCAATCAGCCAGGTCGTGAGCTCGAACGGCAATTCAGACAGTAATCCTGCCGGTGGATTCACTGTGACCGGGCTGTATGGGACGCTGACCATGGGGCTGGATGGCGAATACAGTTATACGCTCACGGCGGCATCGGTTCCCGTGGGGGCCTCGGAGGTATTTACCTACACGCTCAAAGATGGCGATGGTGATACGGATCCGGCAACTCTGACCATCAATATTGCTCAGGATACCCGTGTCCCTGTATTGACCATCGGCAATGCGACGGTTGATGAGGAGGGACTGCCTGAGGGGACGGCCGCCAGTGGTAATTCGGAGATATTCAATGGCAGCTTCACCATCAACACCCAGGGGGAAAATCTGACTACCTTGACCATCGGTGGGCAGGCTTACAACTTGACCAGTGGCGGCAGTCAGACCTTGATCAACAATACGGAAGGAATGCTGACGGTAACCGGTGTCAGCGGACCCACGGCCGGTGTCTACACGGTGAACTATACCTACACGCTCAAAGACAATGTGCTGACTCACAACGTTCAAGGCAACAGTGATACAGCGAATGGTCCGAGTTTCGTCGTGTCGGCTACGGATGCCAGTGGCGACAGTGGCACGGGTAACCTGCAGGTTGTGATCAGTGATGATGCCCCCATTGCCAATGCTGTTACCAATGCAGGCCAGGCGACTCAGGTGCAGAACACGAATCTGATGTTGATCCTCGATATTTCCGGCAGTATGGGTGATCCATCGGGCTATCAAGGCATGACTCGGATGCAGGTGATGCAAAAGTCCGCTTTGGAGCTGCTGGACAAATACAGCGCCTACGGCAGCGTCATGGTCAATATCGTGACCTTCTCCACTTCAGCCGCCAATCCGACCGGGGTGTGGGTCTCGGTCGATGTAGCCAAGGCCATCATCCTTGGCCTTACCCCCACGGACTCGACCAACTACGATGATGCACTGAACGAGGCAATCAAAGCCTTTGGCGATACAGGTAGACTCGCTAATGCGCAAAATGTCTCTTACTTCATGTCGGATGGTCTGCCAAATGCCAACTCGTTGAGCGGTACCCCCGCCACAGTTCCTGATGGCAACAACTCGCTTGGCGGTGGGAACGGGATCGATGGTGACGGCACGACACTGAGCGGTGAAACCAAGGACTGGGCCGATTTCCTGACGGCGAACAACATCAATTCATACGCGCTCGGGATGGGCTCGGGAGCGACCCAGTCTGCACTGGATCCCATTGCCTACAACGGGGTCAGTGGTGCCAGCCCGGCGAATACCACCGCAGTGGTGGTGACTGACTTCAGCCAACTGACCGCGACCCTTTTGAGCACCGTGGTAGCTCCGCCCCTGGCAGGACAACTGATCAACGGGGTAGCAGCGAGTGCTGGGGCCGACGGTGGCTGGCTCAATGCCATTACCGTGGGCGGGGTGACTTATACCTACAACCAGAAGACGGACTCCGCTGGCGTCTCGGGAGGAACATCAGTCGGGACTTTCAATACAGCGACCAATGAATGGACCATTACACTTGCAGGCGGCATCCTCAAGGTGGATATGGACAACGGCGCCTACACCTATACTCCGCCGACATCCATTCCGGTCGGGGGGATAAACCAGGTCGTGGGTTACAGTGTGATAGACAATGATGGGGATACTGCGTCCAGCACCTTGTCCATCGTTATCAACCCGGCGGTCGGTCCTACCGTGGTTCGTGATGACTTTATCATCACCAACCAGGACCCGGCGACCATTCCGGATTGGGCTCTGCTTGCCAATGACACCGGGCCTCTGGCTGCGACCCAGATGATCACGGGCGTCTCGGGAGCTGTGGGAGGGACCGTCACAGACAATGCAGGCTCGGTAACATTTGATGATACCTCCGGCAATGCGACTCCCAACTCTTACGAGGGTTCGTTCAACTACACCAATAGCACGACCACAGATACGGCCAAGGTGTATGTGGATGTGCAGAGCGGTTTGACACTTACCGGGAGCTATCTCGACGAGATCCTTATTGGGGGATCTGGAAACGATACGCTCAACGGCAATGCCGGGAACGACATCCTGCTTGGAGGACTCGGTAACGACACCTTGAATGGTGGTGAGGGCAATGATCTCCTGATCGGTGGCGCTGGCAACGATACCCTGAACGGCGGCAACGGCAATGATACGGCCAGTTACTTCGACAGCGCTGCTGGGGTCACGGTCACAGTCAATGGTGCCAGTCAGAATACCGGAGGGGCAGGGACAGACAGCCTGAGCAACATGGAAAATCTGGTAGGGTCCATGTTCAACGACAGCCTGACCGGCGATGGTAATGCCAACGTCTTGAGCGGACTGGCAGGTAACGACATCTTGAGTGGTGGTGGTGGCGACGACCTGCTGATTGGGGGTACCGGCAGTGATACCCTGACTGGTGGGGCAGGCAAGGATACCTTCAAATGGATGGCAGGTGATGCAGGAGGCACGGATACCATCAAAGACTTCACCACGGGGGCCAATGGAGATGTTCTGGACCTGAGTGAACTGCTCAGTGGTGAGCATGCCGATGCGAGCACACTGGATCACTATCTTACCTTTGCTCCTGGTCCGGGCAGTGGCAAGTCGACACTGACCATTGATCTGGATGGAGCGGGAAGTGGCACCACGACTCATACCATCCTCTTTGACAACGTGGATCTGACGGCTGGCAAATCCAATCTGCAGATCATTCAGGATCTGCTGGATCAGGGCAACCTCAAGGTCGATCCGTAAGCAGGGTATGGGGGCCGGGTGTGCCCGGCCCCTGTTATTTGATGGAGTGGGCAGATAAGATAGCTGCAGTATCAGGAGAGGGTCACCATGCAGTCATTCAACTGGGTCGACATCGACGGCATTCGCTATAGCTGGAACGGGCAGGACAATATCGTCTGCACCGGCCGCTTTGGCTATCAGGCCACGATAACGGGTGACACGCTCAACGGTCTGGAGCTGGAGAGCGAAGATGGTGAGGTGGCGGGGTTGCTGAATGTGGACTTTGCCGCTTCTCGTATCAGCTTCACGCCGGCAGAGGATGCGCCCCTGCCCCATATGATGGTGCTGGTCGGCCATGAGTGGGGGCAGCAGGAGTATTCGTTGCAGAGCCTGAGCGATACCTCCTTGCAGGGGCTGCTCAGCCACGGTGAGGAGCTTGACTGGGGGGGGCTGGCCGTCGTGACGACGTCCGAGCCGAATCTGCCATCACAAGGTCATGTTCTGTCGTGGGATTCGTTCCACTTTGAGGATGAATCGCTGTTTGGCAGCCCGGCGCCTGCTTCTGTGATGACAAGCCATGGCAATTCAGGAGGAGGGGAGATCAGCATCAATATCGACATGACCAATCAGGTGCTGGACCAGATCCCGCCGACACACGATATATGAATCCCAATCGACGACATGCATAATGACCTCCATCTAAATGATGGAGGTTTTTTTATGTGGCGTCCCCTTCTTACCCTGTCCGCGCTGGTTGTCAGTGCTCCGTTGCTTGCCATCGAGGTTCCTCAGGCCCCCCATCTGGTCGTCAGTGGCTATGCGGAGCAGAAGGCTGAACCAGACATGCTGACGCTCAATGTCGCCGTCACGGCACTGGAGAAGCAGGGCATCAAGGCCAAACAGCAGGTAGATACCAAGGTAGCAGCCTTCTTTGGCCAGCTGGAGAGCCTCGGCATCAAGCGCAGCGACGTGGAGGCTGGCAATCTGGTGATCTCCCCCGAGTACCAGTACCCCCAGAACAAGCAACCCGAAATGGTGGGTTACCGTGCCCAGCGTCAGCTGGCGGTCAAACTCTACCAGCTCGACAAGTTGAGCCAGCTGATGGACACCGCCCTCAAGGCGGGTCTGGAGTCCGTGACCCAGATAGAGTACGGCCTGAAGTCACCACAGGTCATCAAGGAGCAGGCCCGGCTTGGTGCTGTTGCTGATGCCACGAGCAAGGCGGAATCCCTGGCCAAGGCTTTCGGCATGAAGCTTGGCAAGGTATATAGCGTTGAATACCGCAACAGTTCCCCCATGCCGGTCTATACCCGTGCCATGAAGGCTGCGGCAGCCCCTGCCGCCGACATGATGGAAAACAGCTATCAACAGCAGCAGATCAGCATCACTGACAATGTAGAAGCCGTCTTCCTGCTGGAATAACACAGCCCCTTTGTCCATCACTCAAACCCGAGGCAACCCCTCGGGTTTGTCATTGCAGGGGCTGGCAGGACAAGTGAGCCGCGAATTGGGTCAGGTGAAACGGGAATGGAATAAAAAATGCCGGTCAGTGACCGGCATTTTTGTTGGAGGAGGCTTGATGCCTAGCCCAGGTTGGTAGCCAGCTTGCGTTGGCTCTTCTGTTTGAGCAGATAGCCGATACCGAGTACCAGGACCCAGGCCGGGATCAGCTCGACCGAGATGCGGGTGCCGTCGTTCATGTACATGATCACCAGGATGGCGGCCATGAAGGCGAGGCAGAGGTAGTTGCCAAACGGGCTCCACAGTGCCTTGAACTTGGTGGTGACGCCTTCTGCAGCCTTCACCTTGCGGAACTTGAGGTGCGCCAGGCTGATCATGGCCCAGTTGATGACCAGGGCGGAGACCACCAGAGACATCAGCAGACCAAAGGCCTTGCCCGGGATCAAATAGTTGATGAGCACGCACAGCAGGGTGGCCGCGGCCGAGATGGTGATGGCGGTCAGGGGCACGCCGCTCTTGTTAGTCTTGAGCAGGGCCTTGGGGCCGTTGCCCTGCTTGGCCAGGCCAAACAGCATGCGGCTGTTGCAGTAGACGCAGCTGTTGTACACCGACAGCGCGGCGGTCAGCACCACCAGGTTAAGTACGTTGGCTACCAGGTTGCTGTCGAGCGCATGGAAGATCATCACGAACGGGCTGCCGCCTTCCACTACCTTGCCCCAGGGATAGAGGGAGAGCAGTACGGTGAGGGCACCGATGTAGAAGATGAGGATGCGGTAGATCACCTGATTGGTGGCCTTTGGGATGCTCTTCTCGGGATTGTCCGCTTCTGCTGCCGTGATGCCGACCAGCTCCAGACCGCCGAAGGAGAACATGATGAAGGCCATTGCCATCACCAGCCCGCCGACGCCGTTGGGGAAGAAGCCACCCTGGGCCCAGAGGTTGCTGACCGTGGCCTCGGGGCCGCCGCTGCCGGAGAACAGCATCCAGCCGCCGAATCCGATCATGCCGAGAATGGCGACCACCTTGATGATGGCGAACCAGAACTCCATCTCGCCGAACGCCTTGACGTTGGAGAGGTTGATGGCGTTGATCAGCACGAAGAAGAAGGCCGCCGACATCCAGGTCGGGATCTCGGGCCACCAGTACTGGACATAGATACCGACTGCCGTCAGCTCGGCCATGCTCACCAGTACATAGAGCACCCAGTAGTTCCAGCCGGAAGCGAAGCCGGCGAAGTCACCCCAGTACTTGTAGGCAAAATGGCTGAATGAGCCGGCAACCGGCTCTTCCACCACCATCTCGCCCAGCTGGCGCATGATGAGGAAGGCGATGAAGCCGCCGATGGCATAGCCCAGCAGCACCGCAGGGCCCGCCATCTTGATGGTGTCGGCAATGCCGAGGAACAGGCCTGTACCGATGGCACCGCCCAGTGCGATAAGCTGGATATGGCGGTTTTTCAGACCGCGCTTGAGCTCGTCGCCGTGTTGTTGAAGATCCATGCTTCCTTCCTTACGTCGCTGAAATCACTCGGCTCGCGTCCCGTCAGCCACAGCACTTCCTCTGCCTGGCGCGGCATCTTGTGCCGAAAACGTGACGAAATCCGTATTTATATCGTTACGGTTTGCCGCTGGCTGTTTTTTGTAGCGGCTACCAACCCGAGCAGAATAGTGATAATCGACCGTCCATGCACCTGTTTTCCTCATCATTGGCTGCTGTTTTGTGCGCCATGCAGGTTTTTCATGATCTGGAAAGGGGTTTTGAGAGTGATTGCTTGTTTTGTGTTCGAGTGGATTTCCATCTCTTGACTCGGTTCTGTTTTCATGGCTCTGTTTCCCTTTGATAAAAAGGGACTCATATGATTGAGCGTATTGTGGGTGGCCTGGTGATGGCCGTGCTCTGGCTCGGGATCTGGCTATCCCCCATGTTGCTGACGATGGCGATGAGCAGCCTTGTTGTCTGGGGCTGGTTGGGAGCGGATTACCTGGTGAACCACATCGCCATGGTGCTCATCCTTGCTGCCGGGATGGGGATGGTGCCAGCCTGCTGGCTGAGCGAGCGAGTCCGCAAGGGGAGGGGACTCATCCATTTTCACGGCATGTTGATGAACAACAAGGAACTCAACAAGCCCTGAGCCTGCTTGCCCCGCGAGTGATGGGATGCCAGCGATGATGCTGGCATCATTTTTTCATCCTGTTCTTCTGTTTCGTTATCTTGCCACTCACCTGTTTAATGGTGCGTTGTGCTGTCACAGCCTTGAAGGTTAGCAGAGCTGGCGGCGAAGGCCGGTTGCTTCCAGGATCTTGGCGCTGATCTCCTCGACCGAGTGGGAGCTGGTATCGAGGAAGCGGATCGCCTCCTGGCGGAACAGCCTCTCGACGCTGGCCAGCTCCTGTTTGCATTGATCAAGCGAGGAGTAGCGGCTGTTGGCGCGGCGCTGGTTGCGGATCTCGTGCAGCCGCTGCGGCATGATGGTGAGGCCGAACAATTTGTGGCGATTGGCCTTGAGGGCGGCGGGCAGCTCCAGCGATCCCATGTCCTGCTCGATAAAGGGATAGTTGGCGGCGCGAATGCCAAATTGCAGTGCCAGATAGAGGCTGGTCGGTGTCTTGCCACAACGGGAGACCCCGATGAGGATGATGTCTGCCTCGTCATACTCCCTGGTGGTGATGCCATCGTCGTTGGCCAGCGCAAAGTTGACCGCTTCGATGCGATCGTCGTAAAGCTTGCGGTTTTCCATGCCATGGGTGCGGTGCAACCTGGGTTCGGCCTTGATACCGAGCTCCTGTTCGAGAGGGCTCACGAAGGTGTTGAGAAAATCGTGGCTGCTGGCCTGGGCCTTGAGCACCTCTTCACGCACCATGGGGTCGACGATGGTGTGAAACAGGATGGGGCGCACCCCGGTCTGGCGAAACTGCTCGTCAATGCGTGCCCGTACCTGGCGCGCTTTCTCCTGGGTCTCGACAAAGGGGATGGTGACCTGCTCGAAGGCCAGGGGGAACTGGCTCAACACGGCGTGGCCGAAGACTTCGGCGGTGATGGCGGTGCCGTCGGATACATAGAATACGGTGTGCACTGCGGACTCCTGTGGTGCGCTCCAGGGGGCGGCGAGAAATAAGTATCTCTCGAAACCATATCGTTTTTGTCAACAGATCTGCCATGCCCAAGTTGTGAACTCGCTTGCAAACCTGAATCGTTACCTTTTTGTGTCGCTATTGTAGAATGCCTGTGTCAAACGACCATCCCCAACTCTTGCTCGGGGATTTTTTTGACAATAAATAGAAAACGTTTTCATGGTCGTTGGCAACAGACACTAACAAAAACACACGACTTGGCACAGCAGGTGAATTGTCACCCTGGCCCCCCAACCTGGAGACATGCAAATGCAACAGTACGTACTCTGGTACGAACAGCTCGGTATGCAGGACGTTGAACGCGTCGGCGGCAAGAATGCATCCCTTGGCGAGATGATCAGCAACCTCTCGGGGGCCGGCGTGTCCGTACCGGGCGGGTTTGCGACCACGGCCTTTGCGTTTAACGAGTTTCTGGAGTTAAGCGGCCTCAACGGCAAGATCCACGACCTGCTCGACAGCCTGGATGTGGACGATATCGCCGCCCTCAACAAGGCCGGTCAGCAGATCCGCGACTGGGTGGTGGAAGCGCCGTTCCAGCCTGCGTTGGAGCAGGCCGTGCGGGCCGCCTACGACAAGCTGAGTGCCGGACTCGAGGCCTCCTTCGCGGTGCGCTCCTCCGCCACCGCGGAAGACATGCCGGATGCGTCGTTTGCCGGTCAGCAGGAGACCTTCCTCAACGTGCGCGGTATCGATGCCGTCATGACGGCCATCAAGCATGTGTTTGCCTCGCTGTTCAACGATCGCGCCATTTCCTACCGGGTCCATCAGGGCTATGACCACAAGGGGGTCGCACTCTCTGCCGGGGTGCAGCGCATGGTGCGCTCGGATCTCGCCGCCTCCGGCGTCATGTTCACCCTGGATACCGAATCCGGCTTCAACGACGTGGTCTTCATCACCGGCGCCCAGGGCCTGGGCGAGATGGTGGTGCAGGGGGCCGTCAACCCGGACGAGTTCTATGTGCACAAGCCGACCCTCAAGGCCGGGCGCCCCGCCGTGGTGCGCAAGACGCTGGGCTCCAAGCTCATCAAGATGACCTACTCCGGGGATGCCGGTCATGGCCGTCAGGTGAAGGTGGTTGACACCACCGATGCCGAGCGCAACCGCTTCTGCATCACGGACGAGGAAGTGATGGCCCTGGCAAAGCAGGCCCTCATCATCGAGCAGCACTACGGTCGCCCGATGGACATCGAGTGGGCCAAGGATGGTCAGGATGGCAAGCTCTACATCGTTCAGGCCCGTCCGGAAACCGTGCGTAGCCGCCAGGAAGCCAATACCCTCGAGCGCTTTGCCCTCAAGCAAACCGGCAAGGTGCTGATCGAGGGGCGTGCCATCGGCCACAAGATTGGCGCGGGTCCGGCCCGTGTCATCTCCTCCATCAGCCAGATGGATGAAGTGCAGCCCGGCGATGTGCTGGTCACCGACATGACGGATCCGGATTGGGAGCCCATCATGAAGCGCGCTTCCGCCATCGTCACCAACCGGGGTGGACGCACCTGTCACGCCGCCATCATCGCCCGGGAGCTTGGCATTCCGGCAGTGGTGGGTTGCGGCAACGCCACCGACCACATCCAGGATGGTCAGCTCATCACCGTCTCCTGTGCGGAAGGGGATACCGGCTTCATCTATGACGGCGAGCTCGACTTTGACGTGGCGGTGACCGAGGTGGGCAACATGCCGCGCCTGCCCATCAAGATCATGATGAACGTCGGCAATCCGGACCGCGCCTTCGATTTTGCCCAGTTGCCGAATGCCGGTGTGGGCCTGGCCCGCCTCGAGTTCATCATCAACCGCATGATCGGGGTCCACCCCAAGGCGCTGCTGGAGTTCGATCAGCAGACCCCGGAACTCCAGGCCACCATCACCAGGATGATCGCGGGCTACGAGAGCCCCAGGGAGTTCTACGTAGCCAAGCTGACGGAAGGGATCGCTACCCTGGCGGCCGCCTTCTGGCCTGAGCGGGTCATCGTGCGGATGTCGGACTTCAAGTCCAATGAGTACGCCAACCTGGTGGGGGGCCGTGGTTACGAACCCCATGAAGAGAACCCCATGATCGGTTTCCGTGGTGCGTCGCGCTACATCGCCGACAGCTTCCGCCCCTGCTTCGCCCTCGAGTGCGAGGCGATGAAACGGGTGCGGGATGTCATGGGGTTGACCAACGTCGAGGTGATGATCCCCTTCGTGCGTACCCTGGGTGAGGCGGAGCAGGTGGTGGAGATACTGGCTGAGAACGGCTTGCGCCGTGGCGAGCGCGGCCTGAAAGTCATCATGATGTGCGAGCTGCCCTCCAATGCGCTGCTGGCGGACAAATTCCTCGAGCACTTCGACGGCTTCTCCATCGGCTCCAATGACATGACCCAGTTGACCCTGGGGCTGGATCGGGACTCCGGGCTCATCGCCCACCTGTTCGACGAGCGCAACGAGGCGGTCAAGGCGCTGCTGGCCATGGCCATCGCCGCCGCCCGCAAGGCGGGCAAGTACGTGGGGATCTGCGGCCAGGGGCCGTCCGATCACCCGGACTTCGCCGCCTGGCTGGTCGAGCAGGGGATCGATTCCGTGTCGCTCAACCCGGATACCGTGGTCGACACCTGGCTCTATCTGGCCGAGCAGCACAAGGCCGGCTAAACCCGTCCCCGCTTTTTGATGACACGGCGCCGCAATGGCGCCGTTTTTGTCTGCGCCCCCCTTTTTCTGTTAAAAGGGGAAAGAGCAAGGCGCTCCGCACCCATCACAGGACGATCCCATGACCTCATTGCAGTGGCAATCCGCCACCCTGGCCCTGCGTGGCCACCACACCCTGGTTATTCCCGAACTCTGTCTCACTCCGCAGGCCTGCTGGGCCTTCGTCGGCAGCAACGGCAGCGGCAAGACGGCGCTGGCGTCGGCCCTGTGCGGCGAGCTGGCCGTGCGTGCCGGAGCGGTATCGGGTCGAGTCCGGGCCGAGCGACTCTCGTTCGAGTCGCAGCAACAGCTGGGGGAGCTGGACTGGCAGCGGCGCAATACCGACATGCTGGGAGAAGAGGAGGAGGCGGGGTATCGGGTATCGACCCTGATGCTGGAGGCGGGGGACGAGGAGCATGAGGCCCGCGCGCTGCTGGCCCGTTTTGGCATTGAATCCCTGTGGGAGCGCCCCTATCGCTACCTCTCGAGCGGGGAGGGGCGCAAGCTGCTGCTGGCCCGGGCCCTGCTGGGGCGACCCGAGCTGCTGGTGTTGGACGAACCCTTCGATGGTCTGGATCAGGGGGCCAGGGCTTCTTTGATGATGTTGCTGGCCGACCTGGTGTCAGAGGGGCTGCGCCTGGTGGTGATCGTCAACCGTTTTGACGAGATCCCCCCCTTTGCCACTCACCTCGGCCTGCTCGGCGAGTGTCGTCTGCTGCTGGCGGGGGAGCGCGAGGCGGTGCTCGGCAGCCAGGAGGTGGCCCAGCTGGCTCGCGCCGAAACCGTATCCCCCCGTTTGCCGCCACCGCTGACGACACCCGAGCCCTTGCCTCCCGGCCCTCGGGTCGTCATGAAAGCCATGCGTATCGCTTACGGGGATCAGGTGATCATCGACGGGCTCGACTGGACCATTGACGAGGGGGAGCACTGGCAACTGGTGGGACCAAACGGCGCTGGCAAGTCGACCCTGCTCTCCCTCATCACCGGAGATCACCCGCAAGGTTACAACAATGAGCTCCATCTGTTCGGACGGCGGCGGGGCAGCGGCGAGAGCATCTGGGAGATCAAGCGCCATATCGGGCTCGTGAGCCCGGCGCTGCATCTGGACTATCGTGTCAGCTGCCCGGTGCAGACAGTGATCCTCTCCGGTTTCTACGACTCCATCGGGCTTTATACCCGGCCGGGGGATCGTCAGCTGGCGCTGGCCAACCAGTGGCTGGCCCTGCTGGGGCTGGCCGATCAGGGGGCGCAGCCTTTCCACTCTCTCTCTTTCGGTCAGCAGCGACTGGTGCTGATCGCCCGTGCCCTGGTCAAACATCCGCCGCTGCTCATCCTGGACGAACCCCTGCAGGGACTGGATCCCCTCAACCGTCACCTGGTGCGGGAGATGGTCGCGCGCCTCGTGGGCGAGGGAACCCAGCTGTTGTTCGTTTCCCATCATGCCGATGATGCGCCCCCCGGTCTGACCCACAGGCTGAGCTTCGTGCCAAGGGAGGGGGGAGGATACGACTATCTGCAGGAGCGTCTGGGGGGCTGAGCCGTCCGGGCGGCATGGTCAGAGAGGGGCTGGTTCGGCGAGGAGCGGCGGCATCCCCAGCAGCGTCCACCACAGCCCGAAGAAGAGCATGATCCCCAGCCAGAGCCAGGCAAGATAGTGACGGGTGGCCGCCATCCCCGTCACCGTCACCATGAGTGCCGCCCCGAAGGCGATGAGGGCGAACAGAAAGGGCGCCATATTGTCCATCATGGCGGTCATTTCACCAGGGAGAGGATCTGGCGAAATGCCGGATGGCGGCAATCCCCCATCAGCTCATAGAGGCACATCTCCACCGAGGTGAGGGCGGCGCCCCGGGCCGCCAGCTGAGCGATGGCGAGATCCCGGTTGGCAAGGGTGCGGGACGACACCGCATCCACCACCAGCGAGACCCCGGCACCGCTGGCGAGAAGCCCCAGCACGCTCTGGTAGACGCAGATATGGGTCTCGATGCCACATACCAGCCAATGCTCGATCCCGCTCTCGGCCAACGCGGCCGCCACCGTCGGCTCACCCAGGGCGCCGAAGCTGTATTTGGGCAGCACAAGATCGCCTGCCTGCAGCGACTGCAATTCGGGCACGGTGGCACCGAGCTTGTCCGGGTTCTGCTCCAGCCAGACAACCGGCAGCCCCAGCACCCTGGCCCCTTGCACCAGCCTGGCGGTATTGGCAATCAGGGCGTCGCTCTCCTCGACCAGGCGGGCCAGCTTGCCCTGGAAATCGACCACCAGCAGGCCTGGGTGATGGTGTTTGTGCATTTTTTGTCTCCTTTCTCCGTTGCGGATGAGATACAGCGCCATCCTGGGAGCCATTCTCGCGTACATCTTGATACAAATTGTGAGCTGACCGACGGCGTGGGGGACACTAGGATGCCCGTCATGGAGCCCGTTTTCTCAGTTGTGGTGTGCATGACAAGGGGCGACGCATCAACCCGCTACTGCGTAGTTGGACGATTTTCCATTAACGATGAGAAGTACCATGAAGAAGATAATCCTGTTCGTCTCCCTGGCTGGCCTTTTGGCCGGTTGCGCCAGCCCGGCACAACGCATGGCGGAATGCCAGGCGCAAGGGATCAGCAAGGACGCCTGCTACCAGGCCGAGCAAAACCGCCAGGCGTCCATCATGAACGCCGCCGAGAAGCAGGCCTTGGAGAACGCCAGCAAGGCGGTCAAATAATCTAACCCGACTCATTACGTGTACTTCTCAGGCCCTGGATTCACCGAATGCAGGGCCTTTTGCTGGGTGGCACAGTGCTGCGATGTGTTTGCGGCGTGTGAGGACTCAATGTAGGTCATCGCCTCGATGTTGCTGCCATCGGGATCGCCCAGGAAGGCGGCGTAGTAATTGGGGGCATAGTGGGGACGCAGTCCCGGCAACCCATTGCAGGCAAAACCTGCCTTGATCCCTGCGTGATGGAACGCATCCACCTGGGTCGCGTCGTCGGCCCTGAATGCGAGATGGCAGGAGGCGCCCTGCTGCCCCCGCTCAATCAGAAAGCCCACGTGATCGCGGCCCATCAGGCCAAAACCGGCCGCCGTCTCATCAGACCATTTGAGTTCTATCAAAAGAGGAGCCAGCACGGTGGCGTAGAAGTGCTGACAGGAGTGAAAACGCACCACCTTGATTTCAACATGATCGAACACGGTGACTCCTTGTGTTGCCTGGGTGTAGAGCAGCCCATCAGGCCCTCATTGGAACTTGTGTAAATGGGTATCGAATGACCACAATAAGCCAGTTTGACGCCAGGCAGGGAGAGGGCAAGGCGCATAACTGCGTGCTCCGTCAAAGATTTTTCATCCAGTTGCGGGATGCGCTTTGCTTCGTGCTGGCCAAGCTTGCCCGGTTTTGTTGCTTGGCGAAGGCTACGAGCTCTGTTATGGTGTGCTCAGTTAGCCGTTTGGATGGCTAGATGGTTGTGCGCTGACTGCATGTTTGCGCCCCCGACCGCTCACCGTTTTGATGATCATGTTGACAGGGAGTTTTTATGCAACGTCGTTCCTTCTTCACCCTTTCCGCCCTGGCGTTGCTCGCCAGCAGCCTGCCGCTGTCCGCCTTTGCCATCGATGAGGCGAAGAAAGAGATCGTCATCGGCACCACGGTTGGCGACTTTGCCGACATGGTGACCGACGCCATCAAGCCGCAGCTCGAAGCCAAGGGCTACAAGGTCAAACTGGTGGAGTTCACCGATTACGTGACCCCCAACATCGCCCTGGCGGACGGGTCGCTTGACGTCAACTGCTTCCAGCACAAGCCCTATCTGGAGAGCTTCGCCAAAGACCGGGGTCTCTCTCTGGCGCCCATCACCCAGGTACCGACCGGTCCCATGGGGCTCTACGCCGGCAAGCTGGGGGATCTGAAGGCGGTGAAAGAGGGAAGCACGGTCGCCATCCCGAACGATCCCACCAACCAGGCGCGAGCACTGCTGATGTTGCAGGATCTGGGCTGGCTGAGCCTCAAGGAGGGGATCAATCCCCTCAAGGCGAGCGAGTTCGACGTGGTGAAGAACCCCCACAACCTCAAGCTGGTGCTGCTGGAAGCGGCGCAGCTGCCGCGCTCCCGTGAGGATGTGGACTTCTCCGTCATCAACGGCAACTTTGCCGCCTCAAGCGGGATCCCGTTCAGCTCCGGCCTCTTCCTCGAGCGCAGCTATGACTTCATCAACTGGGTGGTGGTCAAGAGCGCCGATGCGGGCAAGCCGTTCGCCAAGGATGTGGCGGCCGCCTACAACTCCCCCGAATTCAAGGCTTATGCCGCCAAGCGCTTCGTCGGCTACAAGTATCCCGAGGGCTGGCAGCAGAAGGGGTGAGTGGCGTACAAGCGATAAAAACGGGCACCCAGGTGCCCGTTTTTTATTGGAGGTCAGTAGTGGCGCAACCACCAGCGGGCGGCCAGGAGGGCGGTAAGGCTGCCAAGCAGGGCGCTTGCCAGCACATCCAGGGGCCAGTGCATGCCGATAAGGGTGCGCGAGAGGCCGATCCCGATGGCCCAGAGCGGCAGCAGCCAGGCTCCGGCGGGTGCCCGGGCCAGCCAGATCAGGCCGAAGAACTGGGCGAGGCTCATGGCGGCGATGCTGTGACCGGAGGGAAAGGCGTAGTTGACCTCTGCCTGCCAGTGCTGGCCGAGCCAGGCGGGCAGCGCCAGCAACTGGGTCGCGGCGTGGACCTGTTCGCTGCGAAGGGCCTGGCTTCCCCCATAGAACTGGCGGATGGCGGGGATCAGCTCCTGGCTCTCCAGCCAGATGAGGTAGGGCCTGGGCTCCTCGGTCAGCAGCTTGATGAGGCTCTTGATGACCCAGTCGCTCGCCAGCACGGCAAAGAGGGCGCCAGCCAGCGCCAACAGGGCGCGACCGTCCAGCGTCAGCTTGTGTCTTGTGAGCAGCAGCAGGGCGGCAATGGTGAAGACCAGTCCCGGCAAGTCCACCATGCGGGTGAGGGCGTAGGGCCACCATAGCCAGCCCGATTGCAGGGCCTGGGTCATGAACGGTTGCCAGGGCAGGCAGACGAGCAGCAGCAGGGGAAGGAGCAGGAGGGCATTGAAATGAAGCACCTTGCGGCGTGGCAACGAAGAGGAGTGAGTCGGCATCAAGGGGTCCGGTTCGGTGGCGCGAGCGGCTAGAAAGAGGCGTCATTGTGCCAGTCAGGTTGCTCTGGTCAAGGCGAAGGGGGCGAGGGCAACAGGCTGTTACATATGATGCTGCCGGACATCGTGCCCGCACCTGAGGCCGGAAGGCGGAAAGATGGCCGCAGAGCGGTCTGCCAACAAGCCTCTGAAAATCCGCCGCGTTTGGGCTAGAATGGCGCGCCTGTGGCCCTTGTGGACGAGATGCGTGCCGATGAAGATCGTCGTTGATGAAAATATGCCCCATGCGGTGGAGCTGTTTGCGGAATTTGGTGAAGTGGTTCCCCTGCCGGGACGAGAAATAAAGGCCGCGGATCTGCAAGAGGCGGATGTGCTGCTGGTGCGCTCCGTGACCCGGGTCAACGAAGCGCTCCTGGCGAGTTGCCCCAGGCTGGGGTTTGTCGGCACGGCCACCATCGGCACGGATCACATCGATCAGGAGCTGCTGGCGGCGCGGGGCATCCCCTTCTTCAGCGCCCCCGGCTGCAACAAGGTGTCGGTGGGGGACTACGTGCTCTCCGCCCTGCTGGTTCTGGCGGAACGCCATGAGCTGACCTTGAGCGAGATGAGCCTCGCCGTCATCGGTGCCGGCAACACCGGCGAGAGCGTGGCCGGCAAGGCCGAGGCGCTCGGGATGAAGGTGCTGCGCTGCGACCCGCCCCTGGCCCGTAGCGGCGCCGCTGGCGACTTCGTGGATTACCGCACTGCCCTGGATGCCGACATCGTCAGCTTCCATGTCCCCTATCTTCGTGAAGGGGATGAGGCCACCTTCCACCTGCTGGGAGCCGAGGAGATCGCCGAGCGTCCGGCCGGGCAGATCCTCATCAACGCATCCCGCGGCGAGGTGTGGGACAACCGTGCCCTGCTTGTCCGCCAGCAGGGACCCCATCCCCTGCGACTGGTGATGGACGTGTGGGAAGGAGAGCCGGAGCCCCTCAATGAACTGGTGCCCCATACCGAGCTGGCCACCCCGCACATCGCCGGTTACAGCCTGGAAGGCAAGGCCCGTGGCACCTGGATGCTCTATGAGGCGCTGTGCCGGCAACTGGGGCGCACCCCGCGCCAGGATCTGCAATCCCTGCTGCCTGCCCCCGAGGTGCGCGAGCTGACGCCGGGGCAGCCGGCGGATCAGGCGCTCATCAAGCAGCTTGTCCACCTTGTTTATGACGTGCGCCGTGACGACGCCCGTTTTCGCAACCGGATCGGGCTGCCCGGCAGCTTCGATGAGCAGCGCAAGCGCTACCCCGAGCGGCGCGAATTGGGCGCCTTGCAACTGAAAGGGCCCTTCGCCGACGACAGACTGGCCCGACTGGGCTTTGCCGTCTCGAAGCAATAAACCCGATTTCAACAAGGGGAGGGGCTTGCCCAGGCGGCGCTTCCCCCCGGCCCGGCATCATGGCGGGCCTGTCATCAAACCGATACGCGTGCCAGCCGGGGCCCTCATGCCCGGCCCCGACGGGCCGCATCACAGGAGAACAGATCAGTGAGTCAGCAATTCAACGTAGCGGTATTGGGTGCCAGCGGCGCCGTGGGTCAGGCCATGATCGAGATCCTGGAGGAGCGCGCCTTCCCGGTAGCGACCCTCTATCCGCTCGCCTCCAGTCGCAGCGCTGGGGACACGGTGCGTTTTGGCGGCAAGAACGTCGACATCCTTGATGTGGAGGCCTTTGACTGGAGCCAGGTGGAGATCGCACTCTTCTCCGCCGGTGCCGAGGTCTCGGCCAAATGGGCGCCCATCGCCGCCGAGCACGGCTGCATCGTCATCGACAACACCTCCTGCTTCCGCTACGACGAGGACATTCCCCTGGTCATTCCGGAAGTGAACCCGGACGCGCTGGCCGATTTTCGCAACCGCAACATCATCGCCAACCCCAACTGCTCCACCATCCAGATGCTGGTGGCCCTCAAGCCCCTGCACGATGAGGTAGGCATCAGTCGCATCAACGTGGCGACCTACCAATCCGTTTCCGGCTCCGGCAAGGAAGGGGTGAGCGAGCTGGCGGGCCAGACCGCCCACCTGCTCAACGGCCGCCCGGTGGAGCCGACCCTCTATCCGCAGCAGATCGCCTTCAACCTGATCCCGCAGATCGATGCCTTCACCGACAACGGCTACACCCGGGAAGAGATGAAGATGGTGTGGGAGACCCAGAAGATCCTGGGGGATGCCAGCATCGCCGTGAACCCTACCTGCGTGCGGGTACCGGTCTTCTATGGTCACGCCGAGGCGGTCCATGTGGAGCTGCACCAGCCGCTGGACGCCGAGCAGGTCAAGGATCTGTTGCGCAATGCCCCGGGCGTCACCCTGTTTGATGATGAAGGGGACTACCCGACCCCGGTGCGCGATGCCACCGGTCAGGATGATGTGATGGTCGGGCGGGTACGCCAGGATATTTCTCATCCGAGTGGTATCAATATGTGGATCGTGGCCGATAACGTTCGTAAGGGCGCGGCAACCAACAGCGTGCAGATTGCCGAACTGCTGGTACGCGACTACCTCTGAGGCCGGATGTCGGCCCCGGGCGGGGAGGGAACCCCGCCTTGATGTGGGCGCCCTGGCCCCGGTATGTGACCGGGAACCCACTCTCCGGTTTTTGGAATACCGTGTGATATCAGTGGACTAGGTTTTTTTCTACACTCTGGTTCGCGTCTGGGGCTGCTTTCTGGTCGCCGCCGGGCGCGAAATATGTCGGATCGCTGGCTTGAGACCGGCGCCTGATTTATATTGAGCCGATTGTTTTGGGGTAACTATCCAGATTTTTCAATGTGATAGGGCCGTCATACGAAGGAACGAATATGGGACATTCCCGCATAACGCTGGCAACGCTACTCGCATTGGGGCTTCTGGGCACGGTTCAGGCCGAAGAGGGGGCGCGAGAACCCTTCTTTGTCGAACTCAAGGGACCGGATGGCTCACCGCCCCCCGCGGTGCAACCAGAGCCCCGGGCCCAGCCCGTGGCGCCCGTCACCCTGCCCAGAGCCGAGCCCATCGTGCGTCAGGTGCCTGCTGCGTCGGCTGGCAGTTATGGTCCCGTGCGTCCCACCGATACCCTCTGGAGTCTGGCGAGCAAGCATCGCCCTTCCAACCGGGTAAGCGTCTACCAGACCATGGTGGCCATCTATGACAAGAACCCCCGAAGCTTCGCAGACGGCAACATCAACCATATTCTGGTGGGTTCCCACATCCTGCTGCCCACCGCCGCAGAGGCGGGGCGCATCACGGATGCCGAAGCACGCCGTCGCTTCAACAGCGATAACGCGAGCTGGAAGGGGCTGAGCCCCAAATACCTGGCCAACAAGCAATCCCACGTCGCCCAGCCGGTGGTGAGCAAGCCTGCTCCGGCCAAGCCGGCTGTCGTGGCCAAGAATACACCGCCCAAGGCGGCGCCGATCCCGGCGGCACCCAAGGCAACGGCTCCAGCCCCCGAGGTGAAGGAGACCGCCAAGGCGGCTGTCTCCACCCCCGTGGTGGTGAGCGCTGCTGCGAGCAGCGCCGTCAGCACGGCGCCGGCGCCCCTGCCCGCCACTGCGGTGGGCAAACCCTCTACCGAGATGGCGCTGGCCCTGGAAGATGCCAACGCCCAGCTCGGCCAGGTCACCGAGATGAACCACAGGCTCAAGCTGCGTCTGCAAGCCCTGACCGAAGAGGTGGAGACCCTCAAGGCCCAGTTGCAGGATCAGACCGCCCTGCAAAAAGAGGTGGCGGAACTCAAGGCCAATCCGACGCCTCCCGTGGTGGCGCCGGTGCCCAAACAGAGCTGGCTGATGGAGCTGCTCTCTTCGCCGCTCAATCTCGCCATGATCATCCTGCTGCCGGTACTCCTGGTGCTTGCCCTGGTCACGCTCTGGCTGCGTGCTCGTGCCCGCCGCGAGCTGGAAGAGCAGGAGAAGAGCCTCTCCGAGTCGACCTCCATGGTCATGGGAGACGAGAACAGCGAGTTTGATCAGTTGATGACGGTGGGCATCGCGGATGACGAGCCCCTCCATGGCATGCCGGATCTCAACGAGCCGGAAGTGAGCAGGAAGCAAGATGGCGCCAGTGCTGCCGCCGATGTCATCTTCCGGGATGACGAGACGGCGCTCTCCGCTTTTGATGTGGAGCCTGCGGTGACGACGGCGAACCGGGATCCGGATCTGGTGCCCGAGCTGGATCTGGCCCACGAGGGGGACTTCGATCTGCCCGTGGTGCCGGAACTCGATCTCTCCGACGAGCCCACCTCCTCTGCTCGTGGTCATGACGAGATCATGACCGAGGAGGAGCTGCAGGCCGCCCTGTTTGCCGAGCTGGACGCGGATCTGGAAGCGGATCTGGCCCAGGCCCAGGAGGAGAGCCGCAGCCAGCGTGACGAGACACTGGCCAACTTCGATCTGAGCGATCTAGAGACCGGGTTTGGCGAGCCGACCGACGATGAGCTTGCCGCCAAGGCGCCGCACATCGACGAGACGGGGTTTGGCAAGGACGATGTGGACGACATGCTGGCCGAGCTCGGGCTGGAGCCCACCAAGCCGGCGGCGTCCGAGTGGGATCCCAGCGAGCTGGCCCTGGCGGACTTCGAGGATGCCTTCGCCGAGGTGGAGTCCCATCAGGGGGAGGTGAAACCCCGCGAGCAGGTGCAAGACAGCGACTTTGTTGAAATCGACAAGCTGCTGGCCGATGCCGATGCCAGCAGCACGGAGCAGGAACCCTATCAGGGCTTCTCTCTGGATGTGGGGCTGGACGGTTTCCCCGAGGTGCTGCCGGAGTCCAACGGCTTTGATGTGGATGCCGATGACGGCGGGGTGGGGGCCAAGCTGGATCTGGCCCGGGCCTACCTCGAGATCGACGACAAGGAGAGCGCCCGCGAGCTGCTGGAAGAGGCGGTGGCCCAGGGCAGCGAGCACCAGCGCAGCGAGGCGCAGAAGCTGCTCAAGCGCCTGGGCTAGGCAGGCCCTTGTCATCCATGCACCAGAGAGGGCAGCCCGCGGGCTGCTCTCTCTCTTTGGGGACCCCGCACCGCGGCCTCGCCCGGTCTGGGACTTTTGAGCCTGAGCGCGTATAATCCGCCCCGTTTCTTTCACTGCATCCTTTCATCAGAAGACACCGTTACCCATGCGAATTGCCCTTGGTATTGAATATGACGGCAGCCGGTACTTCGGCTGGCAGCGCCAGCGCGAAGTGATCAGCGTTCAGGAGGAGCTGGAAAAAGCCCTCAGCCGCATCGCCAACCACCCCGTCTCCATCCAGTGTGCCGGTCGCACCGATGCGGGGGTGCATGCCACCGGCCAGGTGATCCACTTCGATACCGAGTCGAACCGCGCAGAAGGCGCCTGGACCCTGGGGCTCAACTCCAACCTGCCCCCTGACATCGCCGTGCGCTGGGTCAGGGAGGTGGACGAGCATTTCCATGCCCGCTTCAGCGCCACCGCCCGTCGCTACCGTTACGTCATCTACAACCACAACTACCGCCCGGCGATCCTGGGCCAAGGCGTCAGCCACTACCACGAAGCCATCGATGCGACGCTGATGCACCAGGCCGGCCAGAGCCTGCTGGGGGAGCACGACTTCAGCACCTTCCGGGCTGTCGCCTGTCAGTCCAACACCCCCTGGCGCAATGTGACCCACCTGTGTGTCAGCCGTTCCGGCCCCTACATCGTGCTCGACATCAAGGCCAACGCCTTCCTGCATCACATGGTGCGCAACATCACCGGCTCCCTGCTGCTGGTGGGGCAGGGGCTTCAACCGGTGGAGTGGATTGCCGAGGTGCTGGCGGCGAAGGATCGCAACCTGGCGGGCCCGACCGCCAAGGCGGGCGGCCTCTATCTGGTGGATGTGGATTACCCGGCCGAATTCGGGTTGCCCCGGCCGCCCCTCGGCCCGCTGTGGCTGCCGGACTCGGCACCGGGTACGACCAGTTTTTAGTAACTGGGCCCGAAAATTTGTGGTTTAATGATCCGTCGTTTATTGCCATCGAGCCGTTAAGTCATTGAACAATCAAGGCTCGATGTGTTTTGTCAGGCACAAATGCATTAAGGAATTCCATGAGCTGGCTTGAGAAGATCCTTCCCAAGAGCAAGATCACCACACCGCGTCGTCACAACATTCCGGAAGGGGTGTGGACCAAGTGTACTGCTTGCGAACAGGTGCTCTACCGGGCAGAGCTGGAGCGCAATCTCGAAGTGTGCCCCAAGTGTGACCATCATATGCGCATCAGCGCACGTGCCCGTCTCGAGAGCTTCCTCGACGCCGAGGGACGCAGCGAAGTCGCGGCCGAGCTGGAGCCGCAAGACATCCTGAAATTCAAGGATTCCAAGCGCTACAAGGATCGTTTGTCTGCCGCCCAGAAAGAGACGGGCGAGAAGGATGCGCTGGTGGTGATGAAGGGGACCCTCAAGGGGGTACCGGTCGTCGCCTGTTCATTCGAGTTCTCCTTCATCGGGGGCTCCATGTCCTCCGTGGTCGGTGCCCGCTTCGTGCGCGCCGTCGAGGAGAGCATCAAGGAGGGCCGCGGCCTGGTCTGCTTCTCCACCTCCGGTGGTGCGCGGATGCAGGAAGCCCTGTTCTCCCTGATGCAGATGGCGAAGACCAGTGCGGCCCTAGATCGCCTCACCAAGGCGGGCCTGCCCTTCATCTCCGTGCTGACCGACCCCACCATGGGTGGCGTCTCCGCGAGTCTGGCCATGCTGGGTGACATCAACGTAGGCGAACCCAAGGCGCTGATCGGCTTTGCCGGCCCTCGCGTCATCGAGCAGACCGTGCGCGAGAAACTGCCGGAAGGCTTCCAGCGCTCCGAGTTCCTGCTGGAGAAGGGTGCCATCGATCTCATCATCGACAGACGCGAAATGCGCAACCGCCTGGCCGGTCTGCTGGCCAAGCTGATGAACACTCAGGTCATCGAAGACTGAAGATGAGTTCACACATGCAACAATCCCAAAGCCGGTCGCTGGTCGACTGGCTTTCTTATTTGGAGCAGATCCACCCGGCCAACATCGACATGGGGCTGGAGCGGGTCGGCACGGTTGCCCGCCGCATGGGCCTCACCGAACTGCCGTTCAAGGTGATCACGGTGGCGGGCACCAACGGCAAGGGCTCCTCCTGCGCCATGGCTGCCAGCATCCTGATGGCCGCCGGCTACCGGGTCGGTGTCTACTCCTCCCCCCATCTGCTGCGCTTTACCGAGCGGGTGCGCGTCAATGGCCAGGAGCTGGCCGATGGCGATCACTGCGCGGCCTTTGCCGAGGTGGAAGCCGCCCGGGGCGACATCGCCCTCACCTTCTTCGAGTTCGCCACCCTGGCAGGTCTGTGGCTGTTTCGCCGCGCCGTGCCCGATGTGCTCTTGCTGGAAGTGGGGCTGGGGGGGCGGCTCGATGCCACCAATGTGGTGGAATCGGACGTCGCCCTGATCACCTCCATTGCCCTGGATCACTGCGACTGGCTCGGGGATACCCGGGAGGCGGTGGCAGTGGAGAAGGCTGGCGTCTATCGCAAAGGTAAACCCGCCATCAGCGGGGAGCCCAATCCGCCGTCGACCATCGCAAGCGAAGCGGCGCGCCTCGGCGCCTGCCTGCGTCAGGTCGGCATCGATTTTCGTGGTGACGAGCATGAAGGTGACTGGGATTATCACGGCCTGCACCACTGGTCGGGATTGCCCAAACCGGCCCTGCCGCTGATGAATGCGGTCACCGTGCTGGCGGCGCTGGAGTCCCTCGGTCTGCCATTGGCGGAGTCCGCCATCCGCGACGGCCTGGCCAATGCCCGCCTTGCTGGCCGGATGCAGCAGTTGCAAACCTCGCCGCTGGTCATCGTCGACGTGGCCCACAATCCCCACTCTGCCGCCTATCTCGCCAGCCAGTTGCGCCAGCTCCCCGGCAAGGGCAAGCGCCGCGCCGTGGTTGGCATGCTCAAGGACAAGGACATGGCGGGGTCGCTGGCCGAGCTTGACGGTCTGATTGACGAGTGGTTCCTGGCAAGCCTCCACGGCCCGCGCGCGGCCACGGCCGACCAGTTGGCGACGGCCCTTGGCAGCGGCCGGGGCGCGGCGCTCACCTTTGCCAGCGTGGGGGATGCCTACGGCGCCGCCTTGGCCGCATCGAGTCCTGACGATATGGTCATTGTGTTCGGCTCGTTTTACACTGTCGCCGACGTGCTGGCTCTGGGCGCGGTCTGAGCCGTTCGCTCCCCTGGCTCCGTCATCGTGACGACGGGCCGGGTTTTGCACTGGATAATCCCCTTTCAGGCCAAGTGGGTGGCGAGGGACCCGGCTTCGCCAGCCGGCGTGAGGGGAGGCGTTCTTTGCGAAGTGTGCAAGATTGCAATGGATCCTAAGTAACATGGGTGGAAATTAACTTGGCTTCGAAGTTTCAAAACAGATTGGTGGGGACCGTCATCCTGGTCGCCCTGGTGGTCATCTTTCTGCCGGACCTGATGGACGGCAACAAGCTGGAGCAGAAGGACGAGGCCTTCGCCAAGATCCCCCTGCGTCCGGAGCTCGAGCCCGCCAAACCTGCGCTTCAGGTCTCGGCGGCGAGCACCCTGCCGGCCGAGCATCTGGCGAGTCAGCAGCAGGCCTCTGCCGCGACCCAGTGGCAGGTAGAGGAGATTGGCGATACCGTGACCCTGGCCAATCAGGGGGGAGCCAATCCAGCGGGAGCCAGTCAGGCTCCCATCACCCAGCAGCAGCCGGTACAGGCCGTGGCGCAACCCAAGCCCCAGCCCAAACCCGAGCCCAAGCCGGAAGTGATCGCCAAGAAACCGGTGGAGCAGCCCAAACCCAAGCCGGTGCCAACCAAGCCGGTAGAGGTGCAAAAACCGGTGGAGGCCAAGCCACAGGCGGGCCAGATCAAGACCATGGATGATCTCATCGCGAGCAAGATGGCCCAGCCGACTACGGCACCGGCAGCAGCAGCCCCGGCTCAGGGGAGCTGGATCCTGCAGCTCGGCGCCTTCAAGAATGCAGACAGCGTCAATGCCCTGGTGAGCAAGCTGAGGGCGGCGGGCTACTCGGCCCAGACGTCGCCGAGAACCCCGGTGCAGGGGCAGATCAACCGGGTCTTCATCGGACCGGATGTCTCCAAGGCCAAGTTGCAGGGCATGCAGAGCCGGATCAGCCAGATGACGGGCTTGAGCGGCTCCGTGGTGGCCTACAACCCCTGACAGGACGATGAAATGAAAAGACCGCGCCTCATGGCAACATGGGCGCGGTCTTTTTTTGTGTCCAACACGGGGGAGGCAGTGTGGCTATCGGGCTGCCGAGGAGGCCTAGATGCACTTCACCGGCTTGGGGAGGCCTGCGATCTTGGTGGCCTGCTTGGCGGGGCCTTCCGGGAACAACTTGTAGAGGTAGCGGCTGTTGCCCTTCTCCGGGCCATACTGCTTTTCCATTGCCTTGACCAGGGCGCGGATGGCGGGGGAGGTGTTGAACTCCAGATAGAAGGCCCGCACGAAACGCACCACTTCCCAGTGAGGATCCTCCAGCACTATCCCCTCTTTCTCGGCCAGCACCAGGGCCAGCGCCTCGCTCCATTGCTCGCTGTGGCGCAGATAGCCCTGGGCATCGGTCTCGATGAGTTGGCCGTTGAACTGCAAATGATGTGCCTCGGACATGACGCTTCCTCGAAAAGGCTATCTCAATGGGGCGGGCATGGTAGCGCCTTGCGTCCCGTCCGGCAACCGGGGCGGCGCTTGGCGCCTGCCTCGGGCGGGACAGGCCCGGCGGCTATGTCCGGCTAGGTTCGCCCTGACCTGTCAGCAGCTGGCCGTCGTTGGCCAGCATCAACAGCTCGTCTGCCAACTGGCTGATGAGAGAGAGCTGCTGGCTCAGCATCAGCTGCTCCTCGCTGCTCTCCGGAGCGATGGTCGGACAGGTTCCCGCGAGCGGCGTCGGCATCTGCCCCGCCAGGTGATCGGCGGCCTGCTCCAGGGTCTGGCTGATGTGGCGGCTTATCTCCTCCAGCCCCTCGATGGGCTCGAGTTTGTCGCGATGGGCCCCGAGCGCCGAGATATAGGAGAGCAGGGCATGGTTGCGCCAGGTGAGAGTGAAGCAGAGATCCAGGAAGCGGCGGCGTTTGCTCGGCTCCACCAGCATGCTCTGCCAGGCCATGGCCAGCTCGCTGTCGGCGAGGTGGGCACACTTGCGGGCCACCCGGTAGTCCAGGGATTCATCCCGTTGGCGATGCAGGCTGGCGAGTACCGCCGAGAGGTACTTCGCATTGGCGGACAGGGAGTTGGCGATAAGGGTCGGCAACCGCTTGTATTGCCAGTCAGGCCAGAGCCAGGCCACCAGGGCGTAGGAGAGCAGGCAGCCGAGCAGGGTATCGAGCAGCCGGGGTCCGAGGATGGCGAAGCCGATGCCATCCAGCAGGTTGAACGCCATCAGCACGTAGAGGGTGATGAAGCAGACGGCGGCGCTGTAGTTGCTGCGCACCTGGGTGAAAAACAGGAAGGCGGCGAGCCCCATGATCCCCAGTTGCAGGTGCAGCTCGGGGAAGAACCAGAGCACGGGCACGCCGATGAGGATACCGGCGAAGGTGCCGAGCATCCGCTGCACCAGGCGACGGCGGGTGGCGCTGTAGCTCGGCTGGCAGACGAACAATACGGTGAGCAGGATCCAGTACCCCTTGTCCAGGTGAAACGCCTGCAGAATGCAATAGCCCACGACCAGCCCGAGGGAGAGCCGCAGGGCATGGCGAAACACCATGGAGTTGGGGGTCAGGTGCTGCCTGAGCAATGCCAGCAGGGGCAGGGCGACCGGCCGTGCCAGGGGAGGCAGGCTGGTGGGGGGCGCGGCGGGGTTTTGCAGCTCTTCGGCGCTTTGCAGCAACTGGTTGATGCTGGCCAGGTTGCGACGCAGGAACTTCATCGGTGTCAGCAGGGTCTTGGGGTAGTGCTGCTTGAGGTGGGTGAACTCCAGCTGATCGCCGAGGGCCTCCAGGGTCCAGTGAATGCGTTTGTGGTGGGTGTAGGGCTTGTGCACCAGGATGGCGTAGCCAAGCTGCTGACAGGCGTCGGCAAGCTGTGACAGCACCTCCTGGAAGCCGTCGAGGACGATGCCCTGCTTGAGCTCTGCTTCCAGCTTGCTGTAGGGGTAGTGGCTGGAGGTGGCCCGCTCCTGGATCTCCAGGGCAAGCAGGTAGAGGCGCAGCAGGCCCGCGAGCTCGGGGGCAACCCCGTGGCGGCCGGGGGCATGAAGACGGGCATTGAGCGCCGTCTTGGCCTGGTTCAGGGCATTGACCAGGTTGATGTTGAGCTGGGCCAGATTGTGGCGGATGGCCTGGGCGCCGTGTTCATCGGCCGGGAAGAAGCGGGATTTCTCCTGCAAATAGCGGGCGAGGGCGAAGTAGCTCTGGGCCAGTTGCTCGTGCAGGGTCTTGTAGGGCAGCAGCCAGAGCCAGACCAGGGACACCAGGCCGTACCAGAGGGCCCCGGCGCACAGGGCCAGCGGCTGATAGAAGAGATCCGGCGCCTTGGCGGCCCCCAGCATGGTGTAGATGGCAATCAGCAGGGAACCAAAGCTGATGGTGGCGTAGCGCTGGCCGAGGGCACCCACCATGACGAAGATAAAGGTGGAGCCCGCGAGCCCGATGGCAAAGAGCCAGGGAGTGGGGAAGAGATACTGCACGCACAATGAGGCGAACAGGAAGCAGAGCAGGGTCATGGCGAGGTTCTTGACCCGGCCCCAGAGGCTGTCGTCGGTCTCGGCGATGGCGCCGGCCACCACCCCGAGGGAGAGCAGCACGGTGAGCTGGATGTCACCGGTTGCCAGCGCGAAGGCGAGCAGCCCCGCGATGGCGAGCAGGACCTTGAGGGCGAAATAGATGTGGCTGTCTGTCAGCAGCCGGCGAAGCAGGCCGGAGAAATCCATCGGCATGGGATGAAGGCAACCCTTGAGCGAAACGAAAGTGACAGCATAACCTGTCGATAACGAAACGGCCCTGATTTGGATCAGGGCCACTTCGCTTCATATCCTTGATTTGCAACTTATCCTGACAGAAATGGGCGCCAATAAAAACCCCGCCGAAGCGGGGTCTTGTGCATCTTATGCATCCATCAGTTGCGGTTGCCGCCAAGCAGGCTCAGCAGGCTCAGGAAGATGTTGTAGATGGAGACATACAGGGTGACGGTGGCAGAGATGTAGTTGGTCTCGCCGCCGCGCACGATCTGCTGGGTGGTCAGCAGGATGGCGCCGGAGGAGAAGAGCATGAACATGGCGGACAGGGCCAGGCTCAGGGCGCTCATCTGCAGGAAGATGTTGGCGACCATGGCTACCAGCAGTACCCAGAACCCGACGAACAGCATGCCGCCGAGGAAGGAGAGATCCCGCTTGGTGGTCAGGGCATAGGCAGACAGGCCGAAGAAGGTGAGCGCAGTACCGCCCAGCGCCGTCATCACGATCTCGCCGCCGCCGTTGTTCATGTACATGTTGATGATGGGGCCGAGGCTATAGCCCAGCAGGCCGGTCAGGGCGAAGGTGAACACCAGCCCCATGCCGTTGTCACGGTTCTTCTCGGTCAGGAACATCAGGCCGTAGACACCGATGAGGAACACGGCCCAGTGCAGGGGCGGCATGTTCATGACGGTCGCTACCCCGGCTACCACGGCTGAGAAGCCAAGAGTGAGGGAGAGCAGCATGTAGGTGTTGCGCAGCACCTTGTTGGTGTCGCGCACGGCACCCTGGGTGCCAGTGTAGATAGAACGGGTATCCATCTTGATGTCCTCTTGATTTCCGGGGTGAAGCGACCAGTTGTGCTTCGTTAACGCATTGTATGCACTGAATGTGTGGATGACGAGCGCTGATTTCAAGCGCCACCCCACCTGCGTGGTGCCTACTATCCCAGAGCAAAGATGTATTGCGCATGAACAAGGAGGCTCAAGGCGTTGCAGAGGGCGCCAGCTCCTGCTCTTTACCCTGTCTGGCGATCCGCGTCGGCGAGAAGCCGAACTGCTTTCTAAACGCCGTGATGAAATTGGCCACATGGTCATAGCCGGCGTGGGCGGCGGCGCCTTGCAGAGAGAGGCTGCGCGCCTCCAGCCTGGCCCGCGCTTCTTGCAGCTTTCGCTGGCGAAGGTAGCGCTGCAGGCTCATGCCCAGCTCTTTTTTTGCGGCCCGCTGCAAGGTGGAGACGCTCATGCCGAGGGTGGCCGCGATCTCGGTCAGGGTCATCTCGTCCACTTTTTCATCCCTGAGCAGCATCTTGAGGCGCGTCGGTTGCTCGTTCTGGCGCTGGCAGCAGGGGGAGGCGGCCTGCTGGAGGTGGGTCATCAGGCTCTCCCAGACACTGAGGGCAAAGGCCTTGCGCATCAGCATCTCGGAGGCGTTCTGGCTGCTGGTGAGATTGAGCGCTTCCGCAATCTGTCCAAGCGCCGCGGGCAGGGTCCAGTCGACGCGGCTCAGATGGCGGCTGAAGGTCTGTGCGAAAGCCTTGCGATGCGCCTGTGCCAGATTGTGGGCGAGCCAGGTGTGGTCCAGGGAGAGGACGATGCTGCGGCTGCGCACCTGGGCTTTGGCCGCCCCCTGTACGATGTCGGGCTCGGTATAGAGGATGGCGGTTGCCACTATGGGGTCGGACTCATGGAAGCGACACCCCTTGAGCCTGTGAGTGGCGCCATAGGTCATCAGGGCCCGGCTCTCGAGGGGAATGGCGATGATCAACTGCGGCGGCAACTCCCGCTCGGTGGCGAAGTCTGCCTTGTGAACGATGTCCTTGTTGTGAAAGCGAAGACCCTCCTGGATCACCAGGTTCTCCACCCTGCCGGTGAAGCGCCCCCGCTGGCGTGCGCTGGTATCCCTTGCCACTGTGTCAGTCATGTGCAATTTGACCATGTCGAAGAGTGAAATGACCACACCGCAAAACTGCGGCGGAAGATGGAGTGATATATTAGCCCCCGGAAAATTAAATGAAAATGATTATCATCTCTATCTTGGGGTCATTCTAACTATGGTTGTCTTGAAGGATAAAGCGCGAAGCCCGCTGGCTCTGGCCATCTCTGCCGCTCTGGCCGTCACCGTTGCCGCCCCGGCAGGGGCACACACACCGGACATCAAGCCGGACGAAACCCTGGTCGTCTATGGCAATCCACTCTACGGGATGTCGCCGTCGGAGGAGACGGGAGGCTATGGGGTCGACTCGGCCACCGTCGGCACCAAGACGCCGGCGGCCCTCAAAGACATCCCCCAGTCGATCACCGTGTTGACCAACGACTACATCGAGGAGCGCAACTTCGTGGCGGTGGACGATCTGGCCAAGTACACGCCGGGTCTGCGCACCCTGGTCAACGACAGCGGTCGCTCCTCCATCTTCTCCCGTGGCTATGAATACGACGAAGTGAACCTCAACGGCCTGCCATCGCCCATGCAGAGCAAGTACGGCACCCTGCCGTCGCTGGCGGCGGTGGATCGGGTGGAGATCATGCGGGGCCCTTCCGGCCTCTTCAACAGCACCAGCGAGCTGGGGGGCGTGATCAACATGGTGCTCAAGCGTCCGACCGACGCCTTCAAGGGCTCGGTCACGGCGCGCTATGGCAGCTGGGACAGGCATTACCTGGAGGCGGACATGGGGGGCGCACTCAACGACGAGGGTTCCCTGCGCGGTCGCGTCGTGGTGGCCAATGCCGACATCAAGAACCAGGTGGACTACAACAACAACGACAACGGTACCTACTACGGCACCCTGGAGTTCGATCTCTCGGATCGCACCCGCCTCTCCGTCTACGCCCTGCACCAGACCAAGGACATCCTGCCCACCAACGGCCTGCCGGCGTACAAGGACGGCTCCCTGCTCGACATCGGCCGCAGCACCTACCTGGGGTCGGCTGAAGACTTCTTCGACGCCGACACCACGGATGTGGGGGCCTCGCTGCAACAAGCCTTTGCCAACGGCGGGGTGGGTCAGGTCTCGGCCCGCTACATGGATCACGACATGCGGCTGGAGCAGACCTTCACCAACGGCCCCGTGGACGTGGCGGGCAACACCGGGCTGATGTTCAACGGCCAGGGGAACCAGCAGAAGAACATGGCCTTCGATGCCAACTACAGTCAGATGTTCGATCTGTTGGGGCACAAGAGCGAGTTTGTGCTGGGCTCCGACTACAAGCGCTACGAGTCGGACATTCAGACCTACACCAACCGCAACCTCGGCAAGATCAATGTGTTCGATTTCGACCCGACCCGGGTCGCCAAGCCGGACTACAGCTACACCAAGAATGACCATGAGGAGCAGTCGGAGCTCGGTCTGTATGGCAAGGTGACCTGGCGGCTGATGGAGCCGCTGGCGGTGATCACCGGGGCCCGCGTCTCCTGGTACGATCTGGATGCCGTCAGCACGACCCTGAGTTCCGGAGCCCAGAGCGGCGAGTCCAGTGAGTTCAACGGCAAGCTCACCCCCTACGCGGGGGCCGTCTATGACCTGAGCGACGCACACGCCTGGTATGCCAGCTACTCCAAGGTGTTCAAGCCCCAGACCAGCCAGGACGAGAGCGGCAACCTGCTCAAGCCCCGGGAGGGCAGCCAGTGGGAAACCGGCATCAAGTCCTCGCTGCGTGACGGCCTGCTCAACACCCGGGCGACCCTCTTCCTGATGAAGGACGACAACATCGCGGCCCAGGCCTACGACGATCAGGGCATTGCCATCATCAACACCTACTGGGCCACCGGCAAGGTGGAGACGCAAGGGGTGGAGCTGGAGGCGAGCGGCTATCTCAGCCAGAACTGGATGGTGATGGCCGGCTATACCTTCACCGACATCAAGGAGAAGGCCGGGGATCACAACCCGAAATTCGACACCATCCCCCGTCACACCCTCTCGCTCTGGACCGACTACCACCTGGCCGACTGGGTGCAGGGGCTGCACCTCGGGGCAGGAATGACGGCGGTGAGCGACTACGGCTTCAACCAGAAGGGGGTCGAGACCCATCAGGGGGGCTATGCCCTGTTCGATGCGGCGGTGCGTTACGAGATCAACGACAGGATGCAGGCGACCCTGAACCTCTACAACCTGCTCGACCGGGAGTACTTCTACCGGGTCGGCTCCACCAGCACCTTCAACATGTACGGCGAGCCGGCGAACCTGATGGCAGGCTTCACCTACAAGCTGTAACGACCGACGACAGCAGGGCCTCGGGCCCTGTTGTCGTCTCTGTGCGCCGCCCTACGGGGGATCCCCAAGGCTGGCGACACAATCCTGGTTCATCCAATGACAAGACTCATCATCCTGCTGCTCACCATGATCACACTCTCTTCTGCCCAGGCAGACATGCTCCACTACGCCCAGCGCTTCACCCACCATTCGGCCCTGCTGGGGGAGACGCGGCAATACAGCGTCTCTCTGCCCCAGGAATATGAGCGCGAGCCCGGGGCTCGGTTCCCCGTGCTCTATCTGCTCGACGGGGAGAAGAGTCTGCTGGAGGTTGTCGGCATCACCCGGGCCCTGCGGGCCGGGCTCAATCCGGCGATTCCCCCCCTCATCATCGTCGCGGTGCACAACACCGACCGGATGCGGGATTACACCCCGAGCCACACCATGACCTTGCCCAATGGGGCACCGGCGGGGCCCGGCTATGCCGTGACGGGGGGCGGGCCCCGGTTCCTGCGCTATCTGAGTGAGGAGCTGCGCCCCCTCATCGAGGAGAGGTTTCGGACCCAGGCGCCGGCCCTGCTGGTGGGTCACTCCCTCGGCGGCCTGCTGGCGCTCGATGCACAGGCGCAAGACGGCGGCCAGTTCCAGGGGGGGATCGCCATCGACGCCAGCCTCTGGTTCGACTATCCCCGCAATTACGAGCGCATCGCGTCGGAGTTGACCGGGCCGCTCAGGCACGCCTCCTCGCTGTTTATCGCGGTGGCCAACAACCCCTTCACCCCGGGATTCGGGCGCTCGGCGTTTCACCGGGACCGCCTGCAGCAGTTTGCGCGGCAGGTAGTGGGGGCTCCCGGCACAAACCTGCACGTTACCAGCCGCTACTTCGAGGAGGAGGATCATCACAGCGTCTACCACCCCGCCGTCTATCAGGGACTCCAGTGGCTGTTTCAGGGCTACCGGCTGGATCTGGCGCCCGGGCACTTCAGCCGACAGGGGGTGATCGCCCGCTTTGATGCTCTGAACCGCCACCTCGGCAGCGCACTGCGCCCGGAGCTGGGGAGCCTGCGGGACATCAGGGAGAAGGCCGCGCGCTGGCCGCAGATGGCGATCTCCGTGGACGAGGCCGATGCCTTGCTGACCCACTACTACGGGTCGAAGCCGTGAAAAGCCGATATTTTTGCCTGTGTCTGGAATCGTCACAACGGCGCCGGAGACGGGTGTCGGTCCGGCGCCATCCCTGGGTACACTGCCGAAACGAGGGGCGCCGGGTCGGTGCCCCGACAGAGGCAGGGAGTGAGCGATGGCGGTTGCAGGAAAGAGGGGAGGCATGCTGGCCCTGTGGTGCAGTGCACTCCTGATGTCGGGGTGCAGTGGGTTTGCGCCTGCGCCCATTCCCGTCACCTATCTGAGTCAGGATCCGCCCCTAGGCAGGCTGCCCCTTGGGGAGACCGCCTATGTGGATGACGGTCGCTGCCCACCAGGGCAGGTCAAGCGGCTCATCGGCGGGGACGCGAAGCACAATGTGCCAAGAAAGGTGGAGTGTGTGGCAAGACCGCAATGATGATGTGATTTTCACAGCCTGAAACATCCAAAAAAGAGCCCTGAGGCAGTCGCCTTGGGGCTCTTTTCGTCTGGCTGGCCTGGTCGGTGTGATGCCGCAGCGGGCTAGAAGGCATCTCCAGGGACCCGCACCCAGCCTTCCATCAGGATGCGGGCGGAGCGGGACATCACCGCCTTGGTGACCGTCCACTGTCCCGCGACCTGCTCTGCCTGGGCTCCGACTCTCAGGGTGCCGGAGGGGTGACCAAAGCGCACCGCTTCGCGCTCGCCGCCCCCGGCGGCCAGATTGACGAGGGTGCCGGGAATGGCCGCCGCCGTGCCGATGGCCACGGCGCAGGTGCCCATCATGGCGTGGTGCAGCTTGCCCATGGAGAGGGCCCGCACCAGCAGATCGATCTCGCCGGCAATAATCTCCTTGCCGCTGGCGGTGCGGTAATCCTTGGCGGGTGCGACGAAGGCAATTTTCGGGGTGTGCTGGCGAGTAGCCGCCTCTTCGGGGCGTTTGATGAGCCCCATGCGCAGGGCTCCGGCAACCCGGATCGCCTCGAAACGGGCCAAGGCCTCGAGGTCCGTGTTTATCTGCTCGCGCAGCTCGGTGCCCTCATAACCGATGTCCTCGGCGTTGACGAACACCGTGGGGATGCCGGCGCTGATCAGGGTGGCTTTCAGTACGCCGCTCTTTACAACAGAATCCGGCACCTCCAGATCGTCCACCAGATTGCCGGTGGGGAAGAGGGCGCCGCCGTCTTCACCCTCGTCGGACGGGTCGAGAAACTCCAGTACGATCTCGGCGGCGGGGAAGGTCACCCCGTCCAGCTCGAAATCGCCTGTCTCCTGCACCTGGCCGTTCGTCACCGGCACGTGGGCGAGGATGGTCTTGTCGATATTGGCCTGCCAGATGCGCACCTCGCAGGTGCCGTGCTCCGGGATGCGGGACGGGTCCACCAGGCCGGCGTGGATGGCGAAGGCCCCGGCGCCGGTGGAGAGGTTGCCGCAGTTGCCGCTCCAGTCCACGAATGCCTTGTCGATGGCGACCTGGCCGTAGAGGTAGTCCACATCGTGATCGGGTTGCTGGCTTTTGGAGAGGATCACGCACTTGGCTGTGGAGGAGGTGGCCCCCCCCATGCCGTCCATGTGGGCGCCGTAGGGATCGGGGCTGCCGATGACCCGCAGGAAGAAGGCATCCCGTGCCGGGCCCGGCTGCTGGCAGCGCTCAGGCAGGTCAGATAAGCGAAAGAAGACCCCCTTGCTGGTGCCGCCACGAAGGTAGGTGGCCGGGATTTTTACTTGTGGTATGTGGGCCATAGAGAGTGTCCTGAAAAGAGTCATAGATCCTGCTCCCTCTGGGAGAAGGTGCCCGCAGGGCGGATAAGGGGGATTTCCCCTCACCCCAACCCTCTCCCAAAGGGAGAGGGTGCTTTATGCCTTCCCCTTTTTCAAAGGGGCGGGGTTGCGATTTAGCTTGCGGCCTTTTGCGCAGTCGACGCCAGGAAATCCTGGGCGAAGCGTTGCAGCACGCCGCCTGCCTCATAGACCGAGACCTCCTCGGCGGTGTCGAGGCGGCAGGTCATGGGCACCTGGATCACTTCGCCGCTGCGACGGCGGATCACCAGAGTGAGATCGGTGCGCGGCTGGCGTGCTCCCACCACGTCATAGGTCTCGGTGCCATCGAGGCCCAGCGTGAGGCGGGTGGTGCCCGGTTTGAACTCGAGCGGCAGCACCCCCATGCCGATGAGGTTGGTGCGGTGAATGCGCTCGAAGCCTTCCGCCGCGATCACCTCCACCCCGGCAAGGCGTACCCCCTTGGCCGCCCAGTCCCGGGACGAGCCCTGACCGTAGTCGGCACCGGCCACGATGATGAGGGGCTGCTTGCGTGCCATGTAGGTCTCGATGGCTTCCCACATCCGCATCACTTTGCCATCCGGCTCGACGCGGGCGAGGGACCCCTTCTGCACCACGCCGTTCACCACCGCCATCTCGTTGACCAGCTGGGGGTTGGCGAAGGTGGCGCGCTGGGCGGTCAGGTGATCGCCGCGGTGGGTGGCGTAGGAGTTGAAGTCCTCCTCCGGCAGGCCCATCTTCGCCAGGTATTCCCCCGCCGCGCTGCCGGGCAGGATGGCGTTGGAAGGGGAGAGGTGGTCTGTGGTGATGTTGTCCGGCAACAGCGCCAGGGGCCGCATGCCGCGCAGGGTGCGCTCGCCCGCCAGTGCCCCCTCCCAGTAAGGGGGGCGACGGATATAGGTGCTTTGCGCACGCCAGTCGTACAGGGGCGTCACCTTGGGACCCTGATCCTCTTCCTGGGTGAACATGGGGATATAGACCTGGCGGAACTGGGACGGCTTGACCGACGCCTTGACCACGGCGTCGATCTCTTCATCAGACGGCCAGATATCCTTGAGGCGAATTTCCTTGCCGTCCACCACCCCCAGCACATCTTTTTCAATGTCGAAGCGGATGGTGCCGGCGATGGCGTAGGCCACCACCAGGGGCGGGGAGGCGAGAAACGCCTGCTTGGCATAGGGATGGATGCGGCCGTCGAAGTTGCGGTTGCCCGAGAGCACCGCCGTGGCGTAGAGGTCCCGCTCAATGATCTCTTGCTGGATGGCGGGATCCAGGGCACCGGACATGCCGTTGCAGGTGGTGCAGGCAAAGGCCACCACGCCAAAACCGAGTTGCTCAAGTTCCTCGTCCAGTCCCGCCTCTTTCAAGTAGAGGGCGACTGTCTTGGAGCCGGGGGCGAGGGAGGATTTGACCCAGGGCTTGCGGCTGAGGCCGAGCCGGTTGGCGTTGCGGGCCAACAGGCCTGCGGCAATCACGTTGCGCGGGTTGCTGGTGTTGGTGCAACTGGTGATGGCGGCGATGATGACGGCGCCATCGGGCAAGAGGCCGTCAGCCTCCTGGGCACGAGCCTTGTCCAGATCCACCGCGATGCCCCGCGTGGCAAGTTCGGTCACCGGCAGGCGACGGTGGGGATTGGAGGGGCCCGCCAGGGTGCGCACCACGCTCGACAAATCGAAGTGCAGCACCCGCTCGTACTGGGCGCCCGCCAGGGCATCGGCCCAGAGACCGGCCTCCCTGGCATAGGTTTCCACCAGCCTGACCTGCTCGTCGTCACGGCCGGTGAGCTTGAGGTAGTCGAGGGTCTGCTGGTCGATGAAGAACATGGCCGCGGTAGCACCATACTCCGGCGCCATGTTGGAGATGGTGGCCCGATCGCCGAGGGTGAGGGCGGCGGCGCCCTCGCCACGAAACTCCAGGTAGGCGCCGACTACCTTCTGCTGGCGCAGGAATTCGGTGAGCGACAGCACCAGGTCCGTGGCTGTGATGCCGGGCTGCGGCTTGCCGGAGAGCTCGACGCCGACGATCGAAGGCAGCCGCATCCAGGAGGCGCGTCCCAGCATCACGTTCTCGGCTTCCAGCCCGCCCACCCCCACCGCGATGACGCCGAGGGCATCCACGTGGGGGGTGTGGCTGTCGGTGCCGACGCAGGTATCCGGGTAGGCCAGACCGCGATCGGCGTGGATGACGGGGGACATCTTCTCCAGGTTGATCTGGTGCATGATGCCGTTGCCTGGCGGGATCACCTCGATGTTCTTGAATGCCTGCTTGGTCCAGTCGATGAAGTGGAAGCGATCCTCGTTGCGCCGATCCTCGATGGCGCGGTTCTTCTCGAACGCCTGGGGGTCAAAGCCGCCACATTCAACGGCGAGGGAATGGTCGACGATGAGCTGCACCGGCACCACAGGGTTCACCTGGGCGGGATCTCCCCCCTGCTCGGCGATGGCGTCGCGAAGGCCAGCGAGGTCCACCAGGGCGGTCTGGCCCAGGATGTCGTGGCACACCACCCGCGCCGGGAACCAGGGAAAGTCGCGATCGCGCTTGTTGTGCACTATCTGGCCGAGGCACTCGGTGATAATGGCCGGATCGCACTTGCGAACCAGGTTCTCGGCGTGGACGCGGGCGGTGTAGGAGAGCCTGTCCCAGGCGCCGGGGGCGATGGCGTTCACCGCCTCCCGGGCGTCGAAGTAGTCAAGCTGTGTGCCGGGCAGGGGCTTGCGATATTGCGTATTGATCATCACTTGCGCTCCTTGAGCGGCACGAACTGGAGATCCTCCGGGCCGACGTAGTTGGCGCTCGGGCGGATGATCTTGCCGTCGATGCGCTGCTCGATGACGTGGGCCGACCAGCCTGAGGTGCGGGCGATGACGAACAGCGGGGTGAACATGGCGGTGGGCACCCCCATCATGTGGTAGCTAACGGCACTGAACCAGTCGAGGTTCGGGAACATCTTCTTGACGTCCCACATGGTGGATTCCAGCCGCTCGGCGATATCGAACATCTTGGTGTTGTGCTGCTCCTGGCTGAGCTCGCGCGCCACCTCCTTGATCACCTTGTTGCGCGGATCGGAGACGGTGTAGACCGGGTGGCCGAAGCCGATGACCACCTCTTTTTTCTCGACCCGGGCGCGAATGTCGGCCTCCGCCTCGTCCGGATTCTCGTAGCGCTTCTGGATCTCGAAGGCCACCTCGTTGGCGCCCCCGTGCTTGGGCCCGCGCAGGGCACCGATGGCTCCCGTGATGCAGGAGTACATGTCCGAGCCGGTGCCGGCGATGACGCGGCCGGTGAAGGTGGAGGCGTTGAACTCATGCTCGGCGTAGAGGATGAGAGAGGTGTGCATGGCGCGAACCCAGGAGTCGCGTGGCTTGTGCCCGTGCAGCAGGTGGAGGAAGTGGCCGCCGATGGAGTCGTCGTCGGTCTCCACATGGATGCGTTTGCCGTTGTGACTGAAGTGGTACCAGTAGAGCAACACGGAGCCGAGACAGGCCATCAGCTTGTCGGCGATGTCCCGGGCGCCCGGGTGGTTGTGATCGTCCTTCTCCGGCGACAGGCACCCCAGCACGGAGACGGCGGTGCGCATCACGTCCATGGGGTGGGCGGAGGGAGGCAACTGTTCCAAGGCGGTCCTCACCCCGGTTGGCAGGCCGCGTAGGGCCTTGAGCTTGGCCTTGTAGGCGGCGAGCTCCGCCACATTGGGCAGATGGCCGTGCACCAGCAGGTGGGCTATCTCTTCAAATTCGCAGCTGGTGGCCACGTCCAGGATGTCGTAGCCACGGTAGTGCAGATCGTTGCCGGAGAGGCCGACGGTGCACAGGGCGGTATTGCCGGCGGCGGTGCCGGAGAGGGCGACGGATTTCTTCGGCTTGAAGCCGGTGGTTTCGGGCAGGGCGCTCATCACATGTTTCCTCATTCAGTCCGTTGATGCGCCAGCCGCCAGCATAAGGCGGCCGGTCGCCGTCTTATTCCTTGGTCGACAGATCCTGGGTGAACAGCCTGTCCAGGGTCTGCTCGTAGTGGTGGTAACCGAGAAAATCGTAGAGGGACTCCCGGGTCTGCATGGTGTCGACCACGGCGCGCTGGTGGCCGTCACGGCGAAGCGTCTGATAGACGTTGAGGGCGGCCTGGTTGGCGGCGCGGGCGGCGCTCAGGGGGTAGAGCACCATGTCCACGCCGTGGGCGGCGAGCGCCTCCTTGTCAAACAGCTCGGTCTTGCCGAACTCGGTCATGTTGGCGAGGATGGGCACTCCGGCCGCCTGCCTGAAACGGTCGTACTGCTCGAGCTCGGTGACCGCTTCGGCGAAGATCATGTCGGCGCCCGCCTCCACATAGGCGGCGGCGCGCTCCAGGGCCGAGCCCAGTCCTTCCACCGCCAGGGCGTCGGTGCGGGCCATGATGACGAAGTGCTCGTCCTGGCGGGCATCCACCGCGGCCTTGATCCTGTCCACCATCTCCGAGACCGTGACCACCGCCTTGTTCGGCCTGTGGCCGCAGCGCTTCTGGGCCACCTGATCTTCCATGTGGACGGCGGCCACACCGCCACGCTCGAAGGCGCGGATGGTGCGGGCGATGTTGAAGGCGCCCCCCCAGCCGGTGTCGATGTCCACCAGGAGTGGCACCTGGGTGGCAGCCGTGATGCGTTCGGCATCGATGAGCACGTCATTCATGGAAGTCATACCGAGATCCGGCAGGCCATAGGAGGCGTTCGCTACCCCGGCGCCGGAGAGATAGAGGGCCTGGAAGCCGCTGCGCTCGGCCATCAGCGCCATGTAGGCATTGATGGTGCCGACAATCTGCAGGGGCTTTTCGTTGGCTAGGGCCGTGCGAAAACGCCTGCCGGCCGAGGGGGAGAGGTTGGACATGGTGACTCCTTTCATGGGGTGCGTGTCTGCTGGATGTGTAGGGTGAACGGTATCATCTCACACTACGTTTACGTTAACGTCAATTATGCTTAGGTCCAAGGTCGTATCAAGTGTGCTCTCCCCTGACGGACCCCTGGCAACGCCAGCACCACAGACTCGTTGGAACCATTTTTTGGTGTGATGCATCGTGTGGGAGAGCGGTGAACCTGGGAAAATGCCGAGTGTTTTTTGGCCAAACCTGGGCTTTTGGGGTCAAAATCTTGCGCGGCGTCAAACAGGATGCAAATTGTGTCTCAGCCATCCTCCCCGACTGGGTCTCTGCGTTGCTTGCCCGTAGGCGTTTGGCTACGCTCAGTGGGTGATCAAACAAGGGGTGTGCGCCATGAAGAAAAGCCAGGTTCATCTCATCGACGAAGAGGTGGATTTTCCTGCCAATGAACAGCTGGTCTCCACTACGGACCTGCAGGGTGTGATCACCTACGCCAATGATCACTTCTGCCGGGTAGCGGGGTACAGCCGGGCCGAGCTCATCGGCCAGCACCACAACATGGTTCGCCACCCGGACATGCCCAAGGCTGCCTTTGCTGACCTCTGGGGCAAGCTCAAGCAGGGCAAACCCTGGCGCGGCATGGTGAAAAACCGCTGCAAGGATGGGCGTTACTATTGGGTGGATGCCTATGTCACCCCTATCTTCGAGCAGGGGCGGATCAATGGCTACCAGTCGGTCCGCAGTCGCGCCGCGCCGGAGATGAAAGCCGTGGCCGGGCGCACCTATGCCAGATTGAAGAGCGTGGAGCGGGGGGAGCGAAAGGGCGGATTGAGCCTGCGCCCGATGCGCCACGGGCTGGCCATCATCGGTGTCTTGCTGATGCTGGCGGGGGGGGCCTATCTGATGGGGCCCTGGGGGCCGTTGTTCACCCTGTTGCCTCTCTTGTGGCTGGCCCTGATCTATCGTGACACCCTCATCACTACCCCCCGTTATCTGCGACAGCTCGCGGACGAATATGACAGCCTGACCCGGCTCATCTATTCGGGGGAGGATGCCAGTGCCATTGCAGACTTCCACATCAAGCTGTTGCAGGCCAGGATCCGCACCGTCCTTGGACGAGTGGACGATGCGACCCTCTCCCTGCAGGATCTCGCGGTGCATCTGAAAACAGCCTCCAGCGAGGCAAGCGCCGACATCGCCGAACAGGATGTCCAGACCCAGCAGGTGGCGACGGCCATCACCGAAATGGCGGCGACAGCCCACGAGATTGCCCGCAATATCCTGGAGACGGACAACCAGATAGCCCAGGCCAAGGCGCACTGCCAAAACACCGACCAGCAGTTGGAAGATACACAGCACAGGGTGACGGAGCTGGCCACCCAGGCAGAGCATGCCTTCACGGCCGCCGTGGCATTGGCGGAGGAGTCGGATCGCATCGGTGTGCTGATGAGCGAGATCCAGGGCATTGCGGATCAGACCAATCTGCTGGCGCTCAACGCCGCCATCGAGGCGGCGCGGGCAGGGGAGCAGGGGCGAGGCTTTGCTGTGGTGGCGGACGAGGTGCGAACCCTTTCCACGCGCACCCACAAGGCGACCGAACAGATCCAGAGCAGCATAGGCCAGATACAGCGTACCCTGAACGGCTGGAAGGGAATGATGCAGCAGAACCTGCAACAGACCCAATCCTGCGTGACCCTGACCCGCCAGGGATCAGAGAGCCTGCATCAGGTGCTGGCGGAAATAGAACGGGTGGTGGACCTCTCGGCCCAGATCTCGACGGCGGCAGAGGAGCAGCAGGCGGTGGTGGAGGACATCAGCCGCAACGTCAACGCCATCTCCCAGCACTCCCACACCAACAGCAACAAGATGCAGGACATGGACGCCTCGAGCGACATCCTGCTCACCAAGGCTCGCCAGCTCAAATCCCTGGGGCAGACCTTTGGGTAAGAGCGGTCAGACTCATGCAATGCAGGAAGGCCACCCCTGGGGTGGCCTTCTTGTTTATCGGTTTCATGGGGGTATCGGCTCTGTGTGCCGGGAGATGAGCCAGTCAGCCGGACTGCTCCGCCAGCGTGATGACGCGGCCGCCCTTGTCACAATACATGGCCCTGTCGGCCTGGATGAGCCACTGCTCCGGGCTCCAGTCATGCTGGTAGTGGCTGACGCCGATGCTGATGCCCACCTGCATCGGCTGGTCATTGACCACGAAGGGGGCCTGCATGGCCTGGCGGATCACGGCGGTGACCTCCTCTGCCTGACGGATATCGTAGCCCGGCAGCAGCAGGATGAACTCGTCCCCCGCCAAGCGGGCAAAATAGCACTGGTGGCCGATGGCGTCGTGGATCCGTCGGGCCAGCTGGCAGAGGATGGCATCCCCCTGGCTGTGGCCGAAGTTGTCGTTGATGCGCTTGAAGTCATTGAGATCGCAAAACAGCAGGCAGCCCGGATTGTCGCTTTGCACCTGGTGTTTCAACTGCTCCATCAGGCTCAGGCGATTGGGCAGCCCGGTAAGGGGATCGAGGCGGGCCAGTTGCAGTATCTCCTGCTCTCGCTGCTTGCGCAGGGTCACTTCCTGGTTGAGCCGCTTGTTGCTCATCAGAAGATAGAGGGAGAGCAGCAGGATGAGACCACCAACACCCAGGCTCAGCAGGAACCATGGACGCCAGAAGCTCCACTGTTCTGAGGGAACCTGATAGAGAAAACGGGTCAGGGAGACCGGTTTGGCAAGGAGGCCTATCTCCACCAGCTGCTGCATGATGTGAGCGAAGCGATCCGGATTCATATACCCGATCTCCACATAGAGCGGCTGGATCATCTCCTTGCTCATCTGCAACTCGTATTCCATGTGGGCCTGACTGCGGTTGACGCCATACTCCGTGCGCAGCAGGGCGATGGCTTCCTCGGGGTGGGTGAGGGCATAGCGCCATCCCTGGAGGCTGGCTGCACGAAAACGTGCCACCCGCTCCGGATTGAGCCGCTCCTGTGCCTGGGTGGTGAAGAGAATGTCGCTGTAGAAATCGATGCCGTAGTTGCGAGGGTTGATGACGGACACCGAGATGCCGCGCTCTTCCAGATAGAAGGGCTCATTGCTCAGATAGGCGTTGAAGATGTCTATCCGGCCGGCGATCAGATCGTCGATGTTGACCGAAGTGGGTACCGGGATGAGCTGGCGTTCGTGAAGCCCCTGATAGTAGAGGGTGGCCAGCAGTTCGGCATCCTGATGACCCGGAAACATCATGATCCGTTTGCCACGCATGTCCGCAACGGTGAGAATGCCGCTGTCGCGGCGTGCCAGGAAGATGGAGGGAGAGTGCTGGTAGACGCTGGCCAGCGCCAGCAGTGGCTTGCCCTGGGCGTAGTGGGTCAGCACCTCGGTGTTGCCGACGCCAAAGTCGGCGCGTCCGGCCAGCACCTCCTGAACCGGACTTATTCCCTTGCCACCTGGCCTTATCTCGACATCCAGACCGGCGTCGGCGTAATACCCCTTGGCCTTGGCCATGTGATAGCCCACAAACTGGGGCTGATGCAGCCAGCGCAACTGCAATACCACCTTCTCCGGCAGATCACGTGTCCGTTCACTGGCCTGGAGGGGCGAGAAGCAAGTGATGCCAAGCAACAACAGCCAAAACAGGCATTTTTTCATTCGTGCGATTCTTGTGCTGAGGGTCCATGAAGATGGCCTGCAGGCCTGCATTCAAGTTGTTAACAAATAACATTCTAAAGGGTTATACATGTACCGGATACAATTGCAGCACAAAGATTTCATGGTGATCAACAAGCGTCCGGGCATTGGCATGCACGATGATGCCGGCGAGCCGGGTCTCGTCAATCGGGTCAGAATGGATACCGGTCTTGACCTCTATCCGGTCCATCGACTGGACAAGATGACCTCTGGGTTGGTGCTGCTGGCCCGCACCCCCGAAGCGAATCGCGCCCTCAGCATGGCTTTCGCGGCGCGGGAAGTGAGCAAGCAGTATCTGGCCCTCTCCGATCGCAAGCCGAAGAAGAAGCAGGGCTGGGTGAAGGGGGACATGGAGAAAGGGCGAGGCGGCAGCTGGATGCTGAGCCGCACCCAGGATAACCCGGCCATCAGCTGGTTCGACTCCGTTTCGGTGCGCGAGGGGCTGCGCCTTTATCGCATCAAGCCCCGGACCGGCAAGACCCACCAGATCCGGGTGGCCTTGAAGAGCGTGGGAGCCCCCATCCTCGGAGATGAGCGTTACGGCGGCACGGCGGCGGATCGCGGTTATCTGCACGCCTGGCGCCTCGCCTTCACCCTGGCAGGTGAGAGCTTCGATCTCGTTTGTCCGCCCGATGAAGGAGCGCTGTTCCTCCTGCCCGAGTTGCATGCCGCCATCGCAGAGATCACCGAATGAGCGCAGCAACCGTGAGAGTCCCAGCCCGTGGCTGGATCCTGGCCGACTTCGATGACACCCTGGCGCCGGATGACAGCCATGCGGGGTTGCTGCGTTTCATCTTGCGCCGCCGTATCTGGCCGCTGCTGCTGTGGCCACTGATGGCGTTCGGTGCCGTGATCTATCTGCTGCCAGGTCAGCGCAGTCGCGGCATTGCACTCATCTGGTGGGCCATCACCCTCGGGCTATCCCCCCTGGCCTGGCGCGCCCTGGTACGGCAGTACAGCCTGACCCGGCCCGGCCTGTATCGGGAGGCGCGAGCCCTCCTGACGGGGGAGGGGTGCCGCTGCTGGGTCATCTCCGCCAGTCCCCGCGCCCTGGTCCGTGCCCAGCTCCATCGTCAACTGCCAAGGCTCCCTCACCGCATCATCGGCTCGCGGATGGGTTACCGTTTCGGCGGCCTGGTGCCGCGCTTCTATTGCCATGGCAGGCACAAGCTGCTGCCCGAGCTCCTGACCCTGGAGGCCGCAATCACCCTGAGTGACAGCCTGCACGATCTGCCCCTGCTGGCGTTGGGGGAGCAGGCCTGGCTCATCAACCCGCAAAGGACTCGATTGCTAAAGGCGAGGGCGGTGCTGCCCCATATCGAACCCCGTTATTGGTCGCTGTAAGGCAAAGCTGACAGCCTTGCGGGACGCTAACGAGCGCAGTGCAAGGTCGGGGCTGCTATGTCACATTTCATTTACATTTTTTGGCGCGGATCCCCGCCAAACTATCTGAACGCCGCCCCTTCTCATTCCCTGCGCTCGCCACTCTAATGAAACAAGTTGTTAACAACGCCGTGCGGGCTGCCTGTCGAGCCCTTGCGGCGTGAACCGTTTCGTTATCAGTTCATCGCAAGGAGCGCATCATGACCACCCCTTCTTCCCGTACTCACACCATCAACCCCCTTGGCACCGACGGGTTTGAGTTCGTCGAGTACACGGCGCCGGATCTCAAGGGCATTGCGGCCCTCAAGGCGCTGTTCGTCTCACTGGGCTTTGCCGAAGTGGCCAAGCACAGGCACAAGCAGTGCTGGCTCTATCGCCAGGGGGACATCAACTTCGTGGTCAATGCCGAGCCCCACTCCCAGGCGGAGGAGTTTGCCCGGGCCCATGGTCCGAGCGTGTGCGGCATGGCGTTTCGGGTGAGCGATGCCGGCCGTGCCCAGCAGTACGCCATCGGCCAGGGGGCCAAGCCGTTTGTGGGCAAAATCGGCCCCATGGAACTCAACATCCCCGCCATCTACGGCATCGGCGAGAGTACCCTCTCCTTTGTCGATCGCTATGGCGAGCGGGGCTCCATCTATGACGTGGACTTTATCTTCTACCCCGACTGGCAGGCCCGCATGGCCGAGGTGGATGCAGGGCTCTATGAGATCGACCACCTGACCCACAACGTCCATCGCGGCAATATGAACCTCTGGTCGAATTTCTACGAGCGGATCGGCAACTTCCGGGAAATCCGCTACTTCGACATCGAGGGCAAGCTGACCGGACTGCACTCGCGCGCCATGACGGCCCCCTGCGGCAAAATTCGCATTCCCATCAACGAGTCGGCGGACGACAAGTCCCAGATAGAGGAGTACCTGCGCCAGTACAAGGGGGAGGGGATCCAGCACATCGCGCTCGCCTCTGCCGACATCTATCACACCATCCGCACGCTCAGAGGGCGGGGAACCGGCTTCATGCCGACGCCGGACACCTACTACGAGAAGGTGGACAGCCGGGTCGCGGGTCATCAGGAGGATCTGGCCGCGCTGAAGACGCTGCGCATCCTCATCGACGGCTCGCCGACGAAGGACGGCATCCTGCTGCAGATCTTCACCGACACCGTCATCGGTCCCGTGTTCTTCGAGATCATCCAGCGCAAGGGCAACGAGGGCTTTGGTGAGGGCAACTTCCAGGCATTGTTCGAATCCATCGAGCTGGATCAGATCCGCCGTGGCGTGCTGGACGGATCCACGCAAGGGGAGGCGAACAGTGCCGCGCAGGGCCAGAAAAACGGAGAACCGAGCGATGCGTAACTGGATAAGCTTCCCCCATCGGGAGGGAACCCACTCCCGCCAGGCCCATGCCGATCTGCCGGAGCAGGCCATCTATGAGCGCGAGCTGGGGCGCTCGGGCTTCTTCGGTCCGGCCACCCACATGCACCACAAGCACGCTCCCACCGACTGGGTCAACTGGGAAGGGCCGCTTCGGCCACGGGCGTTTGACTTGAACGATCTGCAGGAGGAGGTGAGCTCCCTCTCCCCCTGGGTGATGCCGGATCTGCTCAGCAACCCCCACTGCCGCTACCGCATCTGGCGCCTGAGCGAGAGGATGCCGTTTCTGGTGCGCAACGCCGATGGCGACGAGCTCCTGTTCATTCACGAGGGGGGAGGCGACTTCTTCTGCGACTACGGCCATCTGACCCTGCGGGAGGGGGACTACGTGGTGATCCCCCGTGGCACCATGTGGCGCATCGAGCCCACCGCACCCCTCTTCATCCTGATGATCGAGGCGACGGAAGACAGTTATCAGCTGCCGGACAAGGGACTGGTGGGCAATCACGCCATCTTCGATCCGGCGGCCCTGGACGTGCCCGCCATCAACGAGCGCTTCCTGGCCCAGCAGGATGAAAACCCCTGGTCGCTGCAGATCAAGCGCCACGATCAGGTCTCGGTCGTCACCTGGCCGTTCAACCCGCTGGATGCACAAGGGTGGCACGGGGACTTGTGCGTGGTGCGCCTCAACTGGCGGGACATCCGCCCGCTGATGAGCCACCGCTACCACCTGCCTCCCTCGGCCCACACCACCTTCGTGGCGAGCCGCTTCGTCATCTGCACCTTCGTGCCGCGTCCCATCGAGAGCGACCCAGGTGCCCTGCGGGTGCCCTTCTACCACAGCAACGACGACTTCGACGAAGTGCTCTTCTACCACGCCGGGGACTTCTTCAGCCGGGACAACATCAAGCGGGGCATGGTCACCTTTCACCCTGCCGGCTTCACCCACGGCCCCCATCCCAAGGCCTTTGCGGCGGGGCTGGCCCATGCCAAGACCTTCACCGACGAGGTGGCGGTGATGCTCGACACCCGTGATGCCCTGGTCGTCGGCCCGATCTGCGAAGGGGTCGAACACCCCGGTTATGTCACCAGCTGGCAGCGTCCAGAGACGCTCGGCAAATAAGGAATTCGATATGAAACTGGCAACCCTGAACAATGGCAAGCGCGACGGCGCCCTGGTGGTGGTGAGCCGCGATCTGGCGCGCGCCGTCCACGTGACGACCATTGCCCCGACCCTGCAGTCGGCCCTCGACCAGTGGGGCGAAGTGGCGCCGCAATTGGCGAACGTCTATCAGCGACTCAACGAGGACGCCTGCCCCGACGCCTTCCCCTTCGATGAGGAGGCGTGTCTCTCCCCGCTGCCCCGCGCCTACCAGTGGATTGACGGCAGTGCCTACGTCAACCACGTGGAGCTGGTGCGCAAGGCGCGCGGCGCCGAGATGCCTGAGAGCTTCTGGCACGATCCCCTGATGTATCAGGGAGGCTCTGACAGCTTCCTGCCGCCCCGTGGCCCCATCGTGATGGGCTCCGAGGAGTGGGGGATCGACTTCGAGTCGGAAGTCGCCGTCATCACCGACGACGTGCCCATGGGTACCCGTTCGCAGGGGGCGGCGAGCCACATCAAGCTCTTGATGCTGGTCAACGACGTGAGCCTGCGCAACCTCATTCCCGGGGAGCTTGCCAAGGGCTTCGGCTTCTTCCAGTCCAAGCCCTCCAGCAGCTTCTCGCCGGTGGCCATCACCCCGGACGAGCTGGGGGATGACTGGCGCGATGGCAAGGTCCACCTGCCCCTGGTGACCCACCTCAACGGCGCCCTGTTCGGGCAGCCCGACGCCGGGGTGGACATGACCTTCACCTTTGATGAGCTGATTGCCCATGCCGCCAAGACAAGGCCGCTCGGGGCGGGCTGCATCATCGGCTCGGGCACCGTCTCCAACTACGACAGAAGCCGGGGATCCTCCTGCCTTGCCGAGCGGCGGATGCTGGAAATTATCGAGTCAGGTCAAGCCACTACACCCTTTCTGCGCTTTGGTGATACAGTGTCCATCGCGATGCAGGATCGCAACGGGATGAGTCTGTTTGGCACCATTTTGCAGCGGGTCACGCAAGCAACGGCCGAGCGGGCGAGCTAGGAGAGCCCGACCCCGAGAGGGGCGGGCGACACGGCAGGTGGCAGACACCTGCCACCACAGGGACACACTATGCTGCAGTTGTTTGGATATTGGCGCTCATCGGCCAGCTTTCGCGTGCGTTTGGTACTGCAACTCAAGGGGCTCGATTATGAGCAGCACCCGGTCAACTTGCGGCAGGGTGAGCAGAAAGAGAAGGCCTACCGCCGGGTCAATCCCCAGGGGCTGGTGCCGTTTCTCGTGGACGATGACGTGCATCTGGGTCAGTCGGTGGCCATCATGGAGTACCTCGACGAGACCTATCCCGCCTACCCCCTGATGCCCTCCGCCCCCATTGAGCGCGCCCGGGTGCGCCAGATAGTCAACATGATCGCCTGTGACACCCACCCCCTCAACAACCTGCGCGTGCTGCACTACCTGGAGCAGGAGCTGGGGCAGAGCAAGATGGCGCGGGATGTCTGGTATCGCCACTGGATAGACGAGACCTTCACCGCGCTGGAGCAGCTTCTCATGACCACCGCCGGCATCTATTGCGTGGGCAACGAGGTCACCCTGGCGGACTGCATGCTGGTGCCCCAGGTCTACAACGCCCGCCGCTTCGACATGACCCTGGATGATTACCCCACCATTGCGCGCATCGTCGCCAACTGCGAGCAGTTGCAGGCCTTTATCAAGGCCGCCCCCGCCAATCAGCCGGATGCCCAGCCCTGAAGCTGTGCAGACCGGGCCAGCGGGTTGGCCCGGTCTGCCGTCTCTTTCCTTGCCCGGGTTATCTTGCTCGCCTCAGGGCGTGCCATTGGCCCCATAGCGTCGAAACCCCGGGCGCTCTTTCAGTCGCTGGTAGTAGTCGTCCACGGCGGGTAGTGACGGGCGATCATAGGGCGTCTCCAGCCAGCGGTTGACTGACAGCCCGATGGGAATGTCTGCCAGCGAGAAGTGCGGACCGGCCACATATCCTCCGGTTGTTTGAAGCTGTTTCTCCAGGATCTCCATGCAGTGAGACCACTGCAGGCAAGCTGCGTGAAGGGCCTGATGGTCTTGATGCTGGGGGGAGCGCCACACCAGCGACAGGAAGGCGTAGCGCCAGGCGGTGTTCAAATCCGATGCCTGCCAGTCAATCCATTGATCGACCCGAGCCCTGGCTCTCGCCTCGGCGGGATAGAGTGCATTGGCACCATGGCGCGTCGCCAGATAGCGGATGATGGTGTTCGACTCCCACAGCGTAAAATCCTCATCCTGAATGACGGGCACCATGGCATTGGGGTTGAGCGCCAGAAACGCCGGGGTGTCCGTGGGTTTGAAGCCGGATCCCCACTCCTCCAGCTCGAAGGGGAGGGTCAGCTCGGCACAGGTCCACAGTACCTTGCGCACATTGATTGACGACGCCTTGCCCAGTATTCGCAACATCTTTTTCGTCCTTGTCCGGGGTGATGGATGGCCTGTTTGTCGCAGACATGCCACTTCCCTGTTTGCGCTGCCATCAAGGCCCTGCACTGTCACTGACCGTGCGGGGCCCTGTTTGATTGACTGGCGAGTCAGCCGTGGGTGGTCCTGGGCTGGAAATAGGCGATAAATTTGCCGAGTTTCTCCCCGTCGTAACTCTTCCCCTTCTCCAGCAGCCCGGTGTTGAAGGACTCGAGCAGCTTGCCTTTGGCATCCAGCACGTAGAAGTGGGGGACCCCCAGATACTCGGGATAGGCTTTCAGGAAGGATTCATTCTTGTTCTGCTCGCTGACGTTCACCTTGACCACCACGAAGGTGCGGTTGAGCTGGCCGGCGAGATCGGGTTCCCGGTCTAGAAAGCGGTTCATCTCCTGGCACCAACTGCACCATTCGCCCCCCACCAGCAACAGGACTTTCTTGCCCTCGGCACTGGCCTTGGCGGTAGCGGCGGCGAGATCGCGGGCCGGATCCCGCGTCTCGTCATAACCCTGGCTGTAATCGGGCAGGCTCTGACTCCAGAGGTGGTCGCCCGCGCAGGCGGCGCCATTGAAAAGGAGGGTGCCCAGTATCAGGGGCAGTAACAGTCGTTTCATGGTCTCTTCCTTGTGTCGTTATCTTTGCTTCCAGGCGCAGACAATGTGACACGAGGCGTTTCCTGCGCCAAGCCGCAAACAGGGAAGGGGAAGGCAAAAAGCGGCAATGGAATGGCAGAAAACAACAAAGCCCCTCGAGAGGGGCTTTGTATTCAGGTCAGGGGCGATCAGTAACCCTGCTGGTGGACGTCCATCACGGCGCGACCGGAGGGGTCGGCCATCTCCTTGAACTTGGCATCCCATTCGAGCGCGGTCGGGGTGGAGCAGGCGACCGACTTGCCGTAGGGCACGGTGCGGGCGGCGGACTCCAGCGGGAAGTGCTCGTCAAAGATGGCGCGGTAGTAGTACGCCTCCTTGGTGAGCGGGGTATTGACGGGGAAGCGGAAGGCCGCGGCCTCGAACATCTGATCCGTCACCTCTTCCTCGACCATGGCTTTCAGGCTGTCAATCCAGGAGTAGCCCACACCGTCGGAGAACTGCTCCTTCTGGCGCCACGCCACTTCGTGGGGCAGCAGATCCTCGAAGGCTTCCCGCAGGATGTGCTTCTCGATCTTGCCCTTGCCGCACATCTTGTCGGCGGGATTGAGGCGCATCGCCACGTCCATGAACTCCTTGTCGAGGAAGGGCACGCGGCCTTCCACGCCCCAGGCGGCCATGGACTTGTTGGCGCGCAGGCAGTCATAGAGGTGCAGGGAGGCGAGCTTGCGCACGTTCTCCTCGTGGAACTCACGGGCGTTGGGGGCCTTGTGGAAGTAGAGGTAGCCGCCGAACAGCTCGTCGGAGCCCTCTCCCGACAGCACCATCTTGATGCCCATCGCCTTGATGTAGCGGGCCATCAGATACATGGGCGTAGAGGCGCGGATGGTGGTGACGTCATAGGTCTCGAGGTGATAGATGACGTCACGCAGGGCATCCAGTCCTTCCTGCACGGTGAAGTGGATCTGGTGGTGGATGGTGCCGAGGTGATCGGCCACCTTGCGGGCGGCAGCGAGATCCGGCGACCCTTCCAGGCCGACGGCGAAGGAGTGCAGCTGGGGCCACCAGGCTTCACTCTTGCCATCGTCTTCCACCCGGCGGGCGGCATAGAGCTTGGTGATGGCGGAGATGACGGACGAATCCAGACCACCGGAGAGCAGCACGCCGTAGGGCACATCGCACATCAGCTGGCGCTTGACCGCCGCTTCCAGGGCCGCTTTGAGCTCGGCCTTGTCGCTGACGTTGTGCTCGACCGGCGCGTATTCCATCCAGTCCCGTTTGTACCAAGTTTTAAGCTCGCCATCCTTGCTCCACAGGTAGTGTCCCGGCGGGAAGGTCTCGACGCTCTTGCACACGGGCACCAGGGCCTTCATCTCGGAGGCGACGTAGAAGTTGCCGTGCTCGTCGCGGCCGGTATAGAGCGGGATGATCCCCATGTGGTCGCGACCAATCAGGTAGGCATCCTGCTCGGCGTCATAGAGGATGAAGGCGAAGATGCCGTTCAGATCGTCCAGGAACGCCGGGCCCTTCTCCTTGTAGAGGGCCAGCAGCACTTCACAGTCGGAGTGGGTCTGGAACTGGAAGTCGACCTTGAGGTTCTTCTCCAGCTCCTTGTGGTTGTAGATCTCGCCGTTGACGGCCAATACGTGCGTGCGCTCGGGGTTGTAGAGAGGCTGTGCGCCGTTGCCCGGATCGACGATGGCCAGGCGCTCGTGCACCAGGATGGCCTTGTCGGAGCTGTAGACGCCGGACCAGTCAGGCCCGCGGTGACGCAGTCGCTTGGACATCTCCAGGGCCGATTTGCGCAGGGCAGTGGCGTCGGTCTTGATGTCCAGAATGCCGAAAATAGAACACATTGGCGGTAATCCTCTTGATTTTTATATGAGCCCCCCACGTTTGGGCTCGAAATTCCATTTACATTCCTCGCCAATCACAATGCCTAGCGGAAAACCCTTTTGCAAGCGGGAAAACCGCAGAAAATCATGCCGTAAGCGTCAAGTTGCGCAGGGGATGGCGGCCGTCCGGCCGCCTGAAGAGAGAGGGTCAGGGTTGACGTGCGCGTCAAGTCGCGGCGGGTTCGAAGATCACATAGAGCTTGCGACAAGGGGTGAGGGTCTCCCACTGCCCGACAAAACCGGCGGGAATGACGAACTGATCCCCCGGTTTGAGGTGCAGGCGGCCGCCCTGCTCGTCGTGGATCACCGCCTCCCCTTCCAGCATCTGGCAGTATTCGTGTTCGGTATAGTGAACGGCCCAGCAGCCCGGCTCGCAAGCCCAGAAGCCCACGTGAAACTGCTGGCTCGGGTCGGAGTAGTGGTTCCATGCCGTCTGGCTCGGCGTCCCGGCCTTGATGCGCTCGGGGGCCGGGATCAGCGGGGTGGGGGAGACAGTGTGTTTGTCCAGCAGGATCCAGTCGTTCAGGCTCTTCATGGTGCGTCCTTGAGTGGCGAAGGAGCATCCTGCTCCCGTTTAGTTTGTTTAACGATGTTAAGCTTACGTTAAACGAAACGGGCCCCCTTTGCCAAGGGGGCCCGTGCAGGCTGAAGGCCACCGGAAGGGCGGCACACGTGATCAGACGATGTCGATGTCCACCACGGAGTCAAAGATGTGGTTCGGTCGAAACGGCATGCGGTCGATGTCCGCCACCTTGCTCACCCCGGAGAGCACCAACACCGTCTCGAGACCGGCCTGGAAGCCCGCCAGGATGTCGGTGCGCAGGTTGTCGCCGATGATGATGGTGTCGTCGGAGTGGGCCTCCATCCGGTTGAGGGCCGCGCGAATGATCCAGGCGCTCGGCTTGCCGACATAGAAGGGCTTCTTGCCGGTCATCCGCTCGATGGGGGCGCACAGGGCGCCGCAGGCCGGGTGCATCATGGGGCCGTGGGTATCCGGGTTGGTAGCGATGAAGCGGGCCCCCTGATCCACGAACTTGGCGCCCTGCTGCATCATGGTCCAGTTGTAGTTGCGGGTCTCCCCCACCACCACGAAGTCCGGGTCGATGTCGGTGATGGTGAAGCCGGCCTTGTAGAGCTCGTGGGTCAGGGCCCCTTCGCCAATCACATAGGCCTTCTTGCCATCCTGGCGCTTGAGAAAGTCGGCGGTGCCCATGGCGGAGGTGTAGAAGCACTCCTCGGGCACCTCTATTCCGGCGGAGCGGAAGCGGTTTTGCAGATCTTTCTGGGTCTGGGCCGGGTAGTTGGTGAGGAACAGGAGCTTGCTGCCCTGCTCCAGCAGGCGGTGGACGAAGCGGTCGGCGCCGGGAATGAGATCGTTGTTGTGCAGGATGACGCCGTCAATGTCACAGATGACGTTTTTCTTCATGAATTCTCCTTGTAGGGCGCAAGAGCGGGGACAGGGCATCCCTCTGTTCGTCTCTTCAATCGGTTATGGTTTTTGTGCCGCCATTATAAGGCCCTTTGATGACAAGTCTCCTCCGGCGGGCCAGATGGGTGCACAATGAAGGCGAAGGGAGGGCGCCGCCCTGGTGGTGCCCGCACGGAGTCTGACGATGGAGCCGTCATCATGGAGCACTTTATTGCCGGCTTGCCCAAGCTGGAACTGCACCTGCATATCGAGGGAACCCTCGAACCCGAGCTGATGTTCGCCCTCGGCCAGCGCAACGGGGTGGCGCTGCCCTGGCCCGATGTCGACAGCCTGCGCGCCGCCTATGAGTTCGACGGCCTGCAATCCTTCCTCGATCTCTACTACCTCGGCGCCAGCGTGCTCATCCACGAACAGGATTTCTTCGACCTCACCTGGGCCTATCTCGAGCGCTGCGTTGCCGATCACGTGGTGCACGTGGAGATCTTCTTCGACCCCCAGACCCACACCGCCCGCGGCGTGCCTTTTGCCACCGTGCTGGGGGGCATCGAGCGGGCGTTGCAGGCTGGCGAAGCAGCCTTTGGCATCAGCTGGCGGCTTATCATGAGCTTCCTGCGCCACCTGAGTGAAGAGGCGGCATTCGCCACCCTGGCAGAGGCCACGCCGCACCTGGCGCGCCTGCACGGGGTCGGCCTCGATTCGGGGGAGCAGGGCAACCCGCCCAGCAAGTTCGCCCGGGTCTTCGCTCGCTGCCGCGAGCTGGGGCTGCCGGTGGTGGCCCACGCGGGGGAGGAGGGACCTGCGGACTACATCTGGCAGGCGATCCGGGAGCTCGGAGTGCAACGCATCGATCACGGGGTGCGCTGCGTCGAGGATCCCGCGCTGCTGAGCTATCTTGCCGACACCCGGCTGCCCCTCACCGTCTGCCCCCTCTCCAACGTGCGGCTCAGGGTGTTTGACCAGATGGCCCATCACAATGTGCTGAGGCTGCTGGAGCAGGGGCTCTGCGTCACCGTGAACTCCGACGATCCCGCCTATTTCGGGGGATACCTGGGGACCAACTTCCAGGCCCTGGCCGACGGGCTTGGCGCCAGCCAGGAGCAGCTGTGCCGCCTCAGTCTCAATGCCGTGGAGGCGAGCTGGCTGAGCCTCGCGGACAAGGTGCGTCTGACCCGGGACATTCGCCTCCATGCCGCCCTGCACGGGGTGAGCCTGCACTGAGCTGGTCGCCTTGCACACCTTGAATGGAGGAGGCCCGCCATGGCGGGCCTCTTTGTGCCATCGTTGGGCGGGTATCAACCCACTCTCACCAGATACTTTTCCCCTTGTCCCTCCTGCTTGACGCGAGTGAGAAGGGAGGGCAGGGCGTCGAAGTCGCCCACCACCAGCGGCGGCAGGGTCAGCTCGCCGCTCGCCATCTGCGCCATCATGGCGACACCGGCCGCCACCAGACGGCTCCACTGTTTGTCCGAGCCAAAGGCGTGCTGGGCGCCGAGGGCAATCTCGTGCAATGAGTGGCAATGGCTAAAGGCGGGCAGCGGGTTGCGCGCGATGCGCCCGAGCACCGTCACCATGTGGCCGTAATAGCCAAGGGCAGGCAGCAAGGCTTCTGCCTGCTGGCTGGAGACCAGATCGATGATCCCCTCGAAGGGTTCACCGCCGTTGGCGGCCTGCAACTGGGCCAGCCAGTCGGGATCCCGATAGTCCGCCACCCCCTGCACGCCTAGCTGTTTGAGCCACTGGTGGTGGCGCGGGCTGGCGCTGGCAAAGACGCGGGCCCCCTTCTGGAGGGCAAGTTGCACCGCGAAGCGGCCGACACTGCTGCCAGCCCCCGTGATGAGCAGGACCTCCCCGTGCAGGTGAGGCAGCTTGGCCAGTGCCTGCCAGGCGGTGAGGCCGGGGCAGGGGAGCGCGGCGGCCGCCTCGTCGCTCAGGGCATCGGGCACCGGCATCAGGGCGCGAGCCGGCACCAGGGTGTGGCGGGCAAAGCTGCCGCCGTGGCGCAAGTCGGTGTGATAGGCGACCCGGGTGCCGGGGCGCAGGTGGGTGACGTTGGCCCCCAGTGCCACCAGGGTGCCCATGCCATCGACGCCGGGCACATGGCCGGGCTGCCAGTGGGGATGACCCTGTTCGATGAGTTTCCAGTCCACCGGATTGAAGGCGATGATCCGGTTGGCGACGAGGACCTCGTCGGGCCCGGGGGTGGGGAGCGCTTGCCGGGTGAGGGTGAGCTGGTCCGGTTCGCCGGGGGCGTGCCAGCACCAGGCCTGGGTATGGGTCATGGTGACTCCTTGGATGAGAGGGGTGGGGCTCGGATTGAATCACATGGCGTAACAATGCCTTGAACTGCTGTTGCACTGGCAAGACAACAAGGCGAGCCCCCTGTTGGAAGGCCCGCCCGGGAAGAGGTTCGGCGCCAGCCGCCTTATGCCCGCTCTGCCCCATAGACGGGGTAATCGGTCAGCCCTTTCTCGCCGCCGCCAAACAGGGTGGCGGGATCATGGGGGGCGAACGGATGGCCGTGGCGCAGGCGGTTCGGCAAGTCGGGGTTGGCCACGAAGGGGCGACCGAAACCAATCATGTCGGCCCAGCCCGCCTTGATGGCGGCGCGGGCGCGTTCCCCATCGTACTTGCCGGCGTAGATGAGGGTGTTGGGGAAGGCGTCGCGCAGCCCCTGCTTGAAGCTCTCCGCCATCAGGGGGGCGTCGTCCCAGTCCGCTTCGGCGACGTGCAGATAGACCACGCCGAGCTGGCCCAGCAGGCGCGCGGCGGCCAGATAGGTCTCCTGGGGGTTGGCATCCACGGTGCCGTTGAGGGTGGTGAGCGGCGCAAGACGCACCCCGACCCGGTCGGGACCGATCTCGTCACAGACCGCCTCGGTCACCTCTTTGAGGAAACGCAGCCGGTTTTCGAGCGAACCGCCATAGCCGTCGGTGCGGGTATTGGACTCGGAGTCGAGGAACTGGTTGATGAGGTAGCCGTTGGCGGCGTGCAACTCGATGCCGTCAAAGCCCGCTTCCATGGCGTTGCGGGCGGCCCGGCGAAACTGCCCCACCACGGCGTCGATGTCGGCCTGGGTCATGGCGCGCGGGGTGACGGTCTCCACAAACCCCGGGGCATCGCTGCCGTTGTCGACGAATACCTTCACTCCCTTGGCCTGGATGGCGGAGGAGGAGAGGGGCTGGGCGCCGCCGATGTTGTCAGGATGGGTGACCCGGCCCACGTGCCAGAGCTGGGCGAACATGATGCCCCCCTCGGCGTGGACCGCGTCTGTTACCTGCTTCCAGCCTGCCACCTGCTCGGCGCTGTGGATGCCCGGCGTCCAGGCGTAGCCCTTGCCCAGGGGATCTATCTGGGTGCCTTCGCTGATGATGAGGCCGGCCCCGGCACGCTGGGCGTAGTAGGTCGCCATCATGGCGTTGGCCACGTCCCCGGGCTGGCTGGCGCGGGAGCGGGTCATGGGGGGCATGACGATGCGGTTGGCAAGGTGCAGCTGGCCGAGGCGAAGGGGGCAGAACAGGGGATCGTGGTGCATGATGGATTCCTCAATCTTTGGGAGTGAGGTGACTTTAGAGGGGATTGTTATTGTGAAAAAGAGGGGGTATTGCAGAAGAGAATTGCCGTTATCGCAGCAATGGCCCGGGAGGGACCGGGCTCGCGCCAGAAAAAAGAGGGCCAAGGGCCCTCTCTTGCTGTGATTGCCGCCGATGATCAAGGGGAGAGTGGGGTAACCCGTACTCGCTCGATGCGCCGCTCGCTCACGGCCATGACCTCGAAGCGGAACTGGCCGAGGTGCAACTGCTGACCGACGTCTGGCAGGCTGCCGAAGTGGGAGAGCAACATGCCCGCCAGGGTCACGTACTCGTCGCTCTCGCTCACCAGACCGTCGCAGTTCAGGGCCTGCTCCACCTGGTGGATGTTGGTGGTGCCGTGGATGAGCCAGTGCTCGCCCTCGCGCACCACATCGGGGGTCTCGTCCTCGTCCGGCAGTTCGCCGACGATGGCCTCCAGCAGATCGTGGTTGGTGACCAGTCCCTGGATGACGCCAAACTCGTCCGCCACCAGGATGAGGCTGCCCCTGGCCTGGCGCAGCTCCGCCAGCAGCCGGATCACGTTGATGGTCTGGGGCACGATGACGGGCTCGTTCTGTCTGGCAAGTGCTGCCAGGGACTGCCCCTCGTTGAGGGCAAACAGCAGATCCCGAGCCTTGACCACCCCGATGATCTCGTCCAGCTCCCCGTCACAGACCGGGAACAGGCTGTGGGGGGCCCGTTGCAGCAGGGCGCGGATCTCGTCCTCGCTGTCGCTCACGTCGATCCACTCCATCTCGGAGCGCGGGGTCATGATGGTGCGAATGGAACGCTCGGCCAGCGACAGCACGCCGCTCACCATGTAACGCTCCTCTTCACCGAAACCAGGGGGCAGGGGCTGAGCCTGCACCTCTTCTTCGTCCTCCTGCGGGTGGGTGGAGCGCTTGTTCCCCCCCATCAACTTGAAGATGGCGGCGGTGGTGCGCTCGCGCAGGGGCTGGCGCGCCTCGTGGCGCAGGGCACTGCGCTGGGCGAGCTGGTTGAAGAACTCGATGAGCACCGAGAAGCCGATGGCCGCGTAGAGGTAGCCCTTCGGAATGTGGAAGCCGAAGCCCTCCGCCACCAGGCTGAAGCCGATCATCAAGAGGAAGCTCAGGCAGAGCACCACCACAGTGGGGTGGGCGTTGACGAAGCGGGTCAGGGGCTTGGAGGCGAGCACCATCACTACCATGGCGATGGTCACGGCCGCCATCATGACGCCGAGGTGATCCACCATGCCGACGGCGGTGATGATGGAGTCCAGGGAGAAGACCGCATCCAGCACCAGGATCTGGGCGATCACCACCCCGAACCCGGCATAGACGCCGGTGCCGCCTTGCTCCTCGGGCTTGGCCTCGAGTCGCTCATGCAGCTCGGAGGTGGCCTTGAACAGCAGGAAGAGTCCGCCTCCCATCAGGATGAGATCCCGACCGGAGAAGGGGTGATCCCAGATGTGCAGCAGAGGAGCCGTGAGGGTGACCAGCCATGACATGATGGTGAGCAGTCCCAGGCGCATCAGCAGGGCCAGGGAGAGACCGATGATGCGCGCCTTGTCCCGCTGGGCGGGGGGCAGTTTTTTCACCAGGATGGCGATGAAGACCAGGTTGTCTATCCCGAGAACGATTTCCAGGATGATCAGGGTAAGCAGACCGACCCAGATTGACGGGTCCAGCAAGAATTCCATGTGATTGACCTCAATGAAGACAGATGCAGTGAATCGTGGTCACGGCGTGGCCGTGGTGATGGAGACGATCGCTTCAGAGGCGTTGGTTGAGCAGGTACAGATAGGCTTTGATGGGAAAAGACGAAGGGCTACTTCGGGGATTGTCCATGATGGGCAATAAAACCTCGGGTCAAAAGTGAGCCCTGATGATAACGACTCGCCGCCATTTGGCAAGGGGGCTGTCAGGGGGACGCGACGAGGGGATTGCCGACGGGAGAGGCAAGGTAAAGGGGCATTGATGCGCAGCCAAGTTTGACTGGAGATAAAAGAGCAACACATTGACACGATCACAAATATAGGTGCTGAACAAGGAAAATAAACGATCTGATACCAACAACCGGATTCATCAGGCTCATATATATCCATTATTTTTGTAATAATTTGTTTCAGGGGGAAATATTGCGGCTGTGTCATGGGAGAAAGAAGGAATAGAGGGGGTTATGGTGTTTGATATGGAGTTATTATTCTAAATTTAACTTGTTCGCCACCAACTAATTCACATGGATCATATATTTTACGTATAAAAAGCAAGGAGGCCCAGGCCTCCTCGTTTGCGCTCACACGGGTTGTTTCAGGGGACGTTAACCCTGGTCGTCAGGTCAATTGCCGGTATAGGCCGCGCCCTGAACATGCCCCTTCTTGTCGCTTAGACAGGACCAGGGGGCATCGGCACCCGGCACCTTGATGGTGACGCCAACCCCGGCTTCCGAGTCCATCACGTCGGTCACCTGCAACTTGCTCTGGGCCACCTTGGTCTTGGCGGAGACCGCTTGCAGGCAGGCTTTCTCGGCGAGGCTGCCCTTGTGGGCAGGGGCTGAGGCAGTGGCTGCAGCAGGGGCCGCAGAGGAGCCTGACTGGCAGGTACCCGAGCCTTTTTTGCTGGTGTAGGAGACATCGTACTGGCCCCCGGTGTTGCTGATGGAGAGGGTGACGCCGGCACCCTTGGCCTCGTAGAACTCCTCGCTGTACTTCTTGAGTTTGGCCTCCTTGCCATTGATATAGACGGGGCCACCTTCATCGCTGTGCATCTGGATTTGACCCGGGCACTGATAATTCAACTGTGGAATGGCGGCGCTCGCCGCACCCGCCATGGCCAGGGTTATGGCAGCGATCAGTACTTTCTTCATGGACATTACCTCAACTGTTTAATGATACGAGATTTATTATTTTATTTTTCCGGTTAACAACAATTCCATTGCCAGGCAGAAAATAGCCTTCATCCCTGATCGGAATAAATAGCGGCGGCACTTTATTTTAGCAACGAATTTTTATTATTTTTCCCTGGGATGAAAGTGAATATTGATCCGGAAGGGGTGGCAAACGTTTTCTCATAGCGGGCTGAACGGAACAGGGGGAAGGCGCGAGGAGTGAGGGGGTAAGCAGGATGGGGCCTCGACAGAGGAGGGAACTTGGCGGCGGTTGCGCCGGGAGTCATGACGCGGGGCGACTGGGCCCCGCGTTGCAGCGCGATGACGAGCGCCGGATCAGAGCCAGCGTTTCTCGCGGGTGAAGCAGACCGACAGCCAGGCGTCTCCCAGGGTGTCGCCGAGGCGGGACCAGAGCTCCTGGCGCAGGGCATCCTGGCGCTCGACGGGCCACTCCTGGCCGGGGGCCACCAGGATGTTGAGCTCGAGATCGAAGCGGCGGCCGCTTTTCGCCAGGTGGCTGTAGCATTCGATGCCATGGCGCTGGCGCAGGGCCTCGATCTCGTGTTCGACTCGCTGCTTGACCTCTCCCTTGGGGGCGATCCTCAGCACCTCCCGCAGGTTGCGACCGAGCACCTTGATGGGAATGAGGATGGCGCACAGGGCCAGCAGGGAGACCAGCATGGGGTCTATGTAGCGGTTGTAGTGGCCGTAACCCAGGGTATCGAGCCCGATGGCGACCAGAAAGCCGATGAGCAGGGTGGCGCTGAGCAGGGTGTCCACCAGCCACTCCTTGGAGTCCACCCGCACCAGCTCGGAGTTGACCCGCTCGGCCACGTCGGCCTCGATGAGATAGAGGATGCTGCAGAAGAAGGTGGAGACGACGGCATAGATGAGGGCGTGGCCGAGATCGATCTCCCGTCCGCCCGCCAGCAGGGAGGTGATGCCGCCATAGAGGGCACCGAGGCAGAGCAGCAGAATGATGGCGCCGTTGATGACGTTGGCGATGGGTTCGAAATGGGCGTAGCCGTATTGGAAACGGGCGTCGGAGGGGCGGGTAACCAGGTAGGCGGTGATGAGCCCAAGGCCCGTCATGCCCATGCTGAACAGGGTGAAGATGCCGTCCAGCATGATGGCGTTGGAACCGACGAACAGACCATAGCCGATCCCGAAAATGGCAAAGGTGATGCAACCAAACAGCGACAGGGTCAGGGCCTGTTTTTCGGTGCGAATAAGCGTACTGATAACATGGCTGTAGTGAGCCATAAAAGTCCTCCTTTCAAATGGTGAAGATTGCGCGCGCAAGCGGTTTTCTAGCTGATATACTGCCCGCTCACATGTGAGCGGACTGGTTCGGACACCCGCAAAGAGGCAGGTCCGAACGGTCGTTGTCGCCGGAATGCCGGCATCAAGCAAAGGATGGGAACAAGGATTCATGATCCCGAGACTCGATTACCAGGACAGTTTGTCACCTACAACCCTGCAGTTTCTTGAGTTGCTGGCACGATCAGCATTTCGTGGTGATATCGAAAAGTCTTATGCAAGCCGGTTGGCGATGGCGACGGATAACAGCGTCTATCAGGTCGTACCTCAGGCGGTTCTCTATCCGCGCAGCGCGGATGACATAGCGGTGATGCTCAAGCTGGCTCAGGGGCCAGAGTACGCAACCTTGAGTTTCTTCCCTCGCGGCGGCGGTACCGGCACCAATGGCCAATCCTTGGGCGGCGGCATTATCGTCGATCTCTCGCGCCATATGAACCAGATCATGGAAATTAATCTGGAAGAGGGCTGGGTGCGGGCCCAGGCCGGGGTGGTCAAAGATCAGCTCAACGCCTACTTGAAACCCCACGGCTACTTCTTCTCGCCGGATCTCTCCACCTCCAACCGCGCCACCCTGGGCGGCATGGTCAACACCGACGCCTCGGGGCAGGGGTCGCTGGTGTACGGCAAGACCTCGGATCATGTGCTCGGCCTCAAGGCCGTGCTGGAAAACGGCGATCTCATGGCGACCGAGCCGGTGACCGGCCAGCGTCTGGCGGACAAGCTGGCCCTCGAGAACCGGGAGGGGGAGATCTATCGCACCCTCTATCGCATCGGCCGCGAGCGGCGCGCCGACATCGAAGCCACCTTCCCCAAGCTCAACCGCTTTCTGACCGGTTACGATCTCAAGCACCTCTATCAGCCCGATACCGACACGCTGGATGTGAGCCGGGTGCTGTGCGGCTCGGAAGGCTCTTTGGGCTTCATCACCGAAGCCCGCCTCAACATCACCCCCATCCCGCGCTACCGCACCTTGGTCAACGTCAAGTACGACAGCTTCCCCTCCGCGCTCAGAAATGCCCCCTTTATGGTCGAGGCCCACGCCCTGTCGGTGGAGACGGTGGACTCCCGGGTGCTGGGACTGGCCCGCGCCGACATCATCTGGCACTCGGTGAAGGATCTCATCCAGGATGTGCCCGGCAAGGATCTGCAGGGGCTCAACATCGTCGAGTTTGCCGACACCGACGAGGATGCACACAAGGCCAAGGTGGAGGAGCTGTGCCGGCGCATCGACGGCCTGCTGTCGCGTGGTGAAGCCGGGGTCATTGGCTATCAGGTGTGCGACCACCTGCCGAGCATCGAGACCATCTATGGCATGCGCAAGAAGTCGGTGGGGCTACTCGGCAACGCCGAGGGGCGCAAGAAGCCGGTGGCCTTCACCGAAGACACCGCCGTGCCGCCGGAATCCCTGGCGGACTTCATCATGGAGTTTCGCGCCCTGCTGGACGCTCACGGCCTTGACTACGGCATGTTCGGCCATGTCGATGCCGGGGTGCTGCACGTGCGCCCGGCGCTGGACTTGTGCGATCCCGAGCAGGAGGTGCTGCTGCGGCGCATCTCCGATCAGGTGGTGGCGCTCACCGCCAAATACGGCGGCCTGATGTGGGGGGAGCACGGCAAGGGCTTTCGCTCCGAATACAGCCCCGCCTTCTTCGGCGAGCTGTGGGAAGAGCTGCAACGGGTCAAGGGGGCGTTCGATCCGGCCAACCGCATCAACCCGGGCAAGATCTGCATGCCTTATGGCAGCGGCGCTTCGCTTGTCTCGGTGGACGGGCCCAAGCGCGGCAAGTTCGACCGCCAGATCCCGATTGCCGTGCGCGAGAGCTATACACGGGCGCTGGATTGCAACGGCAACGGTCTGTGTTTCACCTTCGAGACCGACTCCCCCATGTGCCCCTCGGTCAAGATCAGCCGCGACCGCCGTCACTCCCCCAAGGGGCGGGCCGGCCTGATGCGTGAATGGCTGCGCCAGTTGTCGGAGCAGGGCTTCGATCCCCTTGCCGAAGAGGTGGCGCTGCAAAGCGGGGGTCTGCGCTTCAAGCAGATCGTCGACAAGTTCCGCAATACGGTGGCCCGCGCCCGGGGCGAGTATGACTTCTCCCACGAGGTGATGGAGGCGATGGAGGGGTGCCTTGCGTGCAAGGCATGCACCAGCCAGTGCCCCATCAAGGTGGATGTGCCCACCTTCCGAGCCCGCTTCATGCAGCTCTATCACAGCCGATATCTGCGCGGCCCCAAGGATTACTTCGTGGGCACGGTAGAAAGCTATGCGCCCCTGCTGGCCAAGGCCCCCAAGCTGGTCAACTTCTTCCTCGAAAAAGAGTGGGCCCAGAAGGCGACCGAGAAGAGCATCGGCATGGTGGATGTGCCGCTGCTCTCCGTGCCGACCCTGGCCGAGGAGCTGCGGGATCACCGCGCCCGCTATTTCGATCTGCCGGGCCTCGAGGCCATGAGCCCCGAGCAGCGCCAAAAAGTGGTGCTCATCGTGCAGGATCCCTTCACCAGCTACTACGACGCCCCCGTGGTGCGTGACCTGGTGAAGCTGGCCAGCAAGCTGGGTTATCAGCCCTACCTGCTGCCGTTCAAACCCAACGGCAAGCCTCAGCACGTGAAGGGATTCCTGCGCGCCTTCGCCCGCACTGCTGCCAGCAGCGCCCAGTTCCTCAACAAGGTGGCAGCCCTCGGCATCCCCATGGTGGGGGTCGACCCCTCTCTGGTGCTCTGCTACCGGGACGAGTACGTGAAGGCGCTCGGCCCCGCCCGCGGCGATTTCCAGGTGCTGCTGCCCCAGGAGTGGCTGCTCTCCCTGCCTGCCGAGGCGCTGCCGCTGCGGGAAGAGGTTGGCACCGACCCCTGGTATCTGTTTGCCCACTGCACCGAGAAGACCGCCAAGCCCACCACCCACGGTGATTGGAGCACCCTGTTCGGCCGCTTCGGTGCACGTTTGCAGCCGGTGTCGGTGGGTTGCTGCGGCATGGCGGGCACCTATGGTCACGACGCCAAACAGGTGGAGAACTCCAAGGGGATCTACGGTCTGAGCTGGGCCGAGCCCCTGGCTCGCCTGCCGCAAGCCCGTTGTCTGGCCACCGGTTATTCGTGCCGCAGCCAGGTCAAGCGGATGGAGGGGGAGAAGCTCAAGCATCCGCTGCAGGCCCTGCTGGAACTGCTCTGATGCTCCACTTTCCCAAGGGATTCCGGGTGCCAAAGGCCTATCGGCACCCGCATTTTCTGTTGCTCCCCACCACGCCGTCCCAGGCCGTGGTGGAGTTTGTCGCCATCCTGCGCGAGCGGGATCAGCTCCATCAGCTGTTTCGCCCGGACGATGTGTGGCCCTCCGCCAATTTCAGCCTGAGTCAGCACGAGGCCGACTTGGAGTGGCAGCACTCCGAGTTTCTGGCCAAGCGCTCCTTTGCCTATGGCCTCTGGAGCCCGGACAGGGAGCCCCGCTTCTGGGGCGGGGTTTACCTCTATCCGTCGGTGCTGCCGGAGGTGCAGGTGGAGCTCTTCTTCTGGAAGGTGGCCGAGGCGCCGCTCACTGACAGCGAACTCGAAGCCGAACTGCGCACCTGGCTCGGCAAGGTATGGCGCTGGTCCGAGCCGCGCCTGCCGGGGCGGGACGGTCCCTGGGCCGAGTGGCCAGGGGTGACCTATCCCTGGTGAGGGCAAACCTCGATGCAAGATGCCCCGGCGTGGGCATCTTTTTTTTTGCGCCTTTTTCGCCGACACTGCTGGTTTGCCGCTACAGCGCAGCGATAACCCGTTGATCACGCAAGGAGTCCGCTCACCATGAGTCAAGAAAGCAGCCCCATCTGGCGCAAACCCATGAGCCTGGAGGGGCTCAACGCCAGCTCCCGCAACACCCTGATGGCCCACCTCGACATCGTCTACAGCGCCTTTGGCCCCGACTGGCTGGAGGCCACCATGCCGGTGGATCACCGCACCCATCAACCACTCGGCATGCTGCACGGCGGCGCCTCCGTGGTGCTGGCGGAAACGCTGGGATCGCTTGCGGCCAACATGGCGGTCGGGGAGGAGAGTTACTGTGTGGGGCTGGAGGTCAATGCCAACCACCTGAGGGCCAAGCGGGAAGGGGTGGTGACGGGGCGCTGCAGCCCGCTGCATCTGGGGACCACGACTCAGGTGTGGCAGATCGAAATTCGGGATGAACGTGGTCGTTTATTGTGCACCAGCCGATTGACCATGGCGGTGCTCAAGCACAAGCGGGACAAGGACTCTGGCGAAGCGTGATCCGCAATAACGCATCATGAGTGAAAAATAAGCAAGCCATAGTCGCGAGATCCCTCTATAATTGCCAACGTCTTGAGACACCTATCACATTTTTCAAGACAGCAGAACAAAGTGGCGCTATAATCGCCGCCTTTTTGCTATTCCGCGGTGTTAGCCGCCTGCCTTAATCTGGAAGAATCTATGTCTGATACCGAACAACTGCCCCTTTTTAGTGAGCTTGGACTGGCCGCGCCTGTATTGAAAGCGCTGCAGGACGTGGGCTATGAGCGCCCGTCTCCCATCCAGGCCGCAGCAATTCCCCACCTGATGGCGGGACACGATCTGCTGGGGCAGGCACAAACCGGTACAGGGAAGACCGCTGCTTTTGCCTTGCCTCTGTTGTCTCGTCTGGAAGCTGGTAACCGCAACACCCAGATCCTGGTGCTGGCCCCGACCCGCGAGCTGGCCCTGCAGGTGGCTGAGGCGTGCCAACGCTATGCCCACCACATGCCCGATTTCCACGTGCTGCCCATCTACGGCGGCGCTTCCTACGAAACCCAGACCCGCGCCCTGCGCCGCGGTGCTCAGGTTGTCGTGGGTACCCCGGGCCGCGTGATGGACCTGATCCGTCGCAAGAACCTGGACCTCTCCGGTCTGAAAGCCCTGGTGCTGGACGAAGCGGACGAAATGCTGCGCATGGGCTTCATCGACGACGTGGACTGGATCATGGATCAGTGCCCGGCCGGTCGTCAGGTTGCCCTGTTCTCTGCCACCATGCCGGAGCAGATCCGTCGTGTTGCCCAGAAGCACCTGAAGCAGCCCAAAGAGATCAAGATCGCCTCCAAGACCGCGACCGCAACCACCATTCGTCAGCGTTACTGGCAGGTGACCGGTCTGCACAAGCTGGACGCCATGACCCGTCTGCTGGAAGTGGAATCCTACGAAGCCCTGCTGGTGTTCGTGCGTACCAAGAACGCCGCCGAAGAGCTGGCAGGCAAGCTGGCTGCCCGTGGTCACGCCTGTGAAGCGCTGCACGGTGACATCCCGCAGAAGCTGCGTGAGCGTACCGTCGACAAGCTGCGTCAGGGCCAGCTGGACATTCTGATCGCCACCGACGTGGTCGCCCGCGGTCTGGACGTTGAGCGCATCACCCACGTGGTGAACTACGACATCCCCTACGACACCGAATCCTATGTTCACCGTATCGGCCGTACCGGCCGTGCTGGTCGCAAGGGTGAAGCCATCCTGTTCGTGGCGCCGCGCGAGCGTCGCATGCTGCGTGCCATCGAGCATGCCACTCGTCAAGCCATCGAGCCGATGAAGATGCCGAGCACCGAGGACATCAACCAGCACCGTCTGGCCAAGTTCAAGGAGCGCATCCGCGAAACCATGATGGGTGAAGAGCTCGAGATCTACCACAACCTGGTGAACGAGCTGATCGAAGAAGATTCTGCCGATCCGCTGGAGCTGGCTGCCGCACTGGCCAAGCTGGTACAGGGCGACCAACCGCTGCTGCTGGATGACTCCATTCCGGATCCGGTGTTCAACGCCGGCAACGATCGCGGTGGCTTCGAGCGTCGTGAGTTCAACGACCGTGGCGGTCGTGACTTCGGTGACCGTGGCGATCGTCCGGCCCGTCGCATGCCGTCCCTGGAGCCGCGTCCGCTGAAAGACAACCCGGACGTGGAGATGGAGCGCTACCGCGTCGACGTGGGCGCCCATCACGGCGTCAAGCCGGGCCAGATCGTGGGTGCCATCGCCAACGAAGCGAACATCGAGAGCCGCTTCATCGGCAACATCGACATCGCCGATGACTTCTCCACCGTCGATCTGCCCAAGGGTATGAGCGCCGAGGTGCTGGAAGTGATCAAGAAGGCCCGTGTCTGCCAGCGTCCGCTGCAGATCACCCGTTACACCGAAGTGCCGGCCGGTGGCAACACTGCTCCCCGTCCGCCCCGTGGTGATCGTCCGTTCCGTGGCGACCGTCCTTTCAACAAGGATCGCCGTCCCCAGGGTGACCGTCCCTTCAACAAGGATCGCCGTGAAGGCGGTTTCGACAAGGGTCGCAAATTCGGTGGCAACAAGCGCCGCGACAGCTAAACCCTGACTGCACTGATGAGAAGGCCGCTCCATGGAGCGGCCTTTTTTGTGTCTGTTTTTCAGATGCGTAGCGAAGACTGTCACCTTTTTCCGGCCGTGGCGGGCACCCGGTTTGATGAGGAGCCAGTGAAAGAAAAATGGTGCAATCCATTTGCCTGGGGGTGGCGCCTGGTGTCATTCTTTGGGAAGCGATTGGGTACTTTTGGAAGGCGCAGAGATAGTTGGTGGTTGCAAACGACTGCGACTTTGGTCTGAAGGTGCATTCTGTTGTTTGCATATGAGTCAGCAGAGTGAGATGAATAAATAAACCGTATGACAGGGAGGTGCGTGATGGGCAAGTGGCTTGGCAAGGTGTTGCTGATATCTGGATGGCTCGTGTCGGGTATGGTGTTGGCGGAGGAGCCCTTCTTCAGAATTGCGGGGGCGGGGTGCTGCAATGGCAAGGGGGAGGTGGTGCTGACCCGTGCCGAGTTTGAGGCCTTGCCGCAGACGGAGGTTAAGACAGGGACGCCCTGGACCGAAGGGGAGCACCTCTATCGCGGGGTGTTGCTGCGGGACCTGGTCAGGATCTACGGTCTCAAGAGCCAGGAGGTCAAGGCCCTCGCGGTCAATGAATACTGGGCCGCACTGCCGCTGGAAGACGGGGAGAAGTACCCGGTACTGGTGGCCGAGAAGCAGGATGGCAAGGCTCTGACCCTGCGCAACAAGGGGCCGCTCTGGGTCATTTATCCCCTCACCGACCATCCCGAACTCAACAAGGAGCTCTATCACAGCCGGATGGTGTGGCAGCTGACGGCGCTGGAGAGCAAATAAGATGCTGCGCGGCAAGTTCTTGAGCCTGATCCTGATGGTGACCACCTTTTTGGGGGTGACCCTCTGGTCGGTCTGGAACTATGACCGCGCGTTCAATGCGGTTACGCGTTACACCCAGCTCTCCGCCTGGGCATTGGCCCAGCTTGAGCTGGAGATCCACGCCTTCGAAGAAGGTTTGAAGCTCTATCGTGCTGGTGCCGCCAGCCGGGAGGAGATGAACAAGCGCTTTGACATTGCCTGGAACCGGCTCGATGTCTTCCTGCACGGGGAGGAGGCAAAGTCGGTCAGGGCCCGATTCGGCGCGGACAAGGCGGTCGGCAAGATCCTCGCCCTCTTCGAACGCTATGAGCAGGATGTGGTGCAAGGGGAGCCGGATTCCCCCGCACTCAAGATGTTCACGGCCGCACTCGATGACGAGATGCGCGGGGTGCGGGACGTGATGGTGAAAAACTTCACCGGGCCCTCTGCCATCGCCCAGCGTGAGCTGCTCAACGAATCGAGAACCCAGAACTTCTTCATCCTGGGATTTCTGATGCTGGCGACCATGGTGATGTTGATGGTGCTGTTTCGCGAAGTGCGCCGCCAGCATTTTCTGGCGTGGAACGATCCCCTCACCCGTCTCCCCAACCGGGCGGCGCTCATCAAGCACCTCCAGCAGTGGACCAGCCACCCCGGGCGGCGCAGCAGCATCACCGTCTGCCTCATGGATCTGGGGCATTTCAGGGAGGTCAATGACAGTCTGGGTTACGAAGTGGGGGACGCCTTGCTCAAACGGCTTGCGGAGCGGATCCGCGCCGCCTCTGGCCAGGGGATCTTCGTTGCCCGAACCGGCAGTGACGAGTTCACCCTCATCATCACCGGCACTATGCCCACCTATCTGCGCTTCCCGTTTCTGGAGCAACTGCGCAGCGAGCTGGCGGATCTGGTGTTTGCCGCCGATCCGGCGCACCGGGTGCGGGTCTTCATGGGCACCAGCCAGTACGTGAAACCGGATCATTCACCGGAAGAGATGCTGCTGTTTGCCGATATCGCCCTCGACAGCGCCAAGCGCAAACGGCTGAATCGCAATGTGCTCTTCTCCAGCAGCATGTATCAGCACTATCAGCGCAAACGCCGGCTGTCGACCGAGCTGCGGGAGCTTATCCATTGCCCGCAATGCCCGCAACTGGCCCTTTACTATCAGCCCATCGTGCGCGGCCAGAGTGTGGTGAGGCTGGGGGCCGAGGCGCTGATCCGCTGGCATCATCCGGAATATGGCTTTATTGCCCCCCTCGACATCATCTCGCTGGCAGAAGAGAACGGGTTGGGCGAGGCGCTCGGGGGCTGGATCATCCGGCGCATGCAGCTCGATCTGTCCGGCTTCCCGGAGGAGGTGCTAGCACCGCTCGAGATCTCCATCAACCTCTCCAACTCCATGTTCAACATGGGGTTGGCCAGGGAGATTGAAGAGAAGATGGGTGATGGTCCGTTGGGATTGCACCAGTTGATAGTGGAGCTGACCGAAACCATCGCCCTCGATGACATCGCCCTCAGCAAGCAGATCATTCACTCCCTGCGCCAGATAGGGGTGCGGGTGGCCCTCGATGACTTCGGGACCGGCTGGTCCTCGTTCTCTTACCTGCGTGAACTCTATTTCGACAAGCTCAAGATAGACAGATCCTTTATCACCGCGATCGACAGTGACACCCGGCAGGCGCTCTTCGTCGAGACCATCACCACCCTCTCTCATCAGTTGGGGGTGCGTGTCGTGGCAGAAGGGGTGGAAAACAGCGATGAGCTCAAGGCGGTGCTCACCATAGGGGTGGATGAGATCCAGGGTTATTTCTACTCGCGTCCCTTGCCGCTGCCGGAGTTCATGCAGTTCTGTCACCGCTATTTCGCCCACAGCGCCGCCATTCAGGAAGTGGCACTGGGGTAGCCTTGGGGCAATCGAGCCCCTGTAGCCTTGTCTTCGAGTCCCTCTGTTCGATTGTTCCTGGTTGATATTTCATCCCGACACCTTTCTCCCATGGCAGGACCGCCCATGACGTGGCTTTATTGTGCCTCCTGCCAGAACGAGGGTGCGAGAGGACAGGCCCGGTGCTACCTTGTGCCACGAACAGTGCCACAGGACAGAGGAGCCATAAATGGATCGCTTGGGGGTGATGGAGGTGTTCGTGCTGGCGGTGGAGACCGGCTCGTTTTCGGCGGTGGCCCGCCGACTGGGGATGGGGCAACCCACGGTTTCCAGATTGATTGCCCAGCTTGAGGCGCACCTTGGTAGCCGCCTGTTGCTGCGCTCGACCCGGGGGCTGGCGCCTACCGAGGCCGGAGAGGCCTACTATCTGCGGGCGAGAGAGATCCTGGCCCAGGTCAACGAGGCCGATGCCATGGTGCAGCAATGCCGGGCGGGCCTGAGCGGACGCCTGCGGGTGAGCGCTCCCGTCACTTTCGCCCGCCTGCATATCATTCCCCATCTTGCCGGTTTTCTGGCGGCTCACCCGGGACTGGATCTGGAGATCCTGCTGGATGACGGTAATGTGGATCTCATTTCGGCGGGCATCGAGGTGGCTCTGCGGATCGGCAAACAGGCCGACTCGTCGCTGGTCGCCCGCTGCCTCGCCCGAAGCGACATGCGGGTGTTGGCGACGCCGGCCTATCTGGCCGCCAAAGGAGAGCCTGAGACCCCTCAGGCCCTGCAACAGCATGACCTGGTGCTTTACAGTCCACGGCCCGGAATGGGGCAGCAGTGGCGATTTCGCCGTGGCGTCGAGGAGAAGGTGGTTTCCGGAGAAGGCAGGCTGATGGTCTCGGCGGCCGAAGGCATGCGCGCCGCCGTGCTGGCAGGACTGGGGCTCGGTATCGCCTCGGAGTGGATGTTTGCCCCCGAGCTTGCCCGCGGCGAGGTGGTGGCGGTGCTGCCCGAGTGGCAACTGCCCATGCAGGAGCTCTGGACCCTGCTCCCGGCAGGTCGCCAGCCTGGTGCCAAGGCGAGCGCCTTTCTGGCATTCGTGACCGGCCTGCCCGGCGTGGGGCATACGCCAGCGGAATAACTGTTATGGTCCCCACCGCTCTACTGGTGGCGACGCTCCCCGGGTAGGCTGTGCGCATGGGGCCCGTATCCTGGCGGGAGCCCTTCTACCACGAGGAGAAGATCATGAGTACATCGCCTTCTGCCGGAGGGGCCGCAACCCCCGGCCCCTCCCTGCTCTTCGCCATGGCCCTGTCATGCGGCCTGGCAGTTGCCAACATCTACTACAACCAGCCCATGCTGGCGGTGATGGCGCAGGACTTTCCCGGGCACTCGGGCATGCCATTGATCGCCATGCTGACCCAGCTTGGCTATGCCATGGGTCTGCTTTTGCTGGTGCCGCTTGGCGATGTGGTCGAGCGCCGCTGGCTCATTCCGGGGCAGTTTGCACTGATCGCGCTGGCTTCCCTGCTGGCGGCCACGGCCACGAGTGCCACCACCTTGATGCTGGCCTCCGTCCTGCTCGGCATCGGGGCCACGGCTGCCCAGCAGATAGTTCCGGTGGCGGCGACCCTGGCAGATCCCGCCCGCCGTGGTGCCGTGGTCGGCAGCGTGATGAGCGGCCTGCTGGCCGGGATACTGCTCAGCCGAACGGTCGCCGGCCTGGTCACCGCCTATGGCAGTTGGCGCGCCATGTTCTGGCTGGCCATTCCCCTGGCCCTGTCGGGGGCCCTGCTGATGGCCAGGATGATACCGTCCGGATTGCCGCGCTCTCCCCTCGGTTATGGCCGTCTGCTTCATTCTCTGGTCGGTCTGTGGCGCGAGGAGCCCGCCTTGCGCCGCGCGACCCTGACCCAGGCCTTGCTGTTTGCCTCCTTCAGCGCCTTCTGGACCGTGCTGGCGTTCTACCTGGCCGAACCTGCCTATGGGTTGGGGGCCGACATGGCGGGTCTGTTCGGCGTCATCGGGGTGGCTGGGGTGGTGGCGGCCCCTCTGGCAGGCCGGATGGCGGATCGGTTGGGGGCCAGACCAGTGGTATTGGCCGGTGCCGTGCTGGTGGTGCTTGCCTGGATCTGCTTCGAGCTGTGGCTCTCTCTGGCCGGGCTGGCGTGCGGGGTCATCTTGCTGGATCTCGGAGTGCAGAGCGCACTCATCGCCCATCAGCAGCGCATCTATGGTCTGAGACCTGAGGCCAGGGGGCGCATCAATACCCTCTTCATGACCGGCATGTTCCTGGGGGGAACCCTCGGCTCCAGCCTGGGGATGCTGGTCTGGCAACAGGGACACTGGATCGGGGTGGGAGCAGCCGGCATGGGGTTGGCCCTGGTGGCCTGTCTCTGCGCCCTGGCCGGCAGGCGGGGACTGCAACCGGCCATCTGAGGCATGTGCAAGACAAGAAAGGCGACCCCGGGGTCGCCTTTTGTCTGTCTGCTCGGGATGGATTCAGAGCACCATGGCGGCAATCCAGCCGAAGATCACCAGGGGGATGTTGTAGTGGATGAAGGTTGGCACCACGCTGTCCCAGATGTGGTCGTGCTGACCGTCGGCATTGAGGCCCGATGTGGGGCCGAGCGTCGAGTCGGAGGCGGGGGAACCCGCGTCCCCCAGCGCGCCCGCGGTGCCCACCAGGGCGATGGTCGCCATGGGCGAGAAGCCGAGGTGGATGCACAGGGGCACATAGATGGTGGCGATGATGGGCACGGTGGAGAAGGAGGAGCCGATCCCCATGGTGATGAGCAGGCCCACCAGCAGCATCAGGAAGGCCGCCAGTCCCTTGTGACCTGCCATCATGCTGGAGACGGACTGCACCAGACTCTCCACCCCGTGGGTCTCCTTCATGACGGCGGCGAAGCCTGCGGCCGAGATCATGATGAAGCCGATGAGGGACATCATGCGCACACCCTGGGTGAAGGCATCCTGGCTCTCGCGGAATTTGATGACGCCGCCGCAGGTGAAGATGATGAAGCCTGCGAGCGCCCCCAGCACGATGCTGTTGGTCATCAGTTGCAGGCCGAGTGCCACGGCGATGGCCAGCAGGGCGACCCAGATGTGGTTGAGATTGAGCTCGACCGTCTCGGGTTCGGCGGCCAGGATCTTCTCCAGATCATACTGACGCGGCTTGCGGTAGCTGAAGAAGACGGCGATGAGCAGGCCGAGGAACATGCCGAATACCGGGATGGCCATCGCCAGGGGCAACTGGCTGAATTCCACCGGTACGCCGTTGTCGACGAGATTCTTGGCCAGGATGTTGTTCAGGAAGATGCCGCCAAAGCCCACCGGCAGCAGCATGTAGGTAGCGGTCAGGCCGAAGGTGATGACGCAGGCCACCTGACGGCGGTCGATCTGCATCTGGGCCATGACATGCAGCAGCGGCGGGATCAGGATGGGAATGAAGGCGATGTGCACCGGGATCAGGTTCTGGGAGGAGATGGAGACCGCGAGCACCGAGGTGAGCAGCAGGCTCTTGACCCAGAGAATGCGGGTGCTGCTGGCATCCTTGCCGAGCTGGTTGATGACCTTGCGGGCCAACAGATCGGTGATGCCGGAGCGGGAGATGGCTACCGCGAAAGCCCCCAGCATGGCGTAGGAGAGGGCGATTTCTGCACCGCCGCCCAGGCCGCCGGTGAAGGTGCTGAGGGTCTGCTCGAGGGAGAGTCCGCCGAGCAGGCCACCCACGATGGCACCGATGGCGAGGGAGACCACCACATTGATCCGCAGCAGGCTGAGCACCAGCATCAGCGCCACCGCGATAACAACAGGATTCATTTGATTTCCTTATGGATTGTGTTGCTGTCAGTCGTGTGAAAGCCAGCTAGTTTGCGAAAAACAGGCTAAATGTCGAGAAAAAAATCGGCAGATCCCGGCCAAGGGACGCATCTTCTGCTGGCGGTGAACGGGAACCGGGAAAATGGCCCTTATTCCTTGCCCAGACAGGTCCCCTCATGCAGACAGGCTGCCATGGGCAGCCTGTCTGGGCAGGGGCTGGGAGTGTTCAGCCCTCGTCTTCGGTGTCCGTCGTTTCATCCGGGTTGGCCAGAGGCCAGCCTCCCAGGCTCTTCCAGCGATTGACGATGTGGCAGAAGAGCTCTGTGGTGCGCTCGGTGTCGTAGAGGGCCGAGTGGGCCTCTTTGTTGTCAAAGGGGATATTGGCGCTCTGACAGGCCTTGGCCAGCACCGTCTGCCCCAGGGCAAGACCCGAGAGGGCGGCGGTGTCGAAGGTGGCGAAGGGGTGGAACGGATTGCGCTTGAGGCCGGCCCGCTGGGCGGCGGCCATCACGAAGCCGTGGTCGAAGGTGGCGTTGTGGGCCACTATGATGGCGCGACCACAATCCTGCTCCTTCATGCCCTTGCGCACTCCCTTGAAGATCTCGGTGAGTGCTTCTTTCTCGTCCACCGCGCCCCGCAGCGGGTTGAAGGGGTCGATGCCGGTGAACTCCAGCGCCGCTTTCTCCAGATTGGCGCCCTCAAAAGGCTGGACATGAAAATGGAAGATCTGGTCAGGGACGAGCCAGCCCTGCTCATCCATCTTGAGGGTGTGGGCGGCTATTTCCAGCAGGGCATCGGTCTTGGCATTGAATCCGGCGGTTTCAACATCGATGACGACGGGGTAAAAGCCGCGAAAACGGCCCTTGAGGGTGTGAACGGCGTCGGTCATGGTATCTCGGTCGGCGTGAAAGGAGGCGGCATTATGGCAAAAAAGCGTGCCCTTGTCCCTTATCTGCCGCCATGGGACGGCAAGAGGGCCATTTTGAAACACCTGTGCTTATAATGGGCGACGTCAACCATGGAGGGAGAGGACGATGAAGAAGCTGGGATTGGCACACAAGATGATGTTGGTGGTCTGTCTGCCGCTGTTGGCCCTGCTGTTTTTCTCCGGCCGGTACGTCTATGAACGTTATCGGGTCGAACAGGAGATGAGCGGCGCCCTGGTCGCGCTGGCGGTGGTAAAGGAGGCGGCGCAGCTGGCCCATGAGCTGCAACGGGAGCGCGGCATGTCGGCCGGCTTCCTCGGCTCTGGCGGCAACAAGTTTCGCGATGCGCTGCCTGCCCAGCGCAAGGTGGTGGACAGCCTGTTGCAGCGTTTTCATCAGGATCCTGCCTTGCTGGCGCTGACCGAGGTGCAGCAGGGAGTGGCGGGACTCACCGCCATGCGTGAGCGGGTCAGCGCCCTGGGGGTCGAGGTGGCGGAACAGGTCGGCTTCTATACCCGCCTCGTGACTGCCTTGCTGGCGGTAGTGGACAAGATAAGCGTCGACAGCATGGATGCCACCATCGCCCTGCAGACCAATGCCTACGCCGCCTTCCTGCAGAGCAAGGAGCGTGCGGGGCTGGAGCGGGCGACGCTCAGCAACGTCTTTGGCCGTGACAGCTTCACGCCTGCGCTGTTGCAGCAGTTCATCTCCCTGCTGGCGGCCCAGAACACCTATCTCGAACGTTTCCAGGCGGTGGCGAGTCCCGCCCAGCGTCAGTTGCTGCACGACAGCCTCACCTCACCCGTGGTGGCCAAGGTGGCCGCCATGGAGAAACTGGCCCTGGACAAGGCGGCCAGCGGTGGTTTTGGTGTCGATGCGGAGGCCTGGTTTGCCTTGAGTACCGACAAGATAGGCCTGCTCAAGGAGATAGAAGACAGCCTCTATCAGCAGCTCTTCGAGCGGGTGGAACAGATGCGGGTCGGGAGTGCCAGTGACTTCTGGTGGGGGGCGGCTGGCGTGTTGCTGTGCATCGTCCTGACCACCTTCGTCTGCTGGCGGGTAGTGCGGGATCTGCATCTGGGCTTCATGGCCCTGCACCAGACCTTCAAGAGCCTGGTGCAGGAGAACGACCTGACCGTGCGGGTCGACTGGCGATCCGGCGATGAGCTGGGGGCCCTGGCGCGGGATCTGAACCATTTCCTCGGGCACCTGGAGAGTTTGCTGCTGGCTGTGCGCCACTCCTGTGACGTGCTGATACGCAGCGCCGCCAGCTCTGCCGAGGTCATTGCCGAGGTGAATGCCGGCGTAGTCAGGGGATGCGGGCAGGTGGATCTGGTGGCGACTGCCGCCACCGAGATGGCATCGACTGTCGCGGAGATTGCCCGCAACGCAACCCAGACCTCCCAGGCGACTCAGCAGGCCATCGGCCGGGCGAAGCAGGGTGACAAGGAGGTGGATCAGACCATCCACACTATCCAGCAGGTCGCGGGTACCCTGAGTGATACCCAGCAACTGGTGGACAGCCTGCATCAGGATACCGAATCGGTGGGCGAAGCGCTCAACCTCATCAAGCAGATCTCGGACAGAACCAACCTGCTGGCCCTCAATGCCGCCATCGAGGCGGCCCGTGCCGGTGAATCCGGGCGCGGCTTTGCAGTGGTGGCCGACGAGGTGAGAGCGCTTGCCTCCCGTACCCAGCAGGCGGCGGATGACATAGAGCGGATGCTGGGCCGCTTGCGCCAGGGGGCCAACGAGGCGGTGGCTGCCATGCACACGGGCACCGAACAGGCTGACCTTAGCGTGACGGAGGCCAAGCGGGCGGGGAGCGAGCTGACCGACATCGTCAACGAGGTGCGCAAGGTGAGCGACATGACGGCCCAGGTGGCCACCGCCACCGAGGAGCAGCGTTATGTGACCGACGACATCCAGCAAAACGTGATGACCATCCGTGACGTGTATGAGGCCCATCGCCAGCACTCCCATACCCTGCAACAACACAGTGCCGAACTGGATGCCCTGGCCCGGGACCTGGCGGGACGCATCGCCAGCTTCAAGCTGATGGCCCCTTCTTCCCCCCACTGAGCGTTTTGACCTAAAGCTTGTCCTGCCGCTGCCGATAGATAATTCGAGATAGTGTGGAGGACAAGCCGTTGAATGCTTGGGTGTTGGGGTTGATCAGCATATCAGTGAGTATGCAGTTGCAGGCGGGTGTGACCGAATTTGGCGCCGGTCTGGATCAATCCGTCTGGCGCCTGACCTCTGATACCCAGGTGGAGTGCAGGCTGGAGCATCCTATTCCCCGCTGGGGAACCGGGGCCTTTGTCAGCCGGGCCGGGCGCAAGATCAATCTGGATTTCGAGCTCAAGGGGCAGCGACCCCAGGCGCGTACCCAGACAGTGAGCCTCGGGATCATGCCCCCCAGCTGGCGTCCCGGGGTGGCCGGGCGTCAGATCAGCCAGTTGCAGTTCTATCAGCAGTTTGACGGCCTGGTGGCGGGGCAGACCGCCTGGACCATGCTGGACGAGCTGGAAGGAGGGCGTATGCCGACTTTCCAGTATCGCGACTGGTATCGTCAGGACAGGCCGGTGCGGGTATCGCTCTCGTCGGTCAATTTCAGGGTGAAGTACCAGGCGTTCATGGACTGCCTGAGTGGCTTGCTGCCCTACAGCTTCAACGACATCGCCTTCAGCGTGCTCTCCTATGACAAGAACAGCGATCAGTTGTCACCGGCCTCCAAGCGGCGGCTGGCGATGATCGGTGACTATGTGAAGGCAGACAAGAGCATCGATGTGGTGGTGATCGACGCCTACAGCGACAGCTATGGCGGCCGCTGGCCAAACCAGAAGCTCTCCGAGAAGCGAGCGGATGCCATCAAACAGGTGTTTGTGGATCTCGGCATCGAGGAGGGCAAGATCTCGGTGGAAGGGCACGGTGAGAAACAGCACGTGGCCTCCAACGAAACGGAAGCTGGCCGAGCCAAGAACCGCCGGGTGGTGATCAACATGGGACGCAACGGCACTATCTGATCCCGTTGAGTCATCGAGAGGGGCGGGATTTTCGCTGTAGTCAGGAATAAAAAATGCCAGTCGGCGAACCGACTGGCATTTTTTTCACGGGTATCCGGGATTACTTGGCCAGGGATTCCGGCAGGTTTTCACGGATCTTGCCGAGCATCTCTTTCAGCACGCGGGGGTTGGCCACCACGATGTTGCCGGAGTTTTCGTAGTTGTGACCACCGACGAAGTCGGTGACGATGGCGCCGGCTTCTTTGGCCAGCAGCTCACCGGCGGCGGTGTCCCAGGGTTTCAGGCCGATTTCCCAGAAACCGTCGACGCGGCCAGCGGCCACATAGGCGAGATCCAGCGCGGCGGAGCCAGCACGACGGATGTCTGCACACTCGATGAACATGCTCTGGAACATCTTCAGGTAGGGTTCGATGTGGTGCTTCTGCTTGAACGGGAACCCGGTGGCCAGGATAGTGCCGGAGAGCTCTTTGGCCTTGCCGACACGGATGCGGTAGCCGTTCAGCTGGGCGCCGCTGCCGCGGGTGGCAGTGAACAGCTCGTCACGGATGGGATCGTAGACAACGGCTTGTTCGGTCTTGCCCTTGACGCGCAGAGCGATGGAAACGGCAAAGTGCGGAATGCCTTTGACCAGGTTGGTCGTGCCATCCAGTGGGTCGATGATCCATTGGTAGTCCGGATTGGTACCGGCAATCTCGCCAGACTCTTCAGCAACGATGCTGTGTTCCGGGTAAGATTTTTTGATGGTGTGAATGATGGCCGCTTCGGCGTCACGGTCAACGTTGGTCACGAAGTCATTGCTGCCTTTCTGGATAACCTCGATGTTCTCGGGTTGAGAAAAGGCTTTTACTACTACTTGACCGGCGTTGCGCGCAGCGCGCACGGCGATATTCAGCATCGGATGCATAGGTTCACCACTGGATGTTAAAGAACGGGGGATAAAAGGACGCGACATCTTACCAAGATATTCGGGAATAGCAACTGCTATGCCCTCATTCGGTCAGGGTGGTGACTGACAAATCTGACGGCTCCAATAAAGACCTGTAATCAACTAGTCTTATCGCGACAGCCGGATAACAGGCTGTGGTGAGCATAGGGATATGAGCCATGAATCTGTCATTAGTCAGTCAGAAACCGTCGTCGCCGACGACTCTGGGTGTGTTGGCCGCACTGCGTGCCGCCAGCGAAGAGAGCGATTATGTCACCGAGGTCCGGGTGGCGCAGCCCCAGCAGTGGCAACCGTCGAAGGACGAAGCGGCGATCCTGCTGCTGGAAGAAGAGGGGGCTGCCTGGCCTGCTCCGCTCTGGCCTGCAGGAGGCAGTGCACTGGGATTGCCGGTGCTTCCCCTGTTGGTGCATCGACAGTATGAACATCCTCCACAGGGGCCGGATGTCCGGGATCCGCATTTTTATTTCGTTTCCAACGGTATTCTGCTGGATGAGGCCGAACTGGCGGATCCTGCCTGCAGCCTGGTGCTGCAAAGCAAGTTTGAATCCTATTTTCCGCTGCTTTCCCGTCTTATCTTGCTGCGCCAGCGCCAACCAGGGGTACTGAGCAGCTAATCATCTCCCCCTCGATGCGGGCTGTTCAAGCGGCACAATATTTGTCATAACTGACCGACATTGTGCCGCTTTGCTATGGCCTGTGCAGCGGCTCACTGTGTGTTCGTCGACGGAGGTGACATGAAGGTTTATGAGCTGAGACGAGCCCCCAATGCCCGTCGGGTCAGAATGTTTCTGGCGGAGAAGGGGATCGAGATGGAATATCAACAGGTCGATCTGGGGGCGGGGGAAAACCTGGCGCCCGCCTTTTTGACCAAGAACCCGGCCGGGCGCATTCCTGTGCTGGAACTCGATGACGGAACCTGTCTGAGTGAAACCCTGGCCATCTGCCGCTATTTTGAAGAGCTCCACCCCGAGCCGAACCTGTTTGGCAGCACCGCGCTGGAGCGCGCCACCATAGAGATGTGGAGTCGCTTCATCGATTTCAACCTCTGGTTGCCGACCGGTATGGCGTTTCGTCATATCACCGGTTTTTACAAAGACCGGGAGCGGGTCTTCCCCGAATGGGGGGAGGAGTGCAAGCAACAGGCTCAGATCTGGTTTGACAAGCTCGATGCCCGTCTTGCCGAGGTGCCCTATATTGCGGGGGAACGCTTCACCATCGCCGACATTCTTGCCCTCTGTACCATTGATTTTGGCAAGGTGGTCGGCCTGCGCATCACCCCCGAACAGCACCATTTGCAGGACTGGCATGACCGGGTGAGTGCCAGGTCCAGCGCCCAGGCCTGATCCTTTCCCCTGAACGTTCAAGGAGTCCAAGATGATAGAGTTGTACACTGCCGCCACGCCCAACGGGTTCAAGGTGTCGATCGCCCTCGAAGAGCTGGGGCTGCCCTACAAGGTCATTCCCCTTGATTTCGCGACCATGGAGCAGAAGAAGCCCGAGTTCCTGGCCATCAACCCCAATGGCCGCATCCCGGCCATCGTCGATCGGGACAACGGTGACTTCGCGGTGTTCGAGTCCGGCGCCATCCTTATCTATCTGGCGGAAAAAACCGGCAAGTTGCTGCCGCAGGATCCCAAGCGCCGCTCCCAGGCCATCCAGTGGCTGATGTTCCAGATGGGGGGCGTCGGTCCCATGATGGGGCAGGCCAACGTCTTCTATCGCTATTTCCCCGAGAAGATCCCGGCCGCCATCGAGCGTTACCAGAAGGAGGGGCGACGCCTGTTCGAGGTGCTCGACGGTCATCTGGCACACCATGAGTATCTGGCGGACGAGTACAGCATCGCCGACATCGCTACCTGGCCCTGGGTGCGCATCCACGACTGGAGTGGTATCTCCATCGAGGGGTTGGTGCATTTGCAGGCCTGGATGGCACGCATGGAAGCCAGGCCCGCCTGCCAGAAGGGCATCACCATTCCACCGCGCAATGAGAGCCCCGAGGATCAGGTCAAGCGGGCGCAGCAGATGGTGACTCGCTGACGCCATCATGATGGCCCTGACGGGCCATCTTTTTTATTCCCCTTTGACTCCCCGTTGTTTGACGATCTGCATCGCAGTCGCTTTTTGTCTTTCAAATAAGCCATTTATCAAAAATCAAAAGTCATTCTCCCTGATTAATTGTTATGTTATAACGCCACCATCTTTGGTTGATGAACATGAAGCTTGGATGGAAAGGATGACAAAAAAATGCACCGTAGCCGGGTGGTTCGCCCTGGCTCTGATGGCAGGAACGACTGCAGCCGACGGCAAACCGCTTGCCATGGTGGGGCCCTGGGAGATCCACAGTGTCGACCCCGCCAGCAACGGGGTCTTCTTTACTCGCATGCAGGTGGCGGAGACCCTGGTGGATGTCGATGGGAAAGGCAATCTGCAACCCGGGCTTGCCAGTGAGTGGTCGCGTAGCGATGACGGTCTGCAGTGGCGATTCACGTTGCGCCCCGGGGCCCGTTTTCACGATGGCAGCGAGGTGAGCGCCGAGCAGGCCGCTTTTGCCCTGCAACAGGCCTGGCGCAAGCCCGGCGTGATGACCAGCGCTCCCATTGCGTCCATCGGATCTGGAGATGGCGTCTTGAAGGTCACCCTGAGCGAACCCTTCGCCTCCCTGCCCGCCGTGCTGGCCCACCCCAGCACCCAGATCCTGGCGAAGGCAGCCTACGATGCCAAGGGGGAGGTAACTCAGGTGATAGGCTCTGGCCCCTACCGCATCACCCGCCTGCAACAACCCCAGCGGATAGAGACTGTGCGTTTCGACGGCTGGCAGGGGGCCAGGCCCGCAATCGAGGAGGTCAGCTACCTGACGGTGGGGCGTGCAGAGAGCCGCACCCTGATGGCCGAGAGCGGTCAGGCCGACATCGCCTGGGGGCTGGATCCGGTCAGCATCCGCCGCTTGCAGCAGGCATCACGGGTCTCCATCGCCTCGGTCACCCTGCCACGGACCATCCAGCTCAAGCTCAATGGCGCCGATCCCCGTCTGAGCGATCCGGTGGTGCGCCGTGCCCTGAGTCTCGCCATCGATCGTCGTGGTATGGCAGCCGCCTTGCTGCGGGATCCCGAGATGGCGGCAACCCAGCTCTTTCCCCCCACTCTGGGGGAGTGGCACCAGCTCGGGTTGACGCCGCTAGCCTATGACGTCAAGGCGGCCCGGGCGGCCTTCGCGGCGGCAGGCTGGCAGCCGGGAGAGGACGGTGTGCTGCGCAAGGGGGAAGAGCGCTTCGCCCTGACCTTGCGTACCTTCCCTGACCGTCCGGAGCTGCCGCTCCTCGCCACGGCACTGCAGGCGCAGTGGAAGGCGGTGGGGGTGGATCTCAAGGTGGCGGTGGGCAACTCGAGCGAGATCCCGGCGGGCCATCAGGACGGCTCGCTCCAGCTTGGTCTCTACGCCCGCAATTATGCCCTGGTACCGGATCCCCTGGTCACTTTGCTGGGGGACTTAGCCCCTGCCGGTGCGGACTGGGGGGTGATGAACTGGCACTCCCCGGCCATGACGCAAACGCTGACCCGCCTTGCCACGCAAGCCTTGTCGCCCACAGACGCCGCTGCGGCTCGCCGGGAGATAGCCACGACACTGCAACAGGAGTTGCCGCTCCTGCCCATCGCCTGGTACCGCCAGAGCGCGGCGGTCAGTCGGGGGCTGGAGGGGTTTGAACTCGATCCCCAGGAGCGCAGCTATGGCCTGGACAAGTTGACATGGAGCGCACGATGACAGCGACACCCTTGTCTCGCGTCATGGGGATACTGGGTCAGCGTCTGGTGCAGGCGCTGGTGGTTGCCCTGTTGGTGGCCGGACTCTGTTTTCTGATGGTGCAGTCCCTGCCCGGAGACATCGCCTTTCGCATCGCGGCGGGTCGTTATGGCTATGACTATGTCACCGCCGAGGCGGCCAACGCGGTGCGCAGCGAGCTGGGGCTGGCCGGCTCGGCCCTTGCCCGTTTTGGCGACTGGCTGTGGGCCTTGCTGCAAGGGGATCTCGGCAGCTCCCTGGTGACGGGCGCACCGGTCGCCACCGACGTGGGTCATCACCTGGGCGCCACCCTGACGCTCGCGAGCGCCTCCGTGGTGCTGGCGCTGGTGGTGGCGCTGCCGCTTGGCAGCCTGAGTGCGCTGCGCCCGGGGGGATGGTGTGATCGCCTGACCCTGGGCTGGAGCGTGCTGATGCGTGCGTTGCCCCCCTTCTTGCTCGGCCTGGTGCTCATGGTGATGCTCTCGGTGGAGCTGGGCTGGGTCAGTGCGGCAGGGCACGGGGAGGGGAGCAACCTGCTGCTGCCCGCCCTGACCCTGGGATTGGGGCTCTCCGGCGTGCTCTCCCGGGTGGTGCGTGAAAGCGTGCTCACCGTGGTGCAGTCCGGTTATTACCGATTTGCCCTCACCAAGGGGCTTTCGCCGGCCCGGGTTTTCTGGCGCCACGGTCTGCGCAACACCGGGGTCAGCATCATCGCCTACACCAGCGTGCAGCTGGTGCTGCTCATCGAGGGGGTCGTGGTGGTCGAGAGCCTGTTTGCCTGGCCCGGGATCGGCCATGCGCTGGTGCACGCCATCTTCTGGCGCGACATCCCCATGGTTCAGGGGACCGTGCTGGTGCTGGCGGTGCTCTTCGTGCTGCTCAATACCCTCACCGACCTGCTTTGTCTTGCCATTGACCCCCGTGGTCCCAAGGAGTCCTGATCATGTCGTTGTCTGTCAAAACGGGGCTGGGCCTGCTCCTGCTGGTGGTGCTGTTTGCCCTGCTGGGCCCCGTGCTCTGGCCCGATCCGGCGGCTCAGGATCTGGCACAGTTTCTGGCTGATCCCTCCTGGCAGGAGCCCCTCGGGCGGGATCAGATGGGGCGCAGCCTGATGGCGCGCCTCGCGGCGGCGACCCGGCTCTCCCTGCTGCTGGGACTGCTGTGCGTCATCACGGCGGCGCTGCTGGGGTCATTGCTGGGCTGGCTCTCGGCCTGGCGCGGCGGCTGGGTCGACGGTCTGCTGCGCAGCCTGGCCGACGGCGTGCTGGCCCTGCCAGGCCTGTTGCTGGTGCTGCTCTTCTCCGCCATGGCCCAGGGTGGCTTTGCCATCCTCTATCTCGGGTTGGCCATGGCCCAGTGGGTGGAGTATTACCGGGTGGTGCGTGCCCGCAGCCGGGGGCTGCTCGCCTCGCCCCAGGTGGAGGCGTCCCGTCTGCTGGGATTCGGCCATGCCCATGTGGTGCGGCGCCATCTCTGGCCCGAGCTCGCCCCCCAGTTGCTCACCATGATGGCCTTCGGCCTAGCGGGTGCCATTCTAACCCTCTCTACCCTGGGCTTTGTCGGAGTGGGCATTCAGCCGCCCACGCCGGAGCTGGGGCTGATGATGACGGAGGCACTGCCCCACTATCAGGAGGCTCCCCGTCTGCTACTGGCCCCCATTCTTGTCATGGGGCTGATGTTGCTGGCCCTGGTGCTGCTTCATCAGACGCGCGGCCTTGACATGCCATCTTCACAAGGAGCCACCTCATGACGGCCATTCATATCAAGGGGTTGCAGGTCGATGATGGCCAGAAAACCCTGTTGCAGGCGCTGGATTTCACCATTCATCCCGGCACCGCCCTGACCCTGATCGGGGAGAGCGGTTCGGGCAAATCCCTGTTGGCTCATGCCCTGATGGGCACGTTGCCAGCCCCCCTGACAGGCCGGGGCGAGATGGTGTCGGGTGGCCGCCATCACAACCTGGCCGACACGCCTCGCCTGCGCACTCTCTGGGGGCGGGAGCTGGCGATGCTGCCCCAGGAGCCGGTGCTGGCGCTGGATCCCACCATGGGGTTGCTTGCCCAGGTGGAGGAAGGGTGGCTGCCAGGGGGCAAGGAGGCCCGATCGCGGGCCCGCGCCGCCCTCGAGCGGCTTGGACTGGCCGGGCGGGAGGGCGCCTTTGTACACCAGCTCTCGGGAGGCATGGCCCAGCGCGCGGCCTTTGCCGCCGCCACCCTGGGGGAGGCCCGTCTGCTGGTGGCCGACGAGCCCACCAAGGGGCTCGACAGCCGGGCCGCAGCCAGGCTGGGTGCCTTGTTGCTGGGCTACCTGGCCCGTGGACGCCATCTGCTGACCATCACCCATGATCTCTCCCTGGCTCGCGCATTGGGGGGCTGGGTGCTGGTGGTCAAGGGAGGAGAGATCGTGGAGCAGGGGCCCGCCGAGCGTGTGCTGCACACGCCATCCCATGCCTATACCCGGGCCCTGCTGGCGGCGGAGCCCTCCGCCTGGCCCGAGGCGGCCGTCCCTCCCACCGGTGACTGGCTCATCCGCGGGAAGGGGCTTGCCATGGGATATGGGGATCAACCCCTGTTCACGGGGCTCGACCTTGCCCTGGCGCAAGGGGAGCGAATGGCCATCATGGCGCCGAGCGGCGCGGGCAAGAGCACCCTCGGCAACGTGCTGCTGGGGTTGCAACGCCCCCTGCAAGGGGAGGTACTGCGCCGGGAAGGGATAGCCCCCTGCCGCTGGCAGAAGCTCTATCAGGATCCGGTGCAGGCCTTTGCCAGCCGGGTACGCCTCGCCACCCAGTTCGATGATGTGCTGCGTCTGCACAGGCTGCCTCGCCATCGGCTTGTCGACTATCTGGCCCGGCTGGGGCTGGATGAACGGCTGCTGACGCGCCTGCCAAACCAGGTCTCGGGAGGGGAGCTGCAGCGGCTGTCGCTTATCCGGGCCCTGCTGCTGCGCCCCGTGCTGCTGTTCGCCGATGAGCCCACGTCCCGGCTCGATCCCCTGAGCCAGCAACAGACCATCGCCTGTCTGCTGGAGGAACTGGGAGAGATAGGCTGCGCCCTGCTGCTGGTGACCCATGACGAGGGGCTGGCCGACAAGGTTGCTCCTCGTTGTCTGAGACTGGGGGAGGCGGGTACCCCCATGTTCGAAGGCGCGTCGGCCGAGGTGAGAAGAGTGGGGTAAAGAGGGGACAGGATGAATCCTTCCCCCATAATGAGATGACAGTGACGGGGCCTTGGGCCCCGTCGCATTAGAAAAACTTGGGTAAGCAGATTATAAAGTTTCGTTCGTTTTTTGTGATATGAATCACTAAGATTGTCGCAAGCCAGAGAGCGTCCTGCTGCTGGCGGGTGCGGGTCCTCCGCCTTGTTCCTCTTCAACGACCTTTGTCAGACACCTCCTGCAGATCCCTGCCCGGAGGGTGGCGGCTTTTTGATTTTTTTCGGACGACAGTATGTATCGGCACAGCTTCTATCCCCTGTTTTTCCTGACCATTCTGATGGTCGCCGTGGGTCAGATGACCCAGACCCTTTATGTGCCCTCCATTCCCATGATGGCGGGGGACTTCCATGTGGCCTCCGGCCAGCTGCAGGCGGTGATGGCCTGCTACCTCATTCCCTACGGCCTCTCCCAGTTCGTTTATGGCCCCTTGTCGGATCGCATCGGTCGTCGCCCTGTGCTCATCATCGGCATGATGATCTTCCTGGTCGGCACCCTCACCATCCAGCTGATCCCGAGCTTCACCGCCCTGCTGGCGGGCAGCCTGATCCAGGGGCTGGGCACCGGGGCGGGGGGCGCCATGAGCCGGACCGTGATGCGCGACCGTTACAGTGGCGCCGAGCTCAACCGTGCCAACAGCCTGGTGAGCATGGGGGTCATCTTCTCCCCCCTGCTGGCACCTGTGCTGGGCGGCTGGCTCACCGAGCTGTTCAACTGGCGTGCCGGCTACTGGTTCCTGTTCGGTTTTGGTGCCCTGACCACCCTGGCGCTGCTGGCCTGGTTTGGGGAGACGCTGCCAGCATCCGCCCGCCAGCATTCGCTGCGGGTGGGCGCCGCCTATCGTCATGTGCTCGGCAACCCGCGCTTTCAGGGCAACCTGCTCTGTCTGATGGCCACCTTTGCCGGCCTCGCGGTGTTCGAGGCGGCGGCCGGGGTGTTGCTGGGGGACGTGCTCAAGCTGAGTGCCCGCACCGTCAGCGTGCTGTTCGTGCTGCCGCTGCCCGGTTATCTGTTCGGCGCCTGGCTTTCCGCCAGACTGAGTTTTCGCCTGAGCCAGGGCAAGCTGATGCGCCTTGGCATCGCCTTCCTGGCCCTGGGGTCGCTCATCATCCTGGTACCCGGGCTGCTCGGCATGGTGAGCGCTGCCTCCCTGGTGGGCGGGGCTGCGGTCTACTTCATTGGCAGCGGCATTCTCTATCCGACCGCCACCTCCTGTGCCATCGAGCCCTTCCCGGGCCAGGCGGGTACCGCGGGAGCCGTGCTCGGGGGCATGCAGAATCTGGGGGCTGGCGTGGTAACCCTGCTGGCCGCCAGCTTCCCGATGACGGGGCAGGTGACCCTGGGGGCCATCATGACGGTGATGGTGCTGATCGTGGCCTTGAGCTTTGTGTGGCTGCGCCACCACGGCGCGCCCCACGAGCAGATGGCCGTCTGACACGGCCAAGAGCCCGCCCCGTTGGCGGGCTTTTTACTGCCTCCTGCCGGGTGGCGAGACGCCGCAGGGGAGTGGAAGGGGGGGGCCGCGCAGGCAAAGAAAAAGCCCGTCGTGATGACGGGCTTTTTTTGGGTAGGTACCCCGGAGATGCCGTTGCCGGTTTGGGCCCTTGAACCGTCGGTTCAAGGCGGAGATCTAATCTGGCCGCAGGCTTCTCGGTCGGGCCGAGCATGCTCAATAGCCAGAAGGCAGACCCCCTGTTTGGTATGAATATCGGCTCGGGGACTTGAACCGGCTGACAAACACTCCAGGGAATTTCAAAACTCGGTGCGATTAGGGCTGTTGCGCCTCTTCGCTGGATTCACCGTATTGTCCGTGCTCGATCAAGGCGGCTTCGATGGTGCGTTGCAGCATCTTGATCCGCTTGTCCATGGTCTCAGAGTATTGGTGGTTTTTCTCTTTTTCAAGGCAGAGCTCATGACAGAAATTGAGCGCTGCCATGACGGCCAGCTGTTCGTTGCTGGAGACCTTGGAACGTTGACGAAGCTCGATGAGCTTGTCGGTCAGCTGGTCGGCGGCCTGGCGCAGGGCATCTTGTTGTCCCAGGGGACAGGACACCTTGTAGGGACGTCCCAGAATGACGATTTCTACGGCCTCTATGCTCATGCCTTCCTCAATACGGCGGGGCTGATTTCCGCCTTTATCCACGTGGACAACTGGGCGGGACTATATAGCGCAGATGCAGAAGTTTCAAGGCCTTGCTGGCTCTGGCAGGGGGAGAATGCTAGGATCTCGGCCATAAATTCTGCATATTTGCCTGAACTTTGAGCGGATCCTAGATGAGCAAAACAAACCCCCTGAAATACGCCGCCGTGGCGGACCTGATGGCACAGCACGACCTCATGGCGACGGCCGTCGAGGCCCATGGCGTGATCTGCGGCCTGGTGTGCGGTGGCGTGGCCCTGGACGACAAAAGCTGGCAGCCCCATTTCAATGATCTGATCAACGACGGTTTCGGCCTGCCGGCACCGGTGCGCCAGGTGATGACCGACCTCTATCACGAGGTGATCGAGAGCCTGATGGCACAAAAGGGCGTCGAGCTGCTGCTGCCAAGCGACGAGGCGCCGCTCGATGAGCGTATCGACTCGCTGGTGGACTGGTCCCAGGCCTTCCTGGCCGGCTTTGGCGTGGTGCAACAGGAGCTCTCCAAGGCATCCGAAGAGCTGCAGGAGATGATTCAGGACATCGCCAGCATCACCCAGGTCTCTGCCGAATTCGATCAGGAAGATGAAGAGAACGAAGCCTCCTTCCTGGTGCTCTACGAACACGTGCGCCTCGGAGTCATGATGGCGTTCGAGGAGTTTGGCAAGCGCCCGGCCGCACCGAGCACGCCGCCGACCCTGCACTGATCTCCCCGCCCACCGGGTCAATGAAAGAGCGCATCACGGCGCTCTTTCTGTTTTACAAGGGGCGAGAGCAGGGGAGGCACTCTGCTAACCCATGGTGCCAAAGCGGTTTTTTGCCCGTGGCTTCGCATCCCGTCCGTCACCTTTGTGGTAGGATTGGCCCACGTTTTTTCGCCTATGCCCTCTTCTCATGTCTCAATCTGATCTGGTTCACGTCGACGTGGCTATCGTCGGCGGTGGTATGAGCGGTGCCGTGCTGGCCCTCTCCCTTGCCGCCCTGAAAGGACAGGATGGCGCCCCCCTGCAGATCCTGCTGCTGGAGGCGAGTGCGCCCGAGCTCAATGCTCATCCCGGTTTCGATGCCCGTGCCATCGCGCTTTCCGCCGGTACCTGCGAGGCGCTGGCCCGTCACGGCCTCTGGCCGCACCTGGCGCCCCACTGCTCCCCCATCACCCATATCCATGTGTCGGATCGGGGCCACTGCGGCCAGACCCGGCTGTCGGCGGCGGAGTATGGTCTACCCGCCCTCGGTCAGGTGATCGAGCTGTCGGCGGCGGGCATCGTGCTGCAAGAGGCGATCGCCGCCTGCCCGCAGATCCGTATGTTGTGCCCGGCCAGGCTTGAGGCCATCGACCCCGACGAGGGGGGAGTGACGCTCGCCCTGGAGGGCGGCACGCGCTACCGCACCCGGCTGCTGGTGGCGGCCGACGGGGGCCACTCCTTCGTGCGCCAACATTTCAAGATGCCGGTCAGTCGCCACGATTATGGTCAGAGCGCCATCATCGCCACCGTCAAGACCGCCGAGGATCCCGCCGGGCGGGCCTTCGAGCGCTTCACCGATGGAGGGCCGCTGGCCCTGCTGCCCATGCAGGACGGCCTCTCTTCTCTGGTGTGGAGCGTGCCGCGGGACGAGGCACAGGGGTTGCTTGCACTGGATGACGCCGCCTTTCTCGCCCGTCTGCAGCAGGCTTTTGGCTGGCGCCTCGGGCGCATCGAGCGTACCGGCGTGCGCCACCTCTATCCGCTGGTGCTGACGGTGGCCGACTACCCGCTGGCCCAGCGCACCGTGCTGGTGGGTAACGCCGCCCACCTGCTGCACCCCATCGCCGGTCAGGGGTTCAACCTCGGCATGCGGGATCTGGATGTGCTGACCCGGACCCTGGCCCGTGCGCTCGCGGCGGGGGAAGACATCGGCGGCTTTGAGGTGCTAAGCGGCTACTGGCAGCAGCGGCGGGACGATCAGGCCCAGACCGTCTGGCTCACGTCCTCCCTGGCCCAGCTCTTCTCAAACCATCACGCTCCCCTGGTGGTGGGCCGCAATCTGGCGCTCTCCCTGATGGGCAGAGTGCCCTGGCTCAAGGCACCGCTCGCCTCCCGCACCCTGGGATTCGTGGACGAGGTGTGCGGCCAATAAGCGCTGTCGCCCCGGCGGCAAAGACGATTTCGAGCAAGAGGCACGCCTGTGGGCGTCGCCTCGCAGATCCTGGCGACCCGCCGGAAAGGACACAAGAGAATGCAGATGCAAGATGTGGATGTGGTGATCGTGGGGGGGGGCATGGTGGGCCTGGGGCTCGCTGCCGCCCTCAAGAACCGGGCGATCAAGGTGGCCATCGTGGAAGGCCGGCTGCCCGATGCAACGCTTGGTGAGACGCCGGACAACAGGGTCAGTGCCCTGAGCCTCGCGAGTCAGCACATCCTGCAAGGGGTCGGCGCCTGGGACGGCATAGTGGCGCGCCGCCTGCAGCCCTATGAGAAGATGCAGGTGTGGGAGCAGGACAGTTTCGGCCACATCGATTTCGATGCTGCCAGCCTGCGTCAGGGGGCCCTTGGCCACATCGTCGAGAACCGGGTGATCCAGCTTGCGCTGCTGGACGCCATCGCGGGGGCCAGCAATATCCAGATGCTGACCCCGGCCCGGGCCACCAGCCTGCAGTGCGGGCCAGCGGGCGCCCTGCTGCTGCTGGAAGATGGCCAGGCCCTCTCGGCCAAGCTGGTGGTGGCCGCCGATGGCGCCCACTCCTGGGTGCGCCGTCAGGCAGACATTCCCCTCACCAGCTGGGATTACGGTCATCACGCCCTGGTGGCGACGGTGCGTTGTGCCGAGCCCCATGAGGCGGTGGCCCGCCAGATCTTCACCCCCGAGGGGCCGCTCGCCTTCCTGCCCCTGTGGCAGCCCGACCTCTGCTCCATCGTGTGGTCTGTGCCCGCGGCCCGCGCCGAGGCGCTCTGCGCCCTGGATGACGACGGCTTCAACCGCCAGCTCACCGCCGCCTTTGATGGGCGTCTCGGGCTGTGCAAGGTGGAGGGGGCTCGCAGCGCCATTCCGCTGACCGCCCGCTACGCCCGCGACTTTGCCCGCGAGCGCCTGGTGCTGGTGGGGGATGCGGCCCACACCATCCACCCGCTGGCGGGGCAGGGGGTGAATCTGGGCTTGCTGGATGCCGCCGCCCTGGCGGAGCAGATCCTCATTCATCACGGCAAGGGCGCGGACATCGGCCTGCTCGCCAACCTGCGGGGCTACGAGCGCTGGCGCAAGAGCGAGGCGGCGCGCATGCTGGCGGCCATGGAGGGGCTCAAGCGACTGTTTGCGGGCAGCAACCCCCTCAAGAAGCTGGTGCGCGGGGTGGGGCTTCGCGCCGTCGACGGTCTTGGCCCCCTCAAGCAGGGCATGATCCGGGCCGCCATGGGGCTGGATGGGGAGCTGCCCACCCTGGCCAAGGGTGAAAAAATCTAATCTTACCCCGGGGTTTTAACAAAAAAACTAATCTGACAGGGCGAGATGCCCCTTCGGGGTGTCAGCCTTTAATGTTGGCGAGAAGCGAAACGTTTTTCTGTAAATTGTGACGGGACGGTAAAAATCAACATTAAATCCCGCAATGGCGCGGTTTTGGCTGTTTTTATCACTGTTTTTGCCTTAGTGTCTGGTGTCAGTGAGTTGGGTGAGGATTAGTTTTTTTTGAGCGGTGCCCCGGCACGCTTGTCATATAATCCGCTCCGTTCAAGGAATCACTCCTGCCCGCCCGGGCGGGAACGAGCACAGAGCTTGTGGTCCGTAGTTCCCGACGAGCCGGGGCGGATTGCGAGTGTTGTCGCGAACGCTTAAGGAAACACAGCGATGATCCAGACTACTGTATTGCATCCGAAACACCTGGAAGCGGGTGCCAAGATGGTGGACTTCCACGGTTGGGAGATGCCCATCAACTACGGTTCCCAGTTGGAAGAGCACCATGTGGTGCGCACCGATGCAGGCATGTTCGATGTCTCCCACATGACCATCGTCGATTTGACCGGCGAGCGGGTCAAAGCCTTCCTGCAACACCTGCTGGCCAACGACGTGGCCAAACTCACCGTCCCCGGCAAGGCCCTCTACAGTGGCATGCTCAATCCGGAAGGCGGCGTCATCGATGACCTCATCACCTATTTCCTGACCGATACCTTCTACCGCCTGGTGGTGAACTCCGCCACCCGCGAGAAGGATCTGGCCTGGATCCGCCATCACGCCATCGACTTTGCCGTGAGCGTGACCGAGCGCCCCGAGCTTGCCATGATCGCGGTGCAGGGCCCCCACGCCAAGGCCAAGGCGGCCAAGGTGTTCACCCCCGAGCAGAATGCGGCGGTCGAAGGCATGAAGCCCTTCTTCGGTGTGCAGGCCGGGGATCTCTTCATCGCCACCACCGGTTACACCGGCGAAGATGGCTACGAGATCGTGGTCCCCCAGGAGAAGGCGTGCGATCTGTGGCAGGCCCTGCTGGACAACGGCGTGGCCCCTTGCGGCCTGGGTGCCCGTGATACCCTGCGCCTGGAAGCGGGCATGAACCTTTACGGTCAGGACATGGACGAGTCAATCTCTCCGCTTGCCGCCAACATGGCCTGGACCCTGGCCTGGGAGCCTGCCTCCCGCCAATTCATCGGCCGCGCCGCCCTGGAAGCCCAGAAGGCCGCCGGCAACCAGCCCAAGCTGGTGGGTCTGGTGATGGAAGAAAAGGGCGTGCTGCGTGCCGGCATGCCGGTCACCTTCACCAGCGAGAGCGGCGAGACACGGGAAGGGGTGATCACCTCCGGCTCCTTCTCGCCCACTCTGGGTTACAGCATTGCCCTGGCGCGGGTGCCCCGTGATATCGGCGAGCAGGCCCAGGTGGAGATCCGCAAGAAGCAGGTCACCGTGAAAGTCACCAAGCCGGCCTTCGTGCGCAACGGCCAGCCGCTGGTGTAATCATTGATTGCGGCGAGGGTTGACCTTCGCCGCCCCATTTTTGTTGAAGCGATCCAAGAGCATAAAGGAAGCACAAATGAGCCATATCCCGAGCGAACTGAAATATGCCACCTCCCACGAGTGGGTCCGTGTTGAAGCCAACGGCGAAGCCGTGGTCGGCATCACCGAGCACGCCCAGGATCTGCTGGGGGACATGGTGTTCGTCGATCTGCCGGAAGTGGGCAAGCAGGTGAGCGCCGGTGAAGATTGCGCCGTGGCGGAGTCCGTCAAGGCCGCCTCCGACATCTACAGCCCGGTGAGCGGCGAGATCCTGGCCGTCAACGAAGAGCTGGAAGGCAGCCCCGAGCTGGTCAACTCCGACCCCTACGGCGCCGGCTGGCTGTTCCGCATCAAGCTGGACGACGCGGGCGAGCTCGCCAACCTGCTGGATGCCGAAGGCTACCAGAACGTGGTGGACGAAGAGTAATGCCCCCGGGCCCTGCCAACACAGCAGGGCCCACTTGTATGATTGCCATCCTGCGGCCATGGCGGTTGCAGGATCGGCGCAGCCTTTGCGCCTTCGGGATGCCCTTGCCGCATTCCCCGTCTGCCCGCGGCGGACACAGAACATGAGTGGAGTCGGTATCGACCGGCTACAGGAACATCAGGTCTTGGTTGTCAGGATGTCATGCCAGGACCTATTACCAGGAAATAGGGAAATGACCCAGTCACTGTTTGAACTCGAGCAAAAAACCGATTTCATCCGCCGTCACATCGGCCCGGGTGAGGAAGAACTGCGGGCCCTGCTCGCCACCGTGGGTGCCGAGAGTCTGGACGATCTGATTGAGCAGACGGTCCCCGCCGCCATCCGTCGTCCAGGGCCGCTTGGTATCGGCGCCCCCATGACCGAAGTGGAGGCCTTGGCCAAGCTCAAGGGCTATGCGGCCAAGAACCAGATCGCCAAGAGCTACATCGGCATGGGCTACCACGACACCCACGTGCCCCACGTCATCCTGCGCAACGTGCTGGAAAACCCGGGCTGGTACACCGCCTACACCCCCTATCAGCCCGAGCTGGCCCAGGGCCGTCTCGAAGCCCTGCTCAACTTCCAGCAGCTCACCCTGGATCTCACCGGCATGGATCTGGCGAGCGCCTCCCTGCTTGATGAAGCCACCGCCGCCGCCGAAGCCATGGCGCTGGCCAAGCGCATGGCCAAATCCAAATCCAACCTCTTCTTCGTGGCCGACGACGTTCACCCCCAGGTGATCGACGTGGTCAAGGAGCGCGCGGTCCACTTCGGTTTCGATGTGGTGGTCGGCCCTGCGGGCGAGGCCGTGAGCGAAGAGGTGTTCGGTGCCATGTTCCAGTACCCGGGCACCACCGGCAATGTGGCCGATCTGCGTTCCCTCATTGCCGCCGTCCAGGCCCAGAAGGGGCTGGCCTGCGTCGGGACCGACATGCTCTCCCTGCTGCTGCTCAAATCCCCGGGTGAACTGGGTGCCGACGTGGTGTTCGGCAGTGCCCAGCGCTTCGGTGTGCCCATGGGTTACGGTGGCCCCCACGCCGCCTTCTTCGCCACCCGCGACGCCTACAAGCGCTCCATGCCGGGTCGCATCATCGGCGTCTCCAAGGATGCCCGTGGCAAGAGCGCCCTGCGCATGGCCATGCAGACCCGCGAGCAGCACATCCGCCGCGAGAAGGCCAACTCCAACATCTGTACCGCCCAGGTGTTGCTGGCCAACATGGCGAGCTTCTACGCCGTCTACCACGGCCCGGTGGGGCTCAAGACTATCGCCTCCCGCGTGCACCGTCTGACCACCATCCTGGCGCTCGGCCTCACCGCCAAGGGTGTGGCCCTCAAGCACGGAAGCTGGTTCGATACCCTCACAGTACTGACGTCGGACAAGGCTGCACTCATTGCCAAGGCCGAAGGGCTCGGCATCAACCTGCGTGCGGATCTCGATGGTGCGGTCGGTGTGTCCCTCTCTGAAACCACCACCCGAGGCGATGTGGCCGAGCTGTTCGACCTGTTCCTTGGGGCGGGTCACGGCCTCGATGTGGAGGCCCTCGACCAGGCCGCCCAGACTCATCACGCCATTCCGCAGGATCTGCTGCGCACCGACGCCGTGCTGACCCACGAGGTATTCAACAAGTACCACTCCGAGACCGAAATGCTGCGCTACATCCACCGTCTCGAAGCGAAAGATCTGGCCCTGAACTACGCCATGATTTCTCTCGGCTCCTGCACCATGAAGCTCAACGCCACCGCCGAGATGATCCCGGTGACCTGGCCTGAATTCGGCAAGCTGCACCCCTTCGCGCCGCTCAAGCAGACCCAGGGTTACCAGCTGCTGCTGGCAGATCTGGAAGACTGGCTGGTGAAGGTGACCGGCTACGATGCGGTCTGCATGCAGCCCAACTCCGGCGCTCAGGGCGAATACGCGGGCCTCTTGGCCATCAAGAAGTACCACGAGTCCCGCGGCGAGGGGCATCGCGATGTCTGTCTCATCCCGGCCTCTGCCCACGGCACCAACCCGGCTTCTGCCCAGATGGCGGGCCTGAAGGTCATCGTCACCGCCTGTGACAAGGCAGGCAACGTGGATCTGGACGACCTGCGCGCCAAGGCCGCCGAGGTCGGAGACCAGCTCTCCTGCCTGATGGTGACCTACCCCTCCACCCACGGGGTGTACGAGGAGACCATCAAGGAGGTGTGCGACATAGTTCACCAGTATGGTGGTCAGGTGTACCTCGACGGCGCCAACATGAACGCGCAGGTCGGGCTGACGGCGCCAGGCTTTATCGGTGCGGACGTCTCTCACCTCAACCTGCACAAGACCTTCGCCATTCCTCATGGCGGTGGCGGTCCGGGCATGGGTCCCATCGGCGTGAAGAAACACCTGGCACCGTTTGTGGCCGGTCACGCCGTGGTCAAGACCGACAAGGAGAGCCGTGACAACGGCGCCGTGTCTGCCGCCCCGTTCGGCTCGGCCAGCATCCTGCCCATCAGCTGGATGTACATCGCCATGCTGGGGGACGAGGGGCTCAAGAAATCCACCCAGGTCGCCATCCTCAACGCCAACTACCTGGCCAAGAAGCTCGGCGAGTCTTTCCCCGTGCTCTATACAGGTCGCAACGGCCGGGTGGCCCACGAGTGCATCCTGGACATCCGCCCGCTCAAAGAAGCCAGTGGCATCAGCGAGATGGACGTGGCCAAGCGCCTGATGGACTACGGCTTCCACGCGCCGACCATGAGCTTCCCGGTGGCGGGCACCCTGATGGTCGAGCCGACCGAATCCGAATCCAAGCGCGAGCTGGATCGCTTCGTGGAAGCCATGACCGCCATCCGCGCCGAGATTGCCCGGGTACAGGACGGCCACTGGAGCCTTTCCGACAACCCCCTGGTCCATGCGCCGCACACCCAGGACGACGTGATGGATGCAGAGTGGAATCGTGGCTACAGCCGCGCCGAGGCGGTCTTCCCGTCCGACGCGGTGCGCGCCAGCAAGCTGTGGCCGTCGGTCAACCGCATCGACGACGTCTATGGCGATCGCAATCTGTTCTGCTCCTGCGTGCCGACCGAGGATTACGCCAAGTAATCGCGGCGCCGTAAGGCTGACTGCCAATATGCACAAGGCCACCCCCAGGGGTGGCCTTGTTGTGTGTGGCGCCCGTGCGAACGGGCTACTCGCCCCGGCGCGCCGCCTCGATGGTGGCAATGTCAATCTTGTCCATTTGCATCATGGCCTCGAAGGCGCGTCTCGCTGCCTCGGGGTCGGGATCGCTTATCGCCTCGATGAGGACCTGAGGGGTGATCTGCCAGGAGATGCCCCACTTGTCCTGGCACCAGCCGCACTCGCTCGCCTGACCGCCGCTGTCGATGATGGCGTGCCAGTAACGATCCGTCTCGGCTTGGTCCTGGGTTGCCACCTGAAACGAGAACGCCCAGTTGTGGCGGACCCCGGGCCCGCCGTTGAGGCCGAGGCAGGGGATCCCCATCACCCTGAACTCGACCGTCAGCACATCCCCTTCCTTGCCGGCGGGATAGTCGGCCGGGGCCCGGTGTACGGCACCGATGGCGGAGTCGGGGAAGAGGCTGGCGTAAAACCGTGCCGCCTCCTCGGCATCCCCGTCATACCAGAGGCAAATCCTGTTCTTGACTGGTCTCATTGTGTCGCAGCTCCATCCTGGTGTTTGTCCTTCGACGCCCGTGAGCGGGCGCCCCGATGGGTATCCTGCCGCCCGCAGCGCCTGCTGCTTCGCTGGGTGGCAAGCCAGCCTGTACGCCGTTTGCCACCCGCTTGGGGCTTGCATGATGGGGTCAAGTGTAGTGGCATGGGGATCCTGGTCACCAGGCCGGGAGCCGGCATGAAGGCCGCAGCAAGAGAGGAGTCTGCCATGGACAGTACCCAGCGATTCTCGACCCGGGTCGAGGCCTATGTGAAATATCGACCCGGTTATCCCGCCGCCATGCTGGATTTTCTGGCAAGGGAGCTGGCCATGGGGCCAGAGGCCCAGGTGGCGGACATCGGTGCGGGCACCGGCATCCTGACCGCCCTGCTGGCCCCCCGGGTCGCGCGGGTCTGGGCGGTGGAGCCCAACGACGATATGCGGGCAGCCGCCAAACGGCTGCTCGCCCAGGTGGGGAACATCGGCTGGCTGCACGGCAGTGCGGAAGCCACGGGCCTGCCCACGGGGGCGATGGATCTGGTGACGGTCGCCCAGGCGTTTCACTGGTTCGATCGCGCGGCTTTTCGGCAGGAGTGCCAGCGGCTGCTCAAGCCCGGTGGCCAGGTCGCCCTCATCTGGAATGACAGGCTGACGAATACCCCGTTTCTCAAGGCCTATGAAGAGGGGCTGCACGCCTACTCGGGGGATTACGAGGAGGTCAATCATCGCAACCTCGGCGAGGCGGATTTTCGCGCCTTCTTCACCGGGGAGTACCGGCTCGATCGCTTCGAGAACAGCCAGCTGTTCGATCTTGACGGGGTGCTTGGACGGCTCAACTCCTCCTCCTATGCGCCTGTGGCGGGCACGCCGGCCCACGATCAGATGACGGCGCTCGTTCGCCGCGAGTTTGCTCGCCATGCCGTTGACGGCAAGATAGCCTTCAACTATTGCACCCTGGTCTACAGTGGCCGGGTGTAGCACCGTTCAGCGCTGACATCCGCAGTGAAAAGGCCCCCGCCAGTGATGGCGAGGGCCTTGTTTCATTTTGGCGGTCTGTATCCGGGCGATGCGAAAGAGACCGTCGCGCGGCGAAGGGGCGGTATCAGCCCTGATCGATGCCGAGAATGGCCATGGCCTTGGCCAGTGTATCGACCGATTCCTGATGCTTGCCCGCGTTGTGCAAGGTCTCTCCGTCCGCTCTCAACTGTTTTACCTCGGCCAGTTGCTCGGCACTGAGGGCGGGGCCTGCGGCCAGGGCGTCGTCTATCTTCTTCATGTCCATGGGGCAGTGGAAGGCGAGGGCGCTGCCGCAAAAGAACAGGGCGGACAACAACAGCATGAGTCTCATCTTTCGGATCTCCATGTGGGGTTCCCGTCAAGCATAGCCCCGCAGGGGGAGGGCATTCGGGTTGAAGGGGGCGGGAGGCAGGGGCTACCATGACCCTTTTGCTGCGAGGAGGCTCCATGGCACTGACAAGGTTGCTGTCCCCCCTGACCAGTCTGGTGATCTTCATTCTGGGTCACGGTCTGTTCAATACCCTGCTGACGGTGCGTCTCTCCGCCGAGCAGGTGTCCGCCCAGGCCATCGGTCTGGTGTCGGCTGCCTATTTCGGCGGCCTGGTGCTGGGGACCTTCATCAATGCCCGCCTCATCATCCGGGTGGGCCATATCCGGGCCTATGCGGCTTACGCCTCCCTGCTCTGTTTTCTGTTTCTGCTGCACGGCATGGTGGTGGAGCCTGTCACCTGGGCGGCGCTGCGGCTGATCGGGGGGTTTGCCACCGGCGGTCTGTTCGTGGTGCTGGAGTCCTGGATGCTGGTCTCAAGCACCCCTGCGAACCGGGGGCGGTTGATGTCCCTCTACATGATCCTGCTGTACGGCTCACTCGCCCTGGGCCAGCTGCTGCTCAAGCAGGTGGACCCCAAGGTGCTGACGCCGTTCGCCCTGTGCGCCATGGCGGCGACCCTCTCCGTGGTGCCTCTGGCTCTCTCCCGGGTGGCGACGCCGGCCATGGTGGCTCCCCAGCCGGTGGGAGTACTGGAGCTGGTGCGCCTCACTCCGGCGGGAATGGGCAGCAGCTTTACCTCGGGCCTCATCCTCGGGGCCATCTATGGGCTGTTGCCGCTCTATTTCACCGACAGCGGCGCCTCCCTCTCCCAGGTGGCGGACATGATGGCGCTGGTGATCCTGGGGGGGGTGTGTCTGCAATATCCCATCGGGCGTGCATCTGATCGTTACGACAGACGGTTGGTGATCCTGCTGCTCTGCGCCCTGCTGACCCTGATCGCGTTGCTGATGGTGCTGCTGCCGGAGCCCTGGCGCGAGCCAGCCGAGGGGACTCTTGTCTTCCTGCTGGGGGGCATGGCGTTCTCCATCTATCCCTTGAGCCTCAGCCATGCCTGCGATGAACTGTGCCCGGATCAGGTGCTGGGGGCAAACCAGGGGTTGCTGCTTGCCTACAGCCTGGGGGCCATGACGGGTCCGCTGCTGGCCCCCTTTACCATGGCAACGTTCGGACCACAGGGGCTGTTCGTCTACTTTGCCCTGTGCGGTCTGCTGCTGTCGGCCTATCTCGGCTGGCGCAGGCGTAAGCGAGCCCCCATTCCGCTGACGGAGCATCAGGTTTTCATACCTGTGCCCCCCAACACCCCCATGACGGCGGAGCTGGAGCCAAGAACGGATCTGGAAGGGGAGGCAGTGCCGGCGAGCTATGCCGTGCCTGATGCAGAAGAGAGAGCGGTGAGTGAAGAGGGGCAGGAGAGGGACGCGCCGCAGGGGCGCTGAAGGCTGGCGACCCAACGACAGGGATAAAAAAACCGACTCCAGGGAGTCGGTTTTTTGTTGGGCGGTTATCAGGCGGTCACGGCATCGGCCTGGGTAGCTTGTGCTTCCGGCGCCGGGTTGCGAATGAGGTAATCAAACGCACCCAGGGCGGCGGTGGCACCTGCCCCCATGGAGATGATGATCTGCTTGAACGGTACCGTGGTGGCATCCCCTGCGGCATAGACGCCGGGCAGGGAGGTGGCACCCTTGGTGTCGATCTCGATTTCGCCAAAGCGGGTCAGGGCCACTTCGCTCCCCTTGAGGAACTCGGTGTTCGGCACCAGACCGATCTGGACGAAGATGCCGGCCACCGCCAGATGCTTGATCTCGCCGGTAGTGCGATCTTCGTAGTCCATGCCCACCACCTTGCTGCCGTCGCCGATCACTTCGGTGGTGCGGGCGCTCATGATGATGTCGATATTGCCCATGGAACGGGCCTTCTTCTGCAGCACGTCGTCGGCACGCAGGGTATCGGCGAACTCCACCACGGTGACGTGCTCGACGATGCCGGCCAGATCGATGGCCGCCTCGATGCCGGAGTTGCCGCCCCCGATCACCGCCACCCGCTTGCCCTTGAAGAAGGGGCCGTCACAGTGCGGGCAGTAGGCCACGCCCTTGGTACGGTACTCGAGTTCACCCGGCACGTTCAGGTCGCGCCAGCGGGCACCGGTTGCCAGGATCACGGCGCGGCTCTTCAAGGTGGCACCGGAGGCGAGGTCCACGTTGACGTAACCATCCTTGCTGATGGCGGCGGCGCGCTGCTCGGTGATCACTTCCACGCCGTACTGCTTGACGTGCTGCTCCAGGCTGGCGGCCAGCTTGGGGCCCTCGGTGTAGGGCACGGAGATGAAGTTCTCGATGCCGACGGTGTCCATCACCTGGCCACCGAAACGTTCGGCGACAATGGCGGTGCGAATGCCTTTGCGGGCGGCATAGATGGCCGCGGCGGCGCCGGCCGGGCCACCGCCCACCACCAGCACGTCATAAGGCGCTTTTTCGCTCAGCTCTTGCGCCTTGCGCTCGGCAGCGCCGGTGTCGAGTTTGGCGACGATCTCTTCCAGCGAAATACGGCCCTGGCTGAACGGCTGACCGTTCAGGTAGACGTTCGGGACCGCCATGATTTGACGCTCGTTCACCTCATCCTGGAACAGGGCACCATCGATCATGGTGTGGGTGATGCCGGGATTCAGGGTGGACATCAGGTTCAGGGCCTGTACTACGTCCGGACAGTTGTGGCAGGAGAGTGAAATATAGGTCTCGAAGTGGAACTCGCCCTTGAGGTTCTTCACCTGCTCCAGCACGGCCGGATCGGCCTTGGAGGGGTGACCGCCGCTTTGCAGCAGGGCGAGCACCAGGGAGGTGAATTCATGACCCATGGGAATGCCGGCAAAGTGCACGCGCGGGGCCTGGCCCTGGGGCGCGATGCTCATGGAAGGCTTGCGGGCGTTACGACCATCGGTCAGGGAAATTTTGGGGGACATCTCGGCGATCTCGCTGGCCAATGCCAGGAGTTCGGCGGATTTGTCGCTGTCATTGCCGGACACGCTGATCTCGATGGGATTGACGATGTACTGCAAGTAACCGTTGAGTTGTTGTTTGAGGTTGGTATCTAACATGGTCGAATTCCTTCTTGCTGAATGCGGGTCGGCACGATGACCGGATACAGAAAACAGAGGTCCACACAGCAGACCGGCGCATTTTCTGAGGGCCGTAAACAAGACCGGCCCTTGAACGGGCCGGTCTTCAGAGCGGGGAGGCTTAGATTTTGCCTACCAGATCCAGGGACGGGGCCAGGGTGGCGTCGCCTTCTTTCCACTTGGCCGGGCACACTTCACCCGGGTGGGAAGCAACGTACTGGGCAGCCTTGACCTTGCGCAGCAGTTCCAGTGCGTCACGGCCGATGCCGCCAGCGTTGATTTCAACGATCTGGATGACGCCTTGCGGGTCGATGACGAAGGTACCGCGGTCAGCCAGGCCAGCTTCTTCGATCATCACGCCGAAGTTGCGAGTGATGGTGCCGGTGGGGTCGCCGATCATCGGGTACTGGATCTTCTGGATGGTGTCAGAAGTGTCGTGCCAGGCCTTGTGGGTGAAGTGGGTGTCGGTGGAGACGGCGTAGATCTCGACGCCCAGCTTCTGGAATTCGGCGTAGTTGTCGGCCAGGTCGCCCAGCTCGGTCGGGCAGACGAAGGTGAAATCAGCCGGGTAGAAGAACACCACGGACCACTTGCCTTTCAGGTCAGCGTCAGACACCTGAACGAATTTGCCATTGTGGTAGGCGGTGGCGTTGAACGGCTTGATTTCAGTGTTGATGTAGGTAGACATGTATTTGCTCCTTGGTGATGTACATATGCCTGTCTGGTGTTGAAGAGTCGTGCCAGACGAGGCGCTTAACTTTCGATGGAGTCATCATAGTGACTTTTTCTAATCGGTCAAAGCCACAATTTTGAATCACATAAATCTATTTATTAGATAGACCATCACAACTGTACCTAACATGAATATCTCAGGCCTTCGGAGATAACTCATTGTCGAAGTTCAATTTCTGTCCTGCATGTCACATTTTCAAGGGCTGGGCCGGATTTGTTTTCATTGCGTGAGCAGAGAAGGGGGCAGACGAGGCGGCGCAGTAGAAAAAAGAGGGATAAAAAAATCCCGGCGCCGTCGCACAGACAGGGCCGGGTCATCAAACAAGGAATGGCGATAAATATGCTTTACAGCAAAGACTAACTACGGGGTGTGCAAACTTGCAGACATATGAAGAGAAGATGGCGGGTGCACAATCCTCATCTCCTCTTCGGCAACCATTGCATGGTGGGCATCATAGTGTGATGAATGTCACAACGCAAGTTTTGTGGTGTAATTTTACAGTCAAATTGAAAGTGTTTCACTTAAATAGCCGTTAAATTAGGCTGAAAACGCTTTTATTGTAATTTTATTACAGAATTTTAAGATCAAAAGTCGGTTGGGGGCTCCTGCTCCTCCATCAGCTCCAGCAGATTGATGGCCACGGCGATGAAGTCCGACTCGGTGACGATGCCAACCAGCTTGCGCCCCTTGAGTACCGGCAGACAGCCATATTTGTGGCGCTGCAGATACAGGGCCGCCTCCTTGATGCCGGCGTGGGGATCCACGCTCGCCACCTGACGAGTCATGATCTCGTCGAGCTGGACGCTGTCGGTGAACTCCGCCTCCCGCTCGGGGTTGATCAGCAGCAGCTTGGATTCACGGGTGGCCAGGATGTCCGAGAGGGTGACCAGACCAAGCAGATGCTGGTGTTCATCGACGATGGGAACGTGACGGATCCGCTCCTGCTGCATCAGCTCCATCGCCTGCTTGACGCTGTTTTCCGGACCCAGAGTAAAGGGGTGTTCAGTCATGATCTCGGAGAGGGTCATCATGGTGGGCCTCCTTGTGTGTCTGCTTCCACCCTAGCCCAGCCCCCGTCGCCAGAACATGATCGGGGTCAATACAAAACCTTAAAGGTTTTTTAACGGGCCCAGCCTCACAAAATGGCCCGCTATCCCTTGTCTTCCTTGGGTTTTTAGTCTTTTGGGTTGCCTTGGAAGAGGGGGATAACTAGACTAGCCGCCGATTCCCCCGAGGTGAAAGATGCAAGTATCCGATTTTCATTTTGATCTGCCAGACGAGCTGATTGCCCGCTATCCCATGGCGGAGCGTACCGCCAGCCGCCTGCTGCAGCTCGATGGTCAAACCGGCGCCCTGCGCCACGGTCATTTTGTCGATGTGCTTGACCAGCTCAACCCCGGCGATCTGCTGGTGTTCAACAATACCCGGGTCATTCCGGCCCGCATGTTTGGCCAGAAGGCCAGCGGCGGCAAGCTGGAGGTGCTGGTGGAGCGCATTCTGGACGAGCACAGCGTGCTGGCGCACGTCCGCTCGTCCAAGTCCCCCAAGCCAGGTACCCGTCTCCTTCTGGATGGCGGTGCCGACGGTGTGCCCGTCGAGGCCGAGATGCGTGCCCGCCACGACGCTCTGTTCGAGATCCACTTCCTGGACCCGCGCCCTGTGCTGACCATTCTGGATGCCATCGGCCACATGCCGCTGCCCCCTTACATCGACCGTCCCGACGAGGATGCCGACAAGGAGCGCTACCAGACCGTCTACAACCAGAAGCCGGGTGCCGTGGCGGCGCCGACCGCCGGTCTGCACTTCGACGAGCCGCTGCTCGAGCAGATCCGTGCCAAGGGCGTGGAGATGGCCTTCGTGACCCTGCACGTGGGGGCGGGCACCTTCCAGCCGGTGCGCGTCGACAAGATTGAAGATCACCACATGCACTCGGAATACGCCGAAGTGCCCCAGGAGGTGGTGGATGCCATCGCGGCGACCCGCGCCCGCGGCGGTCGGGTGGTTGCGGTGGGCACCACGTCGGTACGATCCCTCGAGAGCGCAGCCAAGGCGACCCTGGCCCAGGGCAAGCCGCTGGCGCCCTTCTTCAATGACACCGACATCTTCATCTTCCCCGGTTACGAGTTCCAGGTGGTCGATGCCATGATCACCAACTTCCACCTGCCCGAATCCACCCTGATCATGCTGGTCAGCGCCTTTGCCGGCTATGACAACGTGATGGCCGCCTATCAGGCCGCCGTGGCGGGACAGTACCGTTTCTTCAGCTACGGGGACGCCATGTTCGTCACCCGTCGCCGGGTGCAGGGTTAAGCCTTGCCCTTCAGAAGTCGTTCAGGCTCTGCTTGTCAGTATGCCGGCCGGCTTCATATTACCGGGCCCCTCGGGCCCTTTGTTGTCAGACTGTTTCTCTGACTGAATAGAGGTAGCAATGAAATTTGAATTGAAAACCACCGATGGGCGTGCCCGTCGCGGTCAACTGGTGTTCGAGCGTGGCGTGGTCCAGACCCCAGCCTTCATGCCGGTCGGCACCTACGGCACCGTCAAGGGGATGACACCGGAAGAGGTACGTGAGACCGGTGCCCAGATCCTGCTTGGCAACACCTTCCACCTCTGGCTGCGCCCGGGTCAGGAAGTGATGCGCGCCCACGGCGATCTGCACGACTTCATGAACTGGCAGGGGCCGATCCTGACCGACTCCGGTGGTTTCCAGGTGTTCAGTCTGGGGCACATCCGCAAGATCACCGAGGAGGGGGTGCACTTCCGTCATCCCATCAACGGCGAGAAGATCTTCCTCGACCCCGAGAAGTCCATGGAGATCCAGTACGATCTGGGTTCCGACATCGTGATGATCTTCGACGAGTGCACCCCGTACCCGGCCACTTACGAGGAAGCGCGCAAGTCCATGGAGATGTCCCTGCGCTGGGCCAAGCGTTCCCGTGACAAGTTCGATGCACTCGGCAACAAGAACGCCCTGTTCGGCATCATCCAGGGTTCTGTCTACGAACCGCTGCGGGATGTGTCGCTGGACGGTCTCCTTGAGATCGGCTTCGACGGTTACGCGGTCGGCGGTCTTGCCGTGGGTGAGCCCAAAGAGGACATGCATCGCATCCTTGACCATGTCTGCCCGAAAATTCCGGCCGACAAGCCGCGCTACTTGATGGGGGTGGGCAAGCCGGAGGATCTGGTGGAAGGGGTGCGCCGCGGTATCGACATGTTCGACTGCGTGATGCCGACCCGCAACGCCCGCAACGGTCATCTCTTTACCACCGATGGCGTGGTCAAGATCCGCAACGCCAAGTACCGGGAAGATACCAGCACCCTGGATGCGGACTGCGATTGCTACACCTGCAAGAACTACACCCGCAGCTATCTGTACCATCTGGACAAGTGCAACGAGATCCTCGGTGCCCGTCTGAATACCATCCACAACCTGCGTTATTACCAGCGCGTGATGCAGGGTTTGCGGGACGCGATCGAGCAGGGTAAATTAGACGACTTTGTAACTGAGTTTTACCGTCGGCAAGGGAAGCCTGTGCCTCCACTGGCTGAAAATGACGTGAAATAACAACGACATATAAGTTAGTATTCAAATCTACATCAATAAGAGGTTGTTAAATGAGCATTATCTCCAAGGCGTATGCAGAAGGCGCGGCTCCGGCAGCACAGGGTGGTGGCATGGAAATGATCATCATGCTGGCCGTGTTCGGTCTCATCTTCTACTTCATGATCTACCGTCCCCAGGCCAAGCGTGCCAAGGAGCATCGCAATCTGATGAGCTCCCTCTCCAAGGGCGACGAAGTGCTCACTTCCGGTGGCCTGGTCGGCAAGATCGCCAAGGTTTCCGCCGACAGCGACTACATTGTGCTGGCCCTGAACGATCAGACTCAGGTCACCATCAAGCGTGACTTCGTCTCTGCCGTTCTGCCCAAGGGTTCTATCCAGTCCCTCTAATCTCCCGAGGAGCACAGCGTGTTAAATCGCTATCCGCTGTGGAAATACCTGATGGTGATCGTCGTGATCGCCATCGGTTTTCTATATGCAGCCCCCAATCTTTACGGCGAAGACCCGGCCTTGCAGGTCTCTGCCAGCCGTGGTGCCGAAGTCAAACTAGAAACCCTCGATCAGGTGAAGGAAACCCTCGACGAGGCGAAGATCCCTGTCAAGCATGCGGCGTTCGAGCACGGCTTCATCCTGATCCGTTTCAACAACACCGAAGACCAGCTCAAGGCGCGCGACATCGTGGCCAACAAGCTGGGCGACAATTTCATCACCGCCCTCAACCTGGCACCGTCCACCCCCGCCTGGCTCGAGGCCATCGGCGCGGCGCCCCTGAAGCTCGGTCTTGACCTGCGGGGCGGTGTGCACTTCCTGATGGAAGTGGACATGGCCGAAGCGCTGGCCAAGCAGCAGGAACAGATGGTGCAGGATTTCCGCGCCGAACTGCGCACCCAGAAGATCCGCTACTCCGGTGTACGCCGGGTCGGGGATCAGGTGCAGGTGGTCTTCCGTGACGAGGCCGATCAGGCCAAGGCACTCTCCTTCCTGCGTCGCCAGAATGCGGATCTTGTCTTCACCACCGACCAGAAAGGGGATGACTTCATCCTGCTGGCCAGTCTGAGCGAAGCCAAGGTCAAAGAGGTGAAGAAGTATGCCCTCGAGCAGAACATCACCATCATCCGCAACCGGGTGAACGAACTGGGTGTGGCCGAGCCGTTGGTCCAGCAGCAGGGCGGCGAGCGTATCATCGTCGAGCTGCCGGGGATCCAGGACACCGCCCGTGCCAAGGAGATCCTGGGGGCCACCGCGACCCTGGAGTTCCACATGGTCGATGAGGCTGCCGATATCCAGGCCGCTGCCGCAGGCCGCGTGCCGCCGAGCTCCAAGGTCTACAACGATCGCAACGGTCGTCCCGTGGTACTGCAAAAGCGCGTGATCCTGACCGGTGACCACATCGTGGGTGCCCAGTCCGGTTTCGATGAATACAGCCGTCCCCAGGTCAACATCAAGCTCGATGGTCAGGGTGGCAACAAGATGGCCAACTTTACCAAGGACAACGTTGGCAAGGGCATGGCGACCGTCTTCATCGAGTACAAGCCGGTGGGGCAGCCTGGTCCGGACGGCAAGCGCAAGTTCCGCAAGCAGGAGGAGGTGATCAACGTCGCCACCATCCAGTCTCGCCTGGGTAGCCAGTTCCGCATCACCGGGATCGACAACGCCAACGAAGCCCACAACCTGGCGCTGCTGCTGCGTGCCGGTGCCCTGATTGCCCCCATCCAGATCGTCGAAGAGCGCACCATAGGCCCGAGCCTGGGTCAGCAGAACATCGACAGCGGGATGGAAGCCATCGGCTGGGCCATGCTGGTGATCGTGCTCTTCATGGGGATCTACTACCGTGCCTTCGGCTGGGTGGCCAATCTGGCGCTGACCATGAACCTGGTGCTCATCGTCGGTATCATGTCGATGATCCCGGGGGCCACCATGACCCTGCCGGGCATCGCCGGTATCGTGTTGACGCTGGGGATGGCGGTGGATGCGAACGTGCTGATCTACGAGCGTATTCGTGAAGAGATCCGCAATGGTCGCGGGGTGCAGCAAGCCATTCACCTGGGCTTTGACCGCGCCTTCTCCACCATCGCCGACTCCAACGTCACCTCGCTCATCACCTGCGTGATCCTGTTCGGTATCGGTACCGGTGCCATCAAGGGCTTCGCCCTGACCCTCGGGATCGGCCTGACGGCGTCCATGTTCACTGCCATCACGGTATCCCGCGCCATCATCAACCTGGCCTGGGGTGGACGGCGCATCGACAAGCTGCCGATCTAAGGAAGAGACATGTTTCAAATTCTACATTTTGAAAAGCCCATCCCCTTCATGCGTTTCGCCAAGCTGGGTATGGTCCTCTCTGCTCTGGTGACGGTGCTCGCCCTCTACGTTCTGTACGATCGTGGCCTGAACTGGGGGCTGGACTTCACCGGCGGTACCACCATCGAGGTGGGGTTCCAGCAGTCGGTGAGCCTGGACAAGATGCACGAGGCGCTGGATCAGCAGAAGATTGACGGGGCGACCCTGCAGTTCTTCGGCTCCAGCCGTGATGTGCTGGTGCGCATGGCCCCCCAAGAGGGCGTCAAGGTCGAGCAGCAGGGCAACGAGGTCCTGGCGGCCGCCAAGCTGGTCGACGAGAGCGCCGTGCTCAAGCGTGTCGAGTTCGTCGGTCCCTCCGTGGGTGACGAGCTGGCCACCGACGGTGCCCTGGCCATGCTGGCCTCCATCATCTGTATCCTGATCTACGTGGCGGTGCGCTTCGAGTGGCGTCTGGCCACGGGGGGCATCCTCTCCCTGGCTCACGACGTGATCATCACCCTCGGCATCTTTGCCTACTTCCAGTACGAGTTCGACCTGACCGTGCTGGCGGCGCTGATGACGCTGGTGGGGTACTCCCTGAACGACACCATCGTTGTGTTCGACCGGGTGCGGGAGAATTTCCGCAAGGTACGCCGTGGGGACACCGCGGAGATCATGGATCTCTCCATGACCGAGACCCTGAGCCGGACCATCATCACCTCGGGGTTGACCTTCGTGGTGGTGGTGGCGCTGCTGCTCAAAGGCGGGCCTCTGATCCACGGTTTCTCCATCGCCATGGTGATCGGGGTGGCCTTCGGGACCTACTCCTCCATCTATGTGGCGAGCGCCTCAGCCATGTTCCTCGGGATCAAGCGGGAGCACATGCTGCCGACCCAGGTGGAAAAAGAGGGCGCGGATCAGCAAGAGATCCTGCCGTAACAGAAAAGGGCGCCGCAAGGCGCCCTTTCTCTTGTGGCCGGGGTGAGTCATGATGCTCCCCACAACCCAGCATCCATTACCCAAAGCAAGGAGCAAGCCCATGCAACACAATCCCCGTTTTCTGGCCCTGGTAGAGGCCATCCGCCCGCAGGTGCAGGAAACCGATGTGCACCAGATCAAGCGCTGGCAGGATGAGGGCCGAGCATTTCATCTGATCGACGTGCGCGAAGAGAGCGAGTGGGCCAGGGGCCATCTGCCGGGGGCCACCTATCTCGGGCGTGGGGTGATAGAGCGTGACATCGAGACCCGGTATCCGGATCCCGACACCGAACTCTACCTCTATTGTGGTGGGGGATTTCGCTCCATCCTGGTGGCGGATAACCTGCAGAAGATGGGTTATTCCCGGGTCGTCAGCGTCGATGGAGGCTTTCGCGGCTGGAGCGATGCCGGATACCCTGTCGAATCCTGATTTATTTGAGGGAGAGGGGCTGCGCCACATGACAAACGGCCCCGTGATCTTTACCATATGCGGGGTCAAGCGTAAGCGTCGGAGTGTTCATTGAACGTCAGGATAGGGATTGGATACCTCACGGGTATCCTGTTGTTGCTCCCCTTGTGGGGTTGCAGCAGTAGCAGTCAGGTAAAAGCGCCTCAAGTTCCCAAGCCGCAACCCGCTTCACTGGTATTGGCGACCCCCTTGCAGGTCTCCTACCAGAGCGAGTTGGCGTTGGCGCGACTCGGGCAGATGCTCAGTGAAATGGAATTGACGACCGAACAGCGGGCAGAACTCTTCTATGAGCGTGCCGTGGTGTTTGACCGGGTGGGCTTGCGTTCCCTGGCGCGACTCGACTTCAACCGCGCCCTGCGGGAGAAGCCGGATTTTGCCGAGGCCTACAACTTCATCGGTGTCTATCTGGTTCAACAGCAGAACTACGACGAAGCCTATGAGGCGTTCGACTCCGCTCTGGAGCTCGCCCCGGATTACGACTACGCCTATCTCAACCGGGGAATCGCGCTCTATTACGGCAATCGCCCCGAGCTTGCCGCGGCGGATATGAAGCGCTTCTACGAGGCGCAACCAGAAGACCCTTATCGGGTGATCTGGCTCTATCTGGCCGAGCAGAAGCTCAACGGACCGGCGGCCATGAGCCGGATGCGCGAGCGGCTGAACAAGTATGACGACGACGCCTGGAACTGGGATCTGGTGCGCCTCTATACGGGCGACATCAATGCCACCCAGTTGATGAGCAACGTGGTGAAAGGGGTCAAGGACAACAGGGAGCTCGCCGAGCGCCTGTGCGAGACCTACTTCTACCTCGGCAAGTTCGAGCTGGCCAAGGGTAACCGCAAGGAAGCCATCAGCTACTTCAAGCTGGCGCTGGCCAACAACGTCTATGACTTCATCGAGCATCGCTATGCCTTGCTGGAGCTGGAACTGATGGCGCGCAAGCCCCAGCCACCCGGAGCCCAGGGCAAGAGCGGCAAAGCGTGACTAAACGGGTTTGATCCCCATGAAAAAGGCCTCTTGACGAGGCCTTTTTGCTGTCTGGTGACACGGGGTGTGCCGCTACTCCACCAGGCTCATGCCGGGGATCTGGCGCCAGTAACCGTTGCAGTCCCGCTCCTGCAGCAAGAGCAGGGGGGCCATCCCCTGTTCGTTGGCCTTGAAGCGCTCCAGCATCGTCAGGGTCTCCATGCCTTCGGGCGAGAGGCGCACCACATCCACCAGGCCCTCCATCCCCTTGAGCTCGTTGCCCAGGTTGTAGCAGTAACCGGACTGGGTCTGGATGCCGTTGAGGTTGAACACCTTCTGCCCCTCGCGACTGCTGGCAAGTCGCCCGGTGGGGTAGTCGATGCAGGCCAGTTCGCAGTTGTCCTTGGGCCGGTCGAGGGAGCGGGCGGTGAAGCAGCGTGCCGAGTAGGCGAGCGGCAGATGACCATAGGCGAACACCTCCACCTCGAACTGCTGGCGCTCCCTGCCCAGATCCTGATTGAGCTGCATCAGCCAGTCGCGGGAGAGCTCCACCGGCATCACCCAGCGCTGCATCCCCTGTTTAAGCAGCATGCGCAGCACGTCGGCGTTGTAGGCGTTGATGGCGGGGCCGCAGACGAACGGCAGTCCGGCTTCACTGGCGAGCTGGACGGCCCCCAGATCGTTGGCCTCGATCATCAGCTCGCCGTTGTCGACCAGCCGCTTGACCTCCTTGAGCTCGGAGGGGGCAGAGATCAGCGCCAGCGTGGAGAGCACCGCCTGCCTGCCGGAGCCCGCCACCTGACGGGCGAGGGCAATCCAGTCATCCACTTTCAGTTCGCGCCGCTTGCTGCAGACGGTTTCTCCCAGATAGACGATGTCGGCCTGGCTGGCGGCCACCGCCTGATAGAAGGCCTGGGTGTCGGCCTTGGGCCAGTAGAAGAGCAGGGGGCCGAGAGAGAATTTCATGAACAGGGCTCCTTATTGCCACTGGCGATGATAGGCACCGAGGGTGGTCTGGCTCCCCTCGGAGACGCGGGCGAGCTGGGCATCCCACTCAGCCTTGACCTGATAGGCCTCGGGGTTGGCCTGATAGGCGTCGATGGCGGCGCGCCAGACCCGGGTCACCTGCTCCACATAGGCGGGGCTGCGCTGGCGTCCCTCGATCTTGACCGACTGGATGCCGGTCTGGAACAGCTCGGGCAGGAGGCCGAGGGTGTTGAGGCTGGTGGGCTCCTCCAGCGCGTGATAGGTCTGGCCATCCACCTCGAAGCGCCCCTTGCACAGGGTCGGGTAGCCGGCGTTTTCCCCCGGGCCGTAACGATCGATCAGCACCTCGTTGAGGCGGGATTCGAGGCCGCTCGGGGTCTCTTCCCAGCGCACGAACTTGGCCGGTGAGCAGGCGCCGACGGTGTTGGGGCTCTCGCCGGTCATGTAGGAGGAGAGGTAGCAGCGCCCTTCCGCCATGATGCAGAGGCTGCCGAAGGCGAACACCTCGAGGCCGACGTCGGTCTCGCGGGCCAGCTGCCTGACCTGATGCATGGAGAGCACCCTCGGCAGCACCACCCGGCCGACGTTGAAGTGCTGCTGGTAGAAGCGGATGGCGGCGGCGTTGGTGGCGCTGGCCTGGACCGAGACATGCAGCTCCATGTCGGGATGGCGGCGGCTGGCATAATCGAGCACGGCGAGATCGGCGATGATCAGGGCATCTGCACCGAGCGCCACCCCTTTGTCCACGGCCTGCTTCCAACGGGCATCGGAGCCCGGGTGGGCAAAGGTATTGATGGCGATGTGCAGCTTGCGGCCATGCTGGTGGACATAGTCAACCGCTCTTTCCAGCTTGCTGTCGGTGAAGTTGAGTCCGGCGAAGTGGCGGGCATTGGTGTCATCCTTGAAGCCGATGTAGACCGCATCGGCCCCGTTATCCACGGCTGTCTTCAGTGCCGGCAGGCTGCCTGCCGGGCAGAGTAATTCCATCGGGTACGCTCCGAGAGGGCAAAAATGCAAAGTGGCCCGATTGTATTCATGCTTGCCCTCCCGCTTTTTGACCTGAGGCAGCTTTAGGTGGCTTTACCCTTCTTGAGGTAAGTGGGCACAAGTTTGATTTCCAACAGGATCATGGCGCCGCCCCTGTGTTTGAATGCGCAAAAAACTGGGAGTTCATCGTGTTCAAACAACTGCAGCATCGCCTGGTCGAACAGGCCCCCCGCTTCTTGCGTCATCCTCTCAAACTGGTGCCATTTTCCTTGCAGCAGAACCTGATGGAGCGCCTGCTGGCCAGCGTGTTCAAAGAGGCCATCACAGATGGCGACTTTGAATTTCTGGCAGGCAAGTGGCTCAAGGTCGAAGTCTCTGATCTGGAGCTCTGCTGGTTTATCAGCGAGCGGGAGGGAAAATTGGTGGTGGCAAGGAAGTGTGAGCATGTCGATGTCTGTTTCAGCGGCAATAGCCAGGATCTTGTTCTGATCGCTGGACGCCGTGAAGACCCGGATTCCCTCTTCTTCCAGCGCAAGCTGAAGATTGAAGGGAACACCGAGTTGGGTCTGGAGGTGAAAAACCTGATGGACAGCCTGGATCTGGACGGGCTGGGATTGATGAAATACCCCCTGATGGATCTGGCGACCTTTATCGAGCGGGCCCGCGAGACGCACGTGCCCACTGCCGCGACAATGAGCTGAGCCGTTTTCTTGCCCGAGTGCTGCGGAACAGGTGAACTTGAGCCGCAGTACCCCACTTCAGCGTGACCACGCAGGGTGGGGATGTATCATCTGTCTGTTTGTGCAGAAATGCCTGGTCGGAAGCGGTGCCAAAATAGCGATTGGTTATGTTACAATTGCGCGCCATTTTTGACTGAAGATTGACTGGGCATGTTGGATCAGATTCGTATCGTGTTGGTAAACACCTCTCACACCGGCAACATGGGATCCGCGGCGCGGGCCATGAAGACCATGGGGCTGACTCAACTGGTGCTGGTCGATCCCCAGGCCCAGCCGGATGAGGAGGCCGTCGCCCTGGCAGCGGGGGCCAGCGATATCCTGGCTCGCGCCCGTATCGTGCCGACCCTGGATGAAGCCATTGCCAACTGTGGTCTGGTCATCGGCACCAGTGCCCGTTCCCGCACCTTGAGCTGGCCCATGCTGGATCCCCGTGAAGCGGGCGAGAAGCTGGTTGCCGAGGGCATGGAGCACCCGGTCGCGCTGGTGTTTGGCCGTGAACGCACCGGTCTCACCAATGACGAACTGCAAAAATGCCACTTCCATGTGGCCATTCCCGCCAATCCAGAATACAGCTCCCTCAATCTGGCCATGGCAGTGCAGACCCTTTGTTACGAGGTGCGGATGCGCTGGCTGGAAGTACAGAACCAGGAGCATTCGGCCCCGGAGGATGAGCGGGTCGAGTACCCCAGCGCCCAGCAACTGGAAGGGTTTTATCAGCATCTGGAGCAGACGCTGCAAAAGACGGGGTTCATTGCCGATGACCATCCAGGCCATGTGATGAGCAAACTGCGTCGTCTGTTCAATCGGGCCAGACCCGAAGCGGTGGAGTTGAACATCCTGCGGGGCATTCTCACCTCTGTCCAGAAGTCCAGGGCACAGGATTAATCCCGACTGATTTACTCAAGCATATACTTGACTGATTTAGTCGGGTATGTGACCATATGCCACATATTGATTGGTTCGCAAGACGGTAAGGCATATGAGACTGACCTCAAAAGGACGTTACGCGGTGACAGCCATGCTCGACGTGGCGTTGCATGCAGAGCAGGGGCCCGTGCCCCTGGCTGATATTTCAGAGCGCCAGGGCATCTCCTTGTCCTATCTGGAACAACTGTTTGCCCGTCTGCGCAAACATGGTCTGGTGAGCAGCGTACGTGGCCCCGGTGGCGGCTATCGCCTCGGTCTGGCCCCTGGCGAGATTTCGGTCGGTCAGGTGATCACCGCGGTCGATGAATCGGTCGATGCGACCAAGTGCCTCGGCAAAGGGGGCTGCCACGGTGGTACCCAGTGCCTGACCCACTCCTTGTGGCGGGATCTGAGCGAACGCATCTCCAGTTTCCTGGGGGATATCACCCTGGCCGAGCTGGTTGGTCAGGCCGATGTGCGCCGTATCGCCGGCAAGCAAGATGAACAAATGAAGACCGTGTTGTCCCTGGTTGATCGGGCCGAACGCGGTGATGTGAGCTTGAAAGTCCAACTATAAACGTGCTTTCCACGACGAGTCGCTGTGTGACCCCGTCGTAACGGAGAAAAAGATGAAACTGCCTATTTACCTTGATTATTCGGCAACCTGTCCGGTGGACCCGCGTGTCGCAGAAAAAATGATGCAGTGCCTCACCATGGACGGCCTGTTCGGCAACCCAGCCTCCCGTTCCCACCGTTTCGGCTGGCAGGCCGAAGAGGCGGTGGATCTGGCCCGTAATCAAGTGGCAGAGCTGATCGGCGCGGACCCGCGCGAGATCGTCTTTACCTCCGGTGCGACCGAGTCCAACAACCTGGCCATCAAGGGCATCGCCCATTTCTACGCCGGCAAGGGCAAGCACATCGTCACCTCCAAGACCGAGCACAAAGCCGTGCTGGATACCTGCCGCCAACTTGAGCGGGAAGGCTATGAGGTGACCTACCTTGAGCCCATGCCCAACGGCCTGTTCACCCTTGAGCAGATCGAAGGCGCCCTGCGTGATGACACCATCCTGGTCAGCATCATGCACGCCAACAACGAGATCGGGGTGGTGCAAGACATCGCTGCCATCGGCGAGCTGTGCCGTTCCCGCAAGATCCTGCTGCACGTGGACGCCGTCCAGAGCGTGGGCAAGATCCCGGTCGACGTGGAAGCGCTCAAGGTTGATCTGCTCTCCATGTCCGCCCACAAGGTATACGGCCCGAAAGGCATTGGCGCCCTGTATGTGCGCCGTAAGCCCCGCGTTCGTCTGGAAGCCCAGATGCACGGCGGTGGTCACGAGCGCGGCATGCGCTCCGGTACCCTGGCAACCCACCAGATCGTCGGCATGGGGGAAGCATTCCGCATCGCCAAGGAAGAGATGCCGAGCGAGAGCCAGCACATCATGGCCCTGCGCCAGCGTCTGTGGGATGGCATCAAGAACATCGAAGAAGTCTATATCAACGGGGATCTGGACCAGCGTGTACCGGGTAACCTGAACGTCAGCTTCGCCTATGTGGAAGGGGAATCCCTCATCATGGCACTGAAGGATCTGGCGGTCTCTTCCGGTTCTGCCTGTACCTCGGCCAGCCTGGAACCTTCCTACGTGCTGCGCGCCCTGGGCTTGAACGACGAGCTGGCACACAGCTCCATCCGTTTCAGCATCGGTCGCTTCACCACCGAGGAAGAGATCGACTACGCAATCAAGCTCATCTGCGACTCCATCGGTCGTCTGCGCGAGATGTCCCCCCTGTGGGAGATGTTCAAGGATGGCGTCGATCTGAACACGGTCGAATGGGCACATCACTGATCCTTGCCAGCATGGCAAGGGTCTGGTGAACAACGGAATTAGCAGGAGTTAGATATGGCTTACAGTGAAAAAGTAATCGACCACTACGAGAATCCCCGCAACGTCGGTGGTTTTGACAAGAACGATCCCAGCGTCGCCACCGGTATGGTCGGTGCACCGGCCTGTGGTGACGTCATGAAGCTGCAACTGAAGATCAGCGACGATGGCATCATCGAAGATGCCAAGTTCAAGACCTACGGCTGTGGTTCCGCCATCGCCTCCAGCTCCCTGGTGACCGAGTGGGTCAAGGGCAAGACCCTGGACGAAGCGGCCGGTATCAAGAACACCGACATCGCCGAAGAGCTGGCGCTGCCGCCGGTGAAGATCCACTGCTCCATTCTGGCGGAGGATGCCATCAAGGCCGCCATCGCCGATTACAAGCAGAAGAAAGGTCTTTAAGGTCCGGAGAGCAGTATGGCCATAACCATGACAGATGCCGCAGCGGCGCGGGTTTCCTCCTTCATGATCAACCGGGGCAAGGGCATCGGCCTGCGCCTCGGCGTCAAGACGACCGGCTGTTCTGGCCTTGCCTATGTGCTCGAGTTCGTGGATGAGCTGGCTGCCGAGGATCAGGTATTCGAGCAGAAAGGCGTCAAGATCATCGTGGATGCCAAGAGCCTGATCCACCTGGATGGCACCGAGCTGGACTTCGTGAAGGAAGGCCTCAACGAGGGCTTCCAGTTCAACAACCCGAATGCCAAGGGCGAATGTGGTTGTGGCGAAAGCTTCAGCGTGTAAGTGGTTCGATTGACAGATCGCCCATGTTTGCAACGCCTCGTAGCCCCAAGGGTGAGCCCTGTTGCGGCGAGTCTCTTGTGATCAACACCTTGCTCATCAACACAGTGGTGTGGACGCCAGTCCATGCCACTGCTTTCAAGTTCAAGACGAGTGTGGTTGCACTCCCAGCGCTATTGTCTGAGGACGAAGGATGAATCATTTCGAGCTGTTCGGGCTGGCTGAGGGCTTCGAGCTCGATACTCGCCAACTGGCTGACACCTATCGTCAGCTGCAGACCCGGTTCCATCCCGATCGTTTTGCGACTGCCTCCGAGCGGGAGCAGCTTGCTGCCGTGCAGCGTGCTGCCCAGATCAACGATGCCTTTACCACCCTCAAGGCCCCCTTGCGCCGAGCCGAGTATCTGCTCTCCTTGCGGGGCACCGATATTCGCGGGGAGCAGCAGACACTGCAAGATCCTGCCTTTCTGATGCAACAGCTGGAGTGGCGAGAGCGGCTGGCTGATCTCAAGGGCGACGCCGACCCTGAGGGGGCCATCAAGGATTTTCGCCAGGAGATCAGGCATGATCACCAGGCGTTGATGCAACGGCTGACCGACTCTCTCACCAGGGGTGAGGATCTGCAGGCGGCGGATTGCGTTCGCAAGCTCAAATTTGTCGACAAGCTCCTCGAGGAGCTGGAACGATTCGAAGACTCGCTGTTCGAGTCTTGACCCTCTAACGCAGGAATTGTGATTACCCATGGCATTACTGCAAATTGCCGAGCCAGGCCAGAGCGCCGCGCCTCACCAGCATAAACGTGCCGTCGGCATCGATCTTGGCACCACCAACTCCCTGGTCGCCGCCGTGCGCAGCGGCCAGGCCGACACCCTCTGTGACGAGCAGGGGCGTGATCTGCTGCCTTCCGTGGTCCATTACCAGGCCGATACCATCCGGGTTGGCTTCGATGCCAAGCGTGAGGCGGCCCTCGATCCCCACAACACCATCGTCTCGGTCAAGCGGATGATGGGCAAGGCGCTGGCCGACATCGATACCCGCCAGCAGCCTTACGAGTTCGTAGCTACCGAGACGGGTATGCCTCAGTTGCGGACCCGCCAGGGGCTGGTCAATCCGGTGCAGGTCTCTGCCGAGATCCTGAAAAAACTGGCCGAGCGCGGTGCCGCGTCCCTCGGGGGAGACCTCGACGGCGTGGTCATCACGGTGCCCGCCTATTTTGACGATGCCCAGCGTCAGGGTACCAAGGACGCGGCCAGACTGGCCGGTCTGCACGTGCTGCGCCTGCTGAACGAGCCTACCGCGGCGGCCATCGCCTATGGCCTCGACTCCGGCCAGGAAGGGGTGATCGCCGTCTATGACCTGGGTGGCGGAACCTTCGATATCTCCATCCTGCGTCTGCATCGCGGGGTGTTTGAGGTGATGGCCACCGGTGGCGACTCGGCACTCGGTGGTGACGATTTCGACCATCTGCTGGCGGACTGGCTCAAAGAGCAAGCCGGGTTGTCCGGTCAGCTCGATGCCCGTACCCAGCGCGAGTTGCTGGATGCGGCGGCCAGCATCAAGCACGGCCTCACCGATGCCGATGCCGTTGCCTGCACCTTTGCCGGCTGGCAGGGTACCGTCACCCGCAGCCAGTTTGACGAGCTGATCCAGCCCCTGGTCAAGCGCACCCTGCAGGCCTGTCGGCGCGCCCTGCGCGATGCGGGTCTCGAGCAGGAAGAGGTGCTGGAAGTGGTGATGGTCGGCGGCTCGACCCGGGTGCCGCTGGTGCGCGAGCGGGTGGGCGAGTTCTTCGGCCGTACGCCCTTGACCAGCATCGACCCTGACAAGGTGGTGGCCATCGGTGCCGCCATCCAGGCAGACATCCTGGTGGGCAACAAGCCCGACGCCGAGATGCTGCTGCTGGACGTCATCCCGCTTTCCTTAGGGTTAGAGACCATGGGCGGCCTCGCCGAGAAGGTGATCCCGCGCAATACCACCATTCCGGTGGCCCGCGCCCAGGAGTTCACCACCTTCAAGGATGGCCAGACCGCAATGGCCATCCACGTGGTGCAGGGGGAGCGCGAGTTGGTGGCGGATTGCCGCTCCCTGGCCCGCTTCACCCTGACCGGCATTCCGCCCATGGCGGCCGGCGCCGCCCACATTCGCGTCACCTTCCAGGTGGATGCGGACGGTCTGCTGTCGGTCAGCGCCATGGAGAAATCCTCCGGCGTGCAGGCCGAGATCCAGGTCAAGCCCTCCTATGGACTGGGTGAGGATGACATCCTCAACATGCTGAGCGCCTCCATCGCCAATGCCCAGCAGGACATGGACGCCCGCATGTTGGCGGAGCAACAGGTCGAGGCCGACCGGGTGGTCGAAAGTCTCAACGCCGCCCTGGCCGCCGATGGAGAGGCTTTATTGAGCCCCGCCGAGCGGGCCGAGCTGGATGCCGCCATCGCCCATCTGCTGACCATGCGCAGCACGGGCACCACCAACCAGATCAAAGAGGCCATCGAGGCGGCGGACGCTGCCAGTGGCGAATTTGCAGCCCGCCGGATGGATGCCTCCATCCGCAAGGTGCTGACCGGACAAAACGTCAACAAGGTGTGATATGCCAAAACTGATTATTCTGCCCCATCCCGAGCTCTGTCCGGATGGCGCGGCTCTCGAAGGTGCGACCGGTGAAACCATTCTGGATATCGCACTGCGCAATGGCATCGAGATCGAGCACGCTTGCGAGAAGTCCTGTGCTTGTACTACCTGTCACTGCGTGGTGCGGGAAGGGTTCGACTCCCTCGAGCCGAGCGACGAGCTGGAAGACGACATGCTGGACAAGGCGTGGGGGCTGGAGCCGGAATCCCGTCTCAGCTGCCAGGCCAGACTGGCGGACGAGGATCTGGTGGTGGAACTGCCCAAGTACACCCTGAATCTGGCGTCCGAGCGCCACTGATGACCCCTTAATTACACATGAGTGAATTGCGCGTGCAGCATCTCATGATGCAGTAATGATATGGTGAAGGCCGTGACCCTTGAGGGAGCGGCCTTTTTTGTGCCCGTGATTTCCCTATTCGTTGATGAAAGTGCCAATAAAAAGGAAGCAAGTGAACATGGCTGACATGATGAACGTAAGGTTGTCGTCCCAGGCTGCCGCCGCCCAGTGGGGCGAGGGTGCCCTGCTCAGTTTCAACGGGGACGAGGCCTATCTCCATCTGGCCGCTGGCCAGGAGAAGGAGGCGCTGCGCGCCATCCAGCGCGCTGCCAGACGCCTCGAGTCGAGCGGCATCAAGCGCATCAAGCTGGTGGGCGAGGGGTGGAATGGGGAGCGTCGTTACGCCTTTGCCCAGGGCTTCTATGCCGCCAAGGGGGTTCGCGAGCTCGACTTCGGCGAGCAGAGCGACCAGGAGGCTGCCGAGCTGGCGGCTTTGCTGAAAGCGACCCGCTGGGTGCGCGAGGTGACCAACGGCTGCCCGGAAGCCATCTACCCCATGAGCCTGGCGGAGTCCGCTCTGTTGCTCATTCGCAGCCTCGGAGGTGACAAGGTGACCGCCCGCATCACCGCTGGCGAAGCCTTGCGTGAATCAGGTCATATCGGGATCTGGTCGGTGGGCCGTGGCAGCGAGCGCGAGCCGGTGCTGCTCGAGCTCGACTACAACCCGACCGGGGATGCCAACGCCCCCGTGGTCGCGGCGCTGGTGGGCAAGGGGATCACTTTCGATTCCGGCGGCTACTCCATGAAGTCCTCCGACAACATGCTGCCGATGAAGTCCGACATGGGCGGCGCCGCCATGGTAACCGGCGCCCTGGCGCTGGCCATCAGCCGTGGCCTGAACAAGCGGGTCAAGCTCATCCTCTGCTGCGCCGAGAACCTGGTCTCCGGCCACGCCTTCAAGCTCGGCGACATCCTCACTTATCGCAACGGCATCTCGGTCGAGATCCAGAATACCGACGCGGAAGGTCGCCTGGTGCTGGCAGACGGCCTGCTGGCCGCGAGCGAAAGCGGGGCTGCCTACATCCTCGACGCTGCCACCCTGACCGGCGCCGCCAAGACCGCGCTGGGCCGCGACTACAATGCCGTGTTTGCCCTCGATGAGGCGGAGCAGGTGCGCGCGCTGGCTGCCGCCAACGCTGAAAACGAGAAGGCCTGGCCGCTGCCGCTCGAACCCTGGCACGCAGGCCAGCTCACCTCGGCCTTTGCCGAGCTGGGCAACGTGGCGTCCGCAGAAGGTACTGCCGGCGCCACCACGGCAGCGGCGTTCCTGTCGCGCTTCGTCCGTGACGAAGGCAAGGGCTGGGTGCACCTGGACCTGGCCGCTTCCTATCAGAAGTCGGGCAATGAGCTCTGGGCAACCGGTGCCAAGGGCCATGGTCTTCGCACGATTGCCCGCTGGTTGCAGGAGGTGTGCGCATGAACGTCTGGTTGAGCCGAGAGTTTGCACCGGCCGAGTGGGGGGAGGGGGCACTGCTCTCCCACCGTGCCGACGGCATGGTGATCCATCTGGTGAGCGCCACTCCCTTGCTGGATATCCAGCAGGCGGCGCGGCGCCTGTGCAGTCAGGGGATCCAGCAGGTGGTCCTGGCTGGTCACTGGGAGCGGGAGCAGCAGTGGGCCTTTGCCCAGGGGCTGCAGACGCCCAAGGTGGAAGTGGGGTTGCAGTGGGCCACTTCGTCCGAGGAGGACAGGGAGGAGCTGGAGGCGCGCTGGCTGTGCGGGCGTTGGGTGCGGGAGATGACCAACGCCACCCCGGAGCAGCTGGGGCCGCTGGAGCTGGCGGTCGAAGCCGCCGCCTTCCTCACCGAGCTGGCACCGGACCGGATCAGCCATCGCATCCTCAAGGGAGAAGCGCTGCAACAGGCGGGCTGGGTCGGTCTCTATCAGGTGGGTCGTGGCAGTGACCGCGAGCCCGTGATGCTGGAGCTGGATTTCAATCCGGGCAAGGATCCCAAGGCGTCGGTAGCGGCCGCCCTGGTGGGCAAGGGGATCACCTTCGATTCCGGCGGCTACTCCATGAAGACCTCCCAGGGCATGCTGACCATGAAACACGACATGGGCGGTGCCGCCATCGTCACCGGCGCGCTGGCGCTGGCCATTCTGCGCGGCCTCGACAAGCGGGTGAAGCTCATCCTCTGCTGCGCCGAGAACCTGGTATCCGGGCATGCCTACAAGCTGGGTGACATCCTCACCTACAAGAACGGCACCACGGTGGAGGTGGTCAATACCGACGCCGAAGGGCGTCTGATCCTGGCCGACGGCTTGCAACTGGCCGGCGAGTCTGGTGCGCCGCTCATCATCGACGCCGCCACCCTCACCGGGGCGGCCGTGATGGCGCTGGGGGGGCGTTACAACGCCCTGTTTGGACTGGACAAGGGGCTGGTGAGCCGCGCCATGGCCTATTCGGATGCGGAGCAGGAGCCTGCATGGCCGCTGCCGCTGGAGCCCTGGCATCGCCAGCAGTGCCCGTCCCACTATGCCGACACCGCCAACAGCCGCCCCGTGCCGGGCGGCGGACCGGGGGGGGCCTCCAATGCGGCAGGCTTCCTCTCCCGCTTTGTCCCTGATGAGGGAAGAGGTTGGCTGCATGTCGATCTCGCCGCCTGCTTCAGCGAAAACGGCGATAGTCTGTGGGCGCCCGGGGCCAATACCCTGGGGATGCGCACCATCGCCCATACCCTGATGGTGGAGACGCGCTGAGTCAGTGAACGGCATCACAAGGGCACCTCAGGGTGCCCTTTCCAGTGCTGCTTTGCTGAGCAATTGATACGGTTTTGAGGCATTAGCATGCCGATCGTGCGCAAGCGCACATTTTTTCTCTCTGCCCTGGCACAAGATGAGTCACCATGTTGTTTCAAGGATTCTTTTGTTTAACAAAAAGTTGATTTTTTGTGTGTTATTTCGTTTTTTGTTTACGTATAATCGCCGCCGAACATGGATTCCTACAATAAAACTCTGTAGTTAAGGAAAGAACTCAATGGCTATCGAACGTACCTTCTCCATCGTCAAGCCGGATGCGGTCAGCAAAAACCTGATTGGTGCCATTTACAGCCGCTTCGAAAGCGCCGGCCTGAAAGTCATCGCCGCCAAGATGCTGCACCTGACCAGCGAACAGGCCGCCGGTTTCTACGCCGAGCACCAGGGCAAGCCATTTTATGATGGTCTGGTCGGCTTCATGACCTCTGGCCCCGTCATGGTACAGGTGCTGGAAGGTGAGGACGCCATCCGCCGTCACCGTGAAATCATGGGCGCCACCAACCCGAAAGAGGCGCTGGCCGGCACCCTGCGCGCCTGCTACGCCGAGAGCATCGATCGCAACGCCGTCCACGGCTCCGATGCCCCGGCCTCTGCCGCCCGTGAAATCGCCTACTTCTTCTCCGACGACGAGATCTGCCCGCGCGGCTGATGTTGTCTGCTGGTGACCAAGGGAGCTTCGGCTCCCTTTTGTTTTTTGGTCATCCTGCCAATATCCACTTATTCTCCAGGTGGAAAGCCAGACCCATTATTTGTACAATGCCGCCCCCTGACGTAGGTCAGCCGATAATTTATGAAGTGTGTGAGCTGAGGCCCCTGATGAGCGAAACAAAAACCAACCTGCTGGATCTCGACCGGGATGCCATGCGTGCCTTCTTCGTCGAGTTGGGCGAGAAGCCGTTCCGGGCAGATCAGATAATGAAGTGGATCTATCACTTCGGTTGTGATGATTTCGATCAGATGAGCAACGTCAACAAGGCGCTGCGCGAGCGGCTCAAGGCGATTGCCGAGATCCGTGCCCCCGAGATCAGCCGTGAACAGCGCTCCGCCGATGGCACCATCAAATGGGCGCTGCAGGTGGGCGATCAGGAGGTGGAGACCGTCTACATTCCGGAAGCGGACCGCGCGACCCTGTGCGTCTCCTCTCAGGTGGGCTGCGCCCTGGCGTGCACCTTCTGCTCCACCGCCCAGCAAGGGTTCAACCGCAACCTGAAAGTTTCCGAGATCATCGGCCAGGTGTGGCGTGCCGCCAAAGTGGTGGGCGGCAAGCGCCCCATCACCAACGTGGTGATGATGGGCATGGGTGAGCCGCTGCTCAACCTCGCCAACGTGGTACCTGCCATGAAGCTGATGATGGATGACTTCGGCTTCAGCATCTCCAAGCGCCGCGTCACTCTCTCCACCTCCGGTGTGGTACCGGCGCTGGATATGCTGGGCGACCAGATCGACGTGGCCCTGGCCATCTCTCTGCATGCACCGAACGATGCGCTTCGCTCCGAGATCATGCCGATCAACGACAAGTACGACATCGAGTCCTTCCTTGCCGGGGTACGTCGCTATCTGGCCAAGTCCAACGCCAACGGCGGCCGGGTGACCGTGGAGTATGTGCTGCTCGACCACATCAACGACGACATGCAGCATGCCCATGAGCTGGCCAAGGTCCTCAAGGAAACCCCTTGCAAGATCAACTTGATCCCGTTCAACCCCTTCCCGGGCAACCCGTTTGGCAAGCCGAGCAACAGCCGTATCGACCGTTTCTCCAAGGTGCTGATGGAATACGGCCTGACCGTCATCGTGCGCAAGACCCGTGGTGACGACATCGACGCCGCCTGCGGCCAGCTGGTGGGGGAGGTGATCGACCGCACCAAGCGCACCATGAAAAATCGGATGCAACAGGATGGGATTTCCGTCAAAATGGTTTAACTCCTAAGCCATTGTATAGACAGGAAATGGATATCCGTACATTGATCGTAGTGGCAGCGCTCTGTGCGCTGCCAGGCTGTGTCACAGAGACCACTTACGCTGGCCAGAATTCGACCCAGCGTGAAGTGGGCCCCGACCTCAAGGCCGCTGCCCAGACTCGTCTCGATCTGGGTATCCAGTATCTGCGCCAGGGCAATGCCGAGCAGGCCAAATTCAATCTCGACCGCGCCCTTCAGTACGATCCCAACAATCCTCAGGTCTACATCGGTTTTGCCTATTTCTATCAGCAGGTGTCGGATTTCAAGGCCGCCGAGGCGAGCTACAAGAAAGCGCTGGCCATGGATCCGTCCAATGCTGACGCGATGAACAACTATGGCGCCTTCCTCTGCAACCGTGGCCGCTTCGACGAAGCGGAAAAGGCGTTCTTGCAGGCCGTCAGCCAGCCCGATTACGTGAAGATCGCCGATACCTACGAGAATGCGGCGCTCTGCTCGATGCAAAATCACAGAAATGACAAGGCTGGCGAGTATTATCGTCTGGCCTTGGGGTATAATCCCCGCAATCCTAGGTTATTGCTGGACATGGCCGAGCTTTCCATGAAAGATGGCAAGCTTCCTGATGTCCAGTCTTACCTCGCGCGCTTTGCCGATGTGGCAGAGGAGAACGAGGAGAGCCTCTGGCTCCGGCTGCGGCTGGCCCAGGCCATGGACAAACCGGCATTACTTCACCAATTCGGGACTGAGCTGGTAAGGCAATATCCCACTTCGCAACAAGCCAAGCGTTACTTAGCCAATGACTACTGAACAGCCACACGATTTCCAAGACGACTCCCAGGCAGCGGGCCCAGGCCAGCTGCTGCGCAACGCCCGTGAACAGCTCGGCTGGACCCGGGAACAGGTTGCGTCCCGCATTCACCTTCGTCTGACCCTGATCGCCGCCATCGAAGCGGATACCTATGACAAGCACACGTCCCATACCTTCATTCGTGGCTATCTGCGGGCCTATGCCAAGCTCGTGGGCATCCCCGAGGAGACCATCCTCGCCGCCTACGAAAAGCTGGGACTGACACCCCCCGACAATATCGACATGCAGAGCTTCTCCCGTCGCTCCCGCCAGCAGGCCAATGACAGCCGGCTCAAGGTGGTGACCTGGCTGGTGATCCTGGTGCTGATCGGGCTCTCCGTCGCCTGGTGGTGGCAGAGCACGGCGCGCCGCTCTGCCGGTGACGACGCCTTGGCGGCGACCGAGATGAGCGCGACCGTCAATACGCCGGAAGCGAATGTTGCCCCCGCCGTGGAGGTCGCCGAGCCCGTGCTGCCCGCAGCGTCCGATGCCGTGTCCACCCAGGTTGTGGTGAGCGGTGCCACCGCGACCCTGCCTGTGGTCGCTACGGATGCCAGCGCAGCCGTCCCGACGAACGTTTCCGGTGCGGTCTCGACTGCCGAGAGCACGACCACCGAGCCCGCCAAGGCGCCTCAGCTCAAGATGAGCTTCACCGCCGACTGCTGGCTGGATGTCAAGGATGCCAGCGGCAAGACCCTGTTCAGTGGTCTGAAGAAGGCGAACGACGAGCTTGTGCTGGAAGGACCCGAGCCACTCAGATTCATCATTGGCGCGCCCATGGCGGTCAATCTCGAATATCAGGGCAAGTCCTTCGACATGAGCCGTTACAACAACGGCCGGACTGCCCGCTTCTCACTGCCGCAGGAGTAATCAGTCCGCCATGTCTGTTCACGAAAAGCCCGCACACGAATCACCCATCGTTCGTCGCAAATCCAGACAGATCATGGTCGGCAACGTGCCGGTTGGGGGCGATGCCCCCATCACGGTACAGACCATGACCAACACCAAGACCACGGACGTGGCCGCTACCGTCGAGCAGATCCAGCGGATCGAGCGGGTCGGGGCCGACATCGTCCGGGTCTCCGTCCCCACCATGGAGGCGGCGGAAGCGTTCAAGCTCATCAAGCAGCAGACCCGCATCCCCATCGTGGCCGACATCCACTTCGACTACCGCATCGCCCTCAAAGTGGCCGAATACGGGGCCGACTGCCTGCGCATCAACCCGGGCAACATCGGCAACGAAGAGCGGGTGCGTGCGGTGGTGGATTGTGCCCGTCACTACAACATCCCCATCCGCATCGGCGTCAACGGCGGTTCCCTTGAGCGTGATCTCCAGGAGAAATACGGCGAGCCGACCCCGGAGGCGCTGCTGGAGTCCGCCATGCGCCACGTGGATTACCTGGATCGCCTCGACTTCCAGAACTTCAAGGTGAGCGTCAAGGCGTCCGATGTCTTCCTGGCGGTCGGTGCCTATCGCCTGCTGGCCAAGCAGATCGATCAACCCCTGCATCTGGGCATCACGGAAGCGGGCGGTTTTCGCGCCGGCGCGGTCAAATCCGCCATCGGCCTTGGCATGTTGCTGAGCGAAGGGATTGGCGACACCCTGCGCATCTCTCTGGCCGCCGATCCGGTGGAAGAGGTGAAGGTGGGCTTCGACATCCTCAAGTCCCTGCGCATCCGCTCCCGCGGCATCAACTTCATCGCCTGTCCCTCCTGCTCCCGTCAGGAGTTCGACGTCATCGGCACGGTCAACGCCCTGGAAGAGCGGCTCGAAGACATCATCACCCCGATGGATGTCTCCATCATCGGCTGTGTGGTGAACGGTCCGGGGGAGGCGCTGGTCTCCGATCTCGGCCTTGCGGGCGCCGCCAACAAGAGTGCCTTCTACGAGGGGGGCCAGCGGGTCGACCGGCTCGACAACAAGGATTTGATCCCGACTCTGGAGCGTCGCATCCGTGCCCGGGCTGCCATGCTGGATCCGGCCAACCAGATCCAGGTGGACAAAGGTTGAACGATGACGGGGCCACCTGGGGTGGCCCCGGCTTTAGGTTGTTGATTTTACATCCCGCATCCGGGCACCCGATTTTACCTCGGGGTCGAAAATCCCTATAATGCGGCCAAATTTTACCTCTTTTTCTCGAGTATCAACGTGGCAAAACAGATCCAAGCTATTCGCGGTATGAATGATTGCCTGCCGGAGCAGAGCCCGGTATGGCAGAAAGTAGAACAGATCCTGCGCCAGGTCGTGGCCAGCTATGGCTACAGCGAAGTGCGCATGCCCATCGTCGAGCAGACCCATCTGTTTAAGCGTGCCATCGGTGAAGTGACCGACGTGGTCGAAAAAGAGATGTACACCTTTGAAGACCGCAACGGCGACAGCCTGAGCCTGCGTCCGGAAGGGACCGCCAGTTGCGTGCGTGCCGGCATCGAGCACGGTCTGCTTTACAACCAGGAACGCCGGATGTGGTACATGGGCCCCATGTTCCGTCACGAGCGTCCCCAGAAAGGTCGTTATCGCCAGTTCCACCAGTTCGGGGTCGAGCTGTTCGGCATCAACGGGCCGGACATCGATGCCGAGCTCATCATGCTGACTCACCGCCTGTGGCGTCTGTTCGGCATCAGCGATCACGTGACTCTGCAGCTCAACACCCTTGGCCAGAGCAGCGAACGTGCCGCCTATCGCGATGCCCTGGTCGCCTATCTGGAACAGTACAAGAGCGAGCTGGACGAAGAGAGCCAGCGCCGCATGTACAGCAACCCCCTGCGGGTGCTCGACTCCAAAGACGAGAAAGTACAGGCCATCCTGGCAGGTGCCCCCCGTCTGTTCGACCACCTGGGCGAAGAGAGCCTGGCTCACTTCGAAGGGCTCAAGCGCCTGCTCACGGCGGCCGGCATCCAGTTCGAGGTGAACGAGCGTCTGGTGCGCGGCCTCGACTACTACAACCTGACCGTGTTCGAGTGGGTGACCAACAGCCTGGGGGCCCAGGGCACCGTCTGTGCCGGTGGTCGCTACGACGGCCTGGTGGAGCAGCTCGGTGGCCAGCCGACCCCGGCGGTGGGCTTTGCCATGGGCATGGAGCGTCTGGTACTGATGCTCGAAACCCTCGAGCTCAATGCTGACATCCGCCCGGCGGTGGATGTCTATCTCTGCATGGTGGGTGAGGGGACCGAGCAGGCTGGCTTTGCCCTGGCCGAGCGCCTGCGCGATGCCCTGCCGGACTTGCGCCTCATGAGCCACTGCGGCGGCGGCAACTTCAAGAAACAACTCAAGCGTGCCGACAAGAGCGGCGCGGCCATTGCCCTGATCCTTGGGGAGACCGAGGTGCAAAGCGGGGAGATCACCATCAAATATCTGCGTGGCCAGGCCGAGCAACAGACCGTCTCGGTCGATGCCGCCATTGCCCTGCTGGCAGCGAAAGGAGAGTAAGCTGTGGAAGTGTATACCACTGAAGAACAACAGGTTGAGGTCATCAAGAGCTGGTGGAAAGAGAACGGCACCTCGGTGATCGCAGGAACTGTTATCGGTCTGGTCGGCCTCTTTGGCTGGCGCTACTACAACGAGATGCAGCAGAACAACCAGGAAGCCGCCTCCCAGGCTTACAACGAGATGACCGCCCAGCTCGCCAAGGGGGATGACGCCGCCCTGGAGCAGGCAAAGAGCTTCATTACCGCTCACAAGGGGGACGCCTATGCCGAGCTGGCCGCCTTGCAACTGGCCGCGGCCGCCGTCAAGGCGGGCAAGCTGGATCTGGCTGCCGAGCAGCTGACCCTGGTGGCCGCCAGTGGCGATGACAGCATCAAGCCCATCGCCGCCCTGCGTCTGGCAAGGGTCCTGAGCGATCAGGGCAAGGCTGACGAGGCCCTGGCCCAGCTTGGCAAAATCAATAATGACGCCTTCAAGGCCCAGGTGGCGGAAGTGCGCGGCGACATCCTGCAAAAGCAGGGCAAGGCCGAAGAAGCGCGTGATGCCTATCAGGCGGCGGCGGATGCCGGCGGCCTGCAGAGCAGCGCCGAACTCAAGCTGAAGATGGATGATCTGGCGCTGCCAGCCGTCACTGCGGGCGAGGCTCCGGATGCGTAATCTGTACAAGCGAATGGCGCTGGGGGTGGCTGTCTCCTTCGCCTTGCAGGGCTGCTCCCTGTTCAGTTCGGAAGAAGATCTCAACCCCATGGCCCCCCTGCCCAAGGTCGAGTCCGCGTTCACTGCCGATACCGCATGGTCCTCCTCGGTCGGTGATGGCATCGGCGACTTCTACTCCCAGCTCAAGCCGGTGGTGGAAGAGGACCGCATCTATGCAGCGGCCCGCGATGGCGATGTGACCGCCTTCGAGCGCGAGAGCGGCAAGGAGCTGTGGAGCGTGGATCTGGCAGATCTGCCCATCAACGCCGACAAGCGCAGTGCCCGTCTCTCCGGTGGTCTGGTCTCTCGCTACGGCAAGCTGTTCCTCGGGTCCGAAAACGGGGTGGTCTATGCCCTGAACGAGGCCAACGGCGAAGTGCTGTGGCAGACCACGGTACCGGGGGAAGTGGTGGCGAGCCCCGCCGTCGAGGATGGCCGTGTGGTGGTGCTGACCACCTCCGGCCGTCTGGTGGCGCTCGATACCGACGAGGGCAAGCTGCAGTGGACCCTGTCCGAAGAGCAGCCGCCCCTGACCCTGCGCAGTGCCGGCGCCCCCATCATCACCAACGGTGCCGTCATCTATGGCCGCGCCGATGGCAAGGTGGGCATCGCCCTGCTGAGCAACGGCCAGCCGGTGCGTCAATCCAAGGTGGCTGACCCGCGCGGCGCCACCGAACTGGATCGGATGGTGGACGTCGATGCCAGCCCGCTGATTGCCGGTGATGAGCTCTACGCCATCGCCTACAACGGCCAGTTGATGGCGCGCAAGCTGATGAGCGGCGACGAAGTGTGGAAACGCAAGTATTCCGGTTATCGCGACATGGCGGTGACCGGCAATGCCATCGTGCTGACCGACAGCCGCAGCCATCTGTTTGCGGTCGATCGTCGCAACGGTCTCGAGCTGTGGTCCAACACCCAGCTGGAAAACCGCACCGTGACCGCCCCCGTCATCCTGGGTGACTATGTGGTGGTCGGCGATGTGGAAGGTTACCTGTATTGGCTGGACCGTACCGACGGGACCATCAAGGCCATGCAGCAGCTCGACAGCAGTGGTCTCTATGCCGCTCCGCTGGTGGAGGGTGACACCCTGTATGTGCAGAGCCGTGACGGCAAGTTGTACGCCCTCAAGCGTCCTTGATCGTCCGATAATGTGAATATCCGGCTCCTGGTCTTCGGACCCGGAGCCTTTGTCGTCTTGAGAATGAGGCTTTTATGACTCCTGTAGTTGCCCTGGTGGGCCGCCCCAACGTGGGGAAATCCACCCTGTTTAACCGCCTGACCCGTACCCGGGATGCCCTGGTTGCCGACTTCCCCGGCCTGACCCGGGACCGCAAATATGGCCAGGCGAAGCTGGGCGAGCTGGAATTTATCGTGGTCGATACCGGCGGTATCGATGGCACCGAGGAGGGGATCGAGCTGAAGATGGCCGAGCAGTCCCTGCTGGCCATCGAAGAGGCCGATGTGGTGCTCTTCATGGTGGATGCCCGTGCCGGTCTCACCGCGGCGGATCAGGCCATCGCCGAGCACCTGCGCAAGACCCACAAGAAGGTGTTTCTGGTGGCCAACAAGACCGACGGCATCGACGGTGACTCCGCGGTGTCCGAGTTCTACGGTCTGGCCCTGGGCGAGGTCTACCAGATGGCGGCCGCCCACGGCCGTGGCGTACTGAGCCTGCTGGAGCTGGCCCTGGCCCCCCACCTCGAGACCCTGGTCGGCTCTGCCACCGAGGCACAAGAGGAAGAGGAGCTGGAGGAGTTCGACGAAGAGGCCCTGCTGCGCATGGTGGCTGCCGGTGAGCTCGACACCCGGGAAGACACCAAGGAGACGCCGTTCGCCGACCTGCCCATCAAGTTCGCTATCGTCGGTCGTCCCAACGTCGGCAAGTCGACCCTGACCAACCGCATGCTGGGTGAAGATCGGGTCATCGTCTACGACATGCCGGGTACCACCCGCGACTCCGTCTACATCCCCATGGAGCGCGACGATCAGAAATACGTGGTCATCGACACCGCCGGCGTGCGTCGCCGTGGCAAGGTGCACGAGACGGTGGAGAAGTTCTCCGTCATCAAGACGCTCAAGGCGATTGAAGATGCCAACGTCTGCCTGCTGGTCATTGACGCCCGGGAGACCATCACGGATCAGGACTTGAGCATCCTCGGCTTCGTGCTCAACAGCGGCCGCTCCGTGGTACTGGTGGTCAACAAGTGGGACGGCCTGGATCAGAAGGTGAAAGAGGACGTCAAGAACGAGCTGGACAGACGTCTGGGCTTCATCGACTTCGCCCGGGTGCACTTCATCTCCGCCCTGCACGGCAGTGGCGTCGGTCACCTGTTCGAATCCATCAACGAGGCTTACGAGTCCGCGACTCGCCGCACCAGCACCGCCATGCTGACCCGCATCATGCAGATGGCCCAGGAAGATCACCAGCCGCCCATGGTGAATGGTCGCCGGGTCAAGCTGAAGTATGCCCACGCCGGTGGTTACAACCCGCCGCGCATCGTGATCCACGGCAACCAGTTGAACGACCTGCCTGACTCCTACAAGCGCTACCTCATCAACTACTTCCGCAAGTCGTTGAAAATCATGGGGACGCCGATCCGGGTGGAGTTCCAGGAGTCGGTCAACCCGTTCGAGGGCAAGAAGAACACCCTGACCCTGAGCCAGGAACGCCAGCGCAAGCGTCTGCTCAAGGCCAAAGCGAAGAAATAAAGCCCTGCGGCTGCCCTTACCGGTAGCCGTTTTTCTTGATGGCCCTCCTCAAGGCAGGCAAACCGGGGGAGGGGCTGCGAGTGACGCCGGTGCACAGTGACCTAAAGAGGAGTCGAGAAGAGAATGAACACGCTGACCTGCCCTGCCTGTCAGGGCGAACTGGACAGCCGCAGCCGCGAGACGACGTGTGGCCAGTGTCAGGCCCGTTATCGCATCCGGGCCCTGTGTCCTGCCTGCGGGCAGGAGCTGGAGCGGCTTCGGGCTTGCGGCGCGGTGGATTATTTTTGCAACCACTGCAACACCCTGGTCTCCAAGCGCACCGTTCTGTTTGAGGCGCAGCCTGACAAGGCATAAAAAAACCCGGCTGATGCCGGGTTTATACTGTGTGCTCCGCTATCAGCAGCGTGAAGGAGCGGTTTCTGTGCCAGATCTTGCGTTTCATGTCGGCCAGCTTGAGCTTGCGTCTCGGGCTCCAGGCACATTTGGTTTTTCGGGCCAACATGGCTCTTCTGCGTGCTCGCATCCTGTTCTCCTCCCTGGTCTTGCGTGGGGCCGAAAGGGCCCTTGGCAGGAACTGCAACGCAATGAATACATTGCAATAAGTTCGCTCCAGCGCCCCTCGTATACCCAAGGATGGTAACAGAGAACAGGGCAGGAAAACACACCCCCGGCGAGGCTAGGGGGTGATGATCTGTTTGACCACTTCGGCGATGATGGCCGGACGCTGCGCCGGCACGTCCGGCTCGCTGCTGTCGTCCTCGTCCAGCTCCTCCCGACGATGGGCCTTCTGCTGTTCGTTGTCGAGCCAGAGCAGGCTCTGGTAGTACTGGCGCACGTTGTTGACATAGTTGCGCGCCTCGCCGCCACGGGCATAGCCATAGCGTACCTTGCGATGCCAGCGTGACTGCTGCAGCAGCGGCAACACCTCTTTCACGTCGCTCCAGGCGTCCGGGTTCTTGCCCAGCTCCTTGGTCAGGCGGCGGGCATCCATCATGTGGCCGTAGCCGATGTTGTAGGCGGTGAGGGCAAACCACACTTTCTCGTCCGCCGGGACCGAGTCGGGCACCTTCGCCATCATCTCCTGCAGGTAGCGGGCGCCCCCCTTGATGCTCTCTTCCGGGTGGGTGCGATCGTTTACCCCCATCGCCTTGGCGGTCGGGCCGGTGAGCATCATCATGCCACGCACCCCGGTGTAGGACCGTGCCTGGGGATCCCAGTGGGATTCCTGATAGCTGATGGCGGCCAGCAGCCGCCAGTCGATATCCTTGGCGTGGGTCTGGAACAGCGCCTGGTACTTGGGCAGCAGGCTCTTGGCCCGTTGCAGGAAGGTACGGGTGTCGACGAAGTCGAAGTTCTGCACGTGGCCGAAGTACTTCTCGTCGAGCTTGGCGATGGCGCCATCCATGAAGCGCTGACCGAAGAAGTCGATGATGCTGGCGTAGAGACTGTCGTCGGGCAACTTGGTCATGGCCCAGGCCACGGTCTGCTTGCTGGCGAGGGTCAAGCCTTCGGTGAGTTCGGGGTAGTAGCGCTGGGTACGGGCAAGTATGGTGTCCTGCACCACCGTGTAGTCCACCTTGCCGTCGGCCACCTGCTTGAGCAGCTCTTCCACGTCCGCATCCCGATTGGTGCTCCACTTCAGGTTGGGGTACTGCTTGGCCAGCTCCTTCATCAGGTCCTCGCCGGTGGAGCCCGCCGGCACCACTATGCTGCCCTTGATGTCACCGAGGTTCTTGGGCCTGGGGGAGCCGTTGCGATAGACCAGCTTGGGGGAGACCTGGTAGAAGCCTGGGCCGAAGCGGAACAGCTTGCGCCGCTCCGGGGTCACGACGATGGCGGCGGCGGCGAGATCCAGCTTGCCCTTTTGCAGTTGCTCGACCAGCTCGGCGGTGCTGTAGGCCGGTACTATGGTCAGCTTGACCCCCAGCCAGTCGGCGTAAAGCTGCGCCAGCTCGTAGTCGAACCCCAGTGCGGTGTCGTCACGCTGGTAATAGGAAGTGGGGCCGTAGAGGGTGCCAACCCGGATCTCGCCTCGCTGGCGGATCTGCTCCAGTTGGCTGGAGGGGTGGTAGAAGTCGCAACCGGCCAGGGCCAGCGTCAACATCATCCCGATGAACAGTCGAAAAATGCAGCGCAAGTAGGTGAGTACCCTTGTTGAAAAAATCGGCATTTGTCAAAAAAGAGGCACCTTTATACCAGAGAGTATGAAGGGAGTCACACCGCGCGAGATGAGAAAAACGTTTGTTCAGGATGGGCCTGATCCCTATAATACGCGCGTCTCAAATCCCCCCACACTCTAAAACTTGGTGAGAAAGGTATATGGAAATCTTGCGTGGTGCCCCAGCACTGTCTGAGTTTCGTGTCCACAAGCTGCTGCAGAGCTGCGCACAGAGAGGAGTAGAGATAGCAAGCGTCTATGCGGAATACGTGCATTTTGCCGAGCTGACGAGCCCGCTGTCGCCCCCCGAGCGAGCGACCTTGGGCCAGCTTCTGCGCTACGGCCCGACCATCCCGGAACACACCCCCAGCGGTCAGCTGTTCCTCGTTACCCCCCGCCCCGGCACTATCTCCCCCTGGTCTTCCAAAGCAACCGACATCGCCCACAACTGCGGCCTGAAACAGGTCAAGCGGCTGGAGCGCGGCATTGCCTATTACGTGCAGGCCAAGGGTGAGCTGAGCGTGGCCCAGCGTAGCGAGATCGCGGCCCTGCTGCACGATCGCATGATGGAAGTGGTCTTTGCCGAGATGAACGAGGCCGTCGCCCTGTTTGCTCACCACGAGCCGCGCCCCTTTACCCAGGTAGATGTGCTGGGTGGTGGTCGCGCCGCCCTGGAAGAGGCCAACGTGACCCTGGGTCTGGCCCTGGCAGATGACGAAATAGATTACCTGGTGACCAACTTCACCCGGCTGGGTCGCAATCCCAACGACATCGAGCTCTACATGTTTGCCCAGGCGAACTCCGAGCACTGCCGTCACAAGATCTTCAACGCTGACTGGACCATCGACGGCGAGCAGCAGCCCAAGTCGCTGTTCAAGATGATCAAGAACACCTTCGAGCAGACGCCGGATCATGTCCTGTCTGCCTACAAAGACAACGCCGCGGTGATGGAAGGCAGCCAGGGTGGCCGCTTCTTCCCGAGCCCCGCCAACGGTGAGTACCAGTATCACCAGGAGCGTGTCGACATCCTGATGAAGGTGGAAACCCACAACCACCCGACCGCCATCTCTCCCTTCCCGGGTGCCGCGACCGGCTCCGGCGGCGAAATCCGCGACGAGGGTGCGACAGGCCGTGGCGCCAAGCCCAAGGCGGGCCTGGTGGGCTTCTCCGTCTCCAACCTGCGCATTCCCGGCTTCGAGCAGCCCTGGGAGCAGGACTTCGGCAAGCCGAGCCGCATCGTCAGCGCCTTTGACATCATGCAGGAAGGGCCCCTTGGCGGCGCCGCCTTCAACAACGAATTCGGTCGCCCTGCCATCCTGGGTTACTTCCGTACCTTCGAAGAGCAGGTGCCGAGCCACAACGGCGTCGAGGTGCGCGGCTACCACAAGCCCATCATGCTGGCGGGTGGCATCGGCAACATCCGCAGCGAGCACGTCCAGAAAGGGGAGATCCCGGTGGGGGCTGCCCTCATCGTGCTGGGTGGTCCGGCCATGAACATCGGCCTGGGTGGCGGCGCAGCCTCCTCCATGGCGTCCGGTCAGTCTGCCGAAGATCTCGACTTCGCCTCCGTGCAGCGTGACAACCCCGAGATGGAGCGTCGCTGCCAGGAAGTGATCGACCGCTGCTGGCAACTGGGGGACGACAACCCCATCGTCTTCATCCACGACGTGGGCGCCGGTGGTCTCTCCAACGCCATGCCGGAGCTGGTGAGCGACGGGGAGCGCGGTGGTCGCTTCGACTTGCGTGCCATTCCGAACGACGAGCCGGGCATGAGCCCGCTGGAAGTCTGGTGCAACGAATCCCAGGAGCGCTATGTGCTGGCTGTGGCCCAGGACAAGCTGCCTCTGTTCAAGGCCCTGTGCGAGCGCGAACGCGCCCCCTATGCCGTCATCGGCACCGCCACCGAAGAGAAGCATCTCACTCTCTCTGATGATCACTTTGACAACCAGCCCATCGATCTGCCGCTGGACGTGCTGCTTGGCAAGGCGCCCAAGATGCACCGCGACGTGCAGAGCCTGCCCGCCCAGGGCAAGGCGCTGCAACTGGACGGCATCACCCTCAGCGACGCCGCCGAGCGCGTGCTGCGCCTGCCGACCGTGGCGGAGAAGTCCTTCCTCATCACCATCGGCGATCGCACCGTAACGGGCCTCGTCAACCGCGACCAGATGGTCGGCCCCTGGCAGATCCCGGTGGCTGACTGCGCCGTTACCGCCGCGACCTACGACAGCTACCACGGTGAAGCCATGTCCATGGGCGAGCGCACCCCGGTGGCGCTGCTCTCTCATGCCGCCTCCGCCCGCATGGCGGTGGCCGAGGCCTTGACCAACCTGGCACCGGCCAATATCGGCTCCCTCAAGCGGGTCAAGCTCTCCGCCAACTGGATGTCCGCAGCCGGCCACCCGGGGGAAGATGCGGGTCTCTACGAAGCCGTGAAAGCGGTGGGCGAAGAGCTCTGCCCGGCCCTTGGCATCACCATCCCGGTGGGCAAGGACTCCATGTCCATGAAGACCCGCTGGCAGCAGGACGGGGAAGAGCGCAGCGTCACCTCGCCGCTCTCCCTGCTCATCTCGGCGTTTGCCCGGGTCGAGGACGTGCGCAATACCGTGACCCCGCAACTGCGCACCGATCTCGGTGAGACCGACCTTATCCTCATCGACCTTGGCAACGGCAAGCAGCGCCTCGGCGCCTCGGCCCTGGCCCAGGTTTACCGCCAGCTTGGGCAAAGCGCTCCGGATCTGGACAACCCGGTCCAGCTCAAGGGTTTCTTCAACGCCATCCAGGCGCTGGTGGCGGATCGCAAGCTGATTGCCTACCACGACCGCTCCGACGGCGGCCTCTTCGTCACCCTGACCGAGATGGCGTTTGCCGGTCACTGCGGCCTCGACATCCAGCTCGATCGCGTGGGTGGCGACCTGCTGCCGGCCCTGTTCAACGAGGAGCTGGGGGCCGTCATCCAGGTTCGTCGCGAAGACAAGGAAGCGGTGCTGACCCTGCTGGCCGGTCACGGTCTGGCAGCCTGCTCCCATGTGCTGGGCACGGTGCGCGAAGACGACCTCATCCTGTTCCAGCGTGCCGGCAGCGAAGTGTATCGCGCCAGCCGCACCGCCCTTCGCACCATCTGGGGCGAGACCAGCTGGCAGATGCAGCGCCTGCGCGACAACCCGGAGTGCGCCGATCAGGAGCATGCCGCCCGCCAGGACGCCACCGATCCGGGTCTGCAGGCCAGGCTCACCTACAACCCGTCCGACGACGTGGCCGCGCCCTATATCGCTCGCGGGGCTTCTCCCCGTCTGGCGGTGCTGCGCGAGCAGGGGGTCAACTCCCACGTGGAGATGGCGGCCGCCTTCGATCGCGCCGGTTTTACTGCGGTGGACGTGCATATGAGCGACATCCTCGAGGGGCGCATCAAGCTTGAGGAGTTCCAGACCCTGGTGGCCTGTGGCGGCTTCTCCTACGGCGACGTGCTGGGGGCGGGTGAAGGCTGGGCCAAGTCCATCCTGTTCAACGACAACGCCCGTGAGCAGTTCCAGCGCTTCTTCGAGCGCGGCGATACCCTCTCCCTGGGGGTGTGCAACGGCTGCCAGATGATGTCCAACCTGCGTGACCTCATCCCGGGGGCCGATCTCTGGCCGCGCTTCGTGCGCAACCGCTCCGAGCGCTTCGAGGCGCGCTTCAGCCTGGTGGAAGTGCAGGACTCCCCGTCCGCCTTCTTCGCCGGGATGGCGGGCTCCGTGATGCCGATTGCCGTCTCCCACGGGGAAGGGCGCGTGGAAGTGCGCGATGCCGCTCACCTGGCTGCGCTGCAACAAAGCGGTCTGGTGGGGCTGCGTTTCGTGGACAACCGCGGCAACGTCACCGTGCAATACCCGGCCAACCCCAACGGCTCCCCTGACGGTATCACCGCGGTGACCAGTGCGGACGGTCGCGCCACCATCATGATGCCGCACCCGGAGCGGGTGTTCCGCACCGTGGCCAACTCCTGGCACCCGGACAACTGGGGTGAGGATGGCGCCTGGATGCGCATGTTCCGCAATGCTCGGGTTCGCCTGGGTTAAGCGCCAGCAAGAAACCAAAAACCGGCCCTTGTGGCCGGTTTTTTTATGGGCATGGGTCTGAGAATGGGGAGGGCAAGAGGAGACGATCACGATGGGGGCGAGGCCGTCTTCAGCTCGCTGCTCCGCCAGCCGCTTGCTGGAGGATATGGGATGGATTGAGGGGGCCGATCTGGTATCGCCTGCCAGACGGGCAAGCCGGACCGGGCCTTGGTGGACATAAAAAAAACCGGCCACGGAGGCCGGTTTTGCTGTGTGAACGGAACCTGAGGCTAGCGCAGCACCACGTGCTGGAAGCCCTGCACCAGGCTGATGACGGGCTGGGGGTAGATGCCGAGCAATACCACCAGAATGGCGGAGAGCAGCACCACCAGGCCCCCGGAGGAGAAGGCCCAGTCGGCCCTGGCATCGCGCAGTTGCATGCCGGGTTCACGCAGGTAGAGGGTGACCATGACCCGCAGGTAGTAGTAGAGCCCCAGGGCACTGCCGAGCACGATGGCGCCACTGAGCCACCACAGCTTGGCATCGACGGTGACGCCGATGAGGTAGAACTTGCCGATGAACCCCAGCGTCATGGGGATACCCGCGAGGGAGAGCATCATCACCGTCATCACCGCCGTCAGATAGGGGCGCTTCCAGAACAGACCGCGATAACTGTGCAGGGAGTCCGCATCCTTGCCGCGATAGGGGCTGGACATCATGCTGATGACGCCGAAGGCCCCCAGGCTGGTGAACAGGTACATCAGCAGGTAGACACCCGCCGCTTCCACCGGCATCTCGCCGAGGCGGCTTGCCACCACCACTGCCAGCAGATAGCCGAAGTGGGAGATGGAGGAGTAACCCATCATCCGCTTGATGTTGGTCTGGATCAGCGCCAGGAGGTTGCCGACCACGATGGAGATGACTGCCATGGCCGCCAGCAGCCAGTGGATCATGGGATCCGAGGTGGCGGGTACCGCCAGGTAGAAGCGCAGCAGCACGCAGAACACGGCTATCTTGCTCACGGTGGCGAGGAAGGTGGCCACCGGTGCCGGCGCCCCTTCATAGACGTCCGGGGTCCAGAGGTGGAAGGGGGCGAGGGACAGCTTGAACGCAAAGCCGACCAGCATCAGGCCAAAGCCCCCCATCAGCAGCGGATGGTGAGCCGGGCTCTGGGCCAGGGTCACACCGAGATCGCTGAAGCTCAGGCTTCCGGCCTGGGCGTAGAGCAGTGCCATGCCAAACAGCAGGAAGGCGGTGGCACTGGCGGAGAGCACCATGTACTTGATGCTGGCTTCCAGCGAGTGCCGCTCGCGATAGGCATACCCCACCAGACCGAACATGGGCAGGGTCAGCATCTCGATCCCGATGAAGAGCGAGGCGAGGTGACGGGAGGCCGCCAGCACCAGACCACCTGCGGTGGCGATGAGCAGCAGCAGGTAGAACTCTTCCCGGTTGTCCGGATAGCCCTTGAGCCAGGTGCGACCGAAGGTGCAGGTGGCCAGGGCCCCGATGAGCACCAGCCCCATGTAGAAGACCGCGTAAGCGTCCACTTGCAGCAGGGGAGTGACTCCCTGATCCCCCTGGGCCATCACGATGGGCAGAGAGAAGAGCGCGAGGTTGAGGCCGATGATGGTGACCACGAAGGCGGTGTCGTCACAGCGCTTCCAGGCGATGGCCAGCATCAGGGCCACCATGGCCCCCGTGGTCAGCAACAGGGGCAGCAGGGCCAGCAGTTGAGAAACAGTAAACGTCATGACAGTGCTCCCGACATGGACAAGGAAGGCGAAAGAGAAAGCATCATTGCAGCGCCCCCGTGCCCGGCAGCGCGTACCAGTGCAGCACGCTCAGGAGGCTGCTGCTGGCGGTGTCGAGCACCGGCTGGGGATAAAGACCGAGCAGCACCAAGAGGCCGGCGATGGTCAGCATCATGGTCAGTTCCCGGGTATCCAGCCCCTTGAGCATGCTCTCCTCCCGGGGCGTCCCGAAGCAGGCCCGCTGCAGCATGATGAGGGAGTAGACCGAGGCCAGCACCAGCCCGAAGGTGGCGATGACGGTGATGACGGGGGCCACCTGGAAGCTGCCGATGAGGATCAGGAACTCGCCGACGAAGTTGCCGGTCCCCGGCATCCCGAGGGATGCAACGGAGAAGAACAGCATCACGCCGGGCAGGTAGCGCAGCCGTCCCCAGAGACCGCCCATCTGGCGCAGATCCCGGGTGTGCAGACGCTCGTAGAGCTGGCCGCACAGGATGAAGAGGCCGGCGGCCGAGAGCCCGTGGGCAATCATCTGTACCACTGCCCCTTGCAGGGCGAGCTCGCTGCCCGAGTAGATGGCGATCATCACGAAGCCCATGTGGGAGATGCTGGTGTAGGCAACCAGCCGCTTGATGTCGGTCTGGGCAAAGGCCAGCAGGGCGCCATAGACGATGCCGATGAGGCCTAGCACCATGGCGTAGGGGGCAAACTCGGCGGACGCCTCGGGGAAGAGCGGCAGGGTGAAGCGCAGCAGGCCGTAGGCCGCGGTTTTGAGCAAGATGCCCGCGAGATCCACGGAGCCTGCGGTGGGCGCCTGGCTGTGGGCATCAGGGAGCCAGCCATGGAGCGGCACCAGGGGCATCTTGACCGCGAAGGCGATGAAGAAGCCCAGCATCAGCAGCCACTGTACCGTGCTGCTCATGGGGGTGTTGAGCAGTTCCTGATAGTTGAAGGTGAAGACACCGGTGGCGGCGTGGTGGGTCAGTACCAGGCCCAGGATGGCCACCAGCATGATGAGGCCGCTCGCCTGGGTGTAGATGAAGAACTTGGTGGCGGCGTTGATGCGCGACTTGCCATCGGTGACCGAGTGGCCCCAGAGCGCGATCAGGAAGTACATCGGCACCAGCATCATCTCCCAGAAGAAGAAGAAGAGGAACAGATCCACCGCCATGAAGACGCCGAGCACGCCCCCCAGGATCCACAGCAGGTTGAGGTGGAAGAAGCCGATGCGCTGGACGATCTCCTTCCAGGAACAGAGGATGGCCAGCACGCCGATGAAGCTGGTGAGGATCACCATCAGGAGCGACAGCCCGTCCACGGCGAGGTGCAGGGAGATGCCGAAGCGGGGGATCCAGGGTTGTTGCCACTCGGCTGCCCAGACGGGGAGGCCGGGGTTGGCGAGGGTGAAGTCACCACCGAGCCAGATGGCGCTGGAGAGCACCAGACAGGCGCTCATGGAGGCGAGGGCCACCCAGCGGACAAACTGTCCGCCGAGCCGCTCCATCTGCCAGCAGAGCAAGCCGCCGATGAAGGGAATTAGCAAGATCCAGAGTAAGGTCACGATATCAGCTCTCATCTAGGTTCTAGTCGGGCAGGCGCTGAGCCTGCCACACAATATTGGGCTCATGGATCAGCCGAGCAGCAGCAGGGCCAGGATCAGGGCGGCGCCCATCCCCATGGAGGCTGCGTACCAGCGCAACTTGCCGGAGACGGTCCAGGCCAGCAGCTGATGCCCCCCCTGGGCCAGCACGGCGGGCAGGTTCATCATCCTGTCCAGCGGATCCTTGCCGAGCAGGCGAGTCGCCAGCAGGTAGGGCTTGACCCAAATCAGGTCATAAAGCCAGTCAAAGCCCCAGGCATTGAACCAGAGGGTGGACAGAGCCCGCCCCGGTGCACTCTCGGCGATCCCCTTCGCCAGGCGACGTTCGCCGAGGAAGAGGAAGGCGGCCAGCGCAATGCCTGCCACGGCGATGACGCCGGAGAGGATCTCGAGGCCATGGCGTCCCTCTTCGATGTGATCTCCCGGGCCGGCCGGCAGCACTCCTGCCAGCGGTGGCACGATGAGGGCGCCGACTCCGGTGGAGAGCACCAGCAGCACCAGCAGTGGCAAATGGTGGGCAAGGCCCTGTCCGGCGTGAGCCTGGGTCTGCTCCTTGCCGTGGAAGGCGATGAAGATGAGGCGGAAGGTGTAGAGGGAGGTGAGGAAGGCACCACCCAGACCGGCCCACAGCAGGGCGCTCTGGCCACTGGCCTGCACCTGCCAGAGGATGGCGTCTTTACTGTAGAAACCGGCGGTCACCAGTGGCAGCGCGGCCAGGGCCGAGCCCCCCACCAGGAAGCAGGCATAGACCAGTGGCAGGCGATGCCGAAGGCCTCCCATCTTGAAGATGTTCTGCTCGTGGTGGGTCGCGACAATGACGGCCCCGGCGGAGAGGAACAAGAGCGCCTTGAAGAAGGCGTGGGTCATCAGGTGGAAGATGGCCCCTTCCCAGGCGCCAACACCAAGAGCCAGGAACATGTAGCCTATCTGGCTCATGGTGGAGTAAGCCAGGATCCGCTTGATGTCGGTCTGCACCAGGGCGGCAAAACCGGCCAGCACTAGCGTGATGGCACCGACCAGCGCCACCAGATGCAGGATCTCGGGGGCCAGCAGGAACAGGCCGTGGGTACGGGCGATGAGATAGACACCGGCGGTCACCATGGTGGCCGCGTGGATCAGCGCCGAGACCGGGGTCGGGCCCGCCATGGCGTCCGCCAGCCAGGTCTGCAGGGGCAGCTGGGCGGATTTGCCGACCGCGCCGCCGAGCAGCATGAGGCAGGCGAACGACAGGGCAGGGGAGCCGTCGGCAAACATCGCAGGGGCTCGCACCAGCAGCTCGTGAATGTTGAGGGTGCCGAGCTCGCGATAGAGCACGAAGAGCCCGATGGCGAGGAAGACGTCGCCGACCCGGGTCACCACGAACGCCTTGAGGGCGGCGGCGCCGTTGTTGCGATCCTTGTAGTAGAAGCCGATCAGCAGGTAGCTGCAAAGCCCCACCCCTTCCCAGCCCAGGTAGACGAACAGCAGGTCATCGGCCAGCACCAGGAACAGCATGCTGGCGATGAAGAGGTTGGTGTAGGTGAAGAAGCGTGAATACCCCTCTTCCCCGCGCATGTACCAGGAGGCGAACAGGTGGATGAAGAAGCCCACCCCGGTCACGACCCCCAGCATGGTCAGCGACAGCCCGTCCAGGGAGAGACGGAAGGCGGGCTGGAACTCGCCCACCGTCATCCACTGCCACAGGGTCTGGGTATAGACGCCGCCTTCCGGCATGGTATTGAGAAAATCGATGCCGACCCACAGGGTAGTGAGGGCCGAGAGACCGATGCTGCCGACACCGATGAGCGCCGAGGTGCGCTCGCCGAGGCGGCCGAGGGAGAAGGCCAGCAGCAGCCATCCCAGCAGCGGGAACAGGAAAGTCAGATATAGGAGGCTCATCCGCGCATCTCGCTCACAGTGTCCACGTTCAGGGTGTGGTAACGACGATAGAGCAGCAGTAACAGGGCGAGGCCGATACTGGCCTCCGCTGCCGCCAGAGAAATCACCAGTATGTACATGATCTGGCCGTCGGCCTGGGCCCAGCGGCTACCCGCCACCACGAACGCCAGGGCGGACGCGTTCATCATGATTTCGATACTCATGAGGATAAACAACAGGTTGCGGCGTATCAGCAGGCCGCACAGGCCGATGGCAAACAAAATGGCCGCCAGCAGGAGGCCGTGCTCCATGGGAATTCCACTCATCGCCATGCTCCTTGTGCTTGCTGGATGGAAAGGGGGCGGGCTGCCGGCAGCGAGCCATGCATCACCACGGGGATGTCGCTCATTGCTGACCTCCTTCCTGTGTGGTGCGAGGTACGGAGAGCACTTCCCCGCTCTTGTCCTCGCGGCCCAGGTGATAGGCGGTGACCAGACCCGCCAGCAGCAGGATGGAGGCGAGCTCCACCGCCAGCACATAGGGGCCGAACAGGGCGATACCGACTTCCTTGGCGCTGACCTCGGTCAGACCCAGTTCACCGCCGGTCACGCCGAGAATGCCGTGGGCCAGAAAGCCCAGCAAAATGAGGGAGAGCAGGGCCGGGCCACCCCAGGTCATGGGGGTGAGCCACTTCTTCTCCTGATCCTGGGCGCTCCCCAGGTTCAGCATCATCACCACGAACACGAACAGCACCATGATTGCGCCGGCGTAGACGATCACCTGCAGGGCCCCCGCAAAGGCCGCGCCCAGGCAAAAGAAGATCATGGCCACGGCGATGAGGGAGATGATGAGATTGAGCAGCGCATGCATGGGGTTGCTGGTGCTGATCACCCGCAGCGTGCTGTAAACGGCGACCAGGGCCGCGGCATAGAATGCCAGTTCCATGATTGACTCCTAGGGCAGCAGGCTCTTGACATCGATGGGCTTGGCTTCGTTCTCGGCATCCCCTTTGGGTTTGCCGTCGATGGCCATCCCGCTCATGCGGTAGAAGTTGTAGTCCGGGTATTTGCCGGGGCCGCTTATCAGCAGATCTTCCTTCTCGTACACCAGATCCTGGCGACGATACTCCCCCATCTCGAAATCCGGCGTCAGCTGGATGGCGGTGGTGGGGCAGGCCTCCTCGCACAGGCCGCAGAAGATGCAACGGGAGAAGTTGATGCGAAAGAACTCCGGGTACCAGCGGCCATCTTCCCGCTCCGACTTCTGCAAGGAGATGCAACCGACCGGGCAGGCAACAGCACACAGGTTGCACGCCACGCAGCGTTCGTCGCCATCGGGATCCCGGGTCAGTACGATGCGACCGCGAAAACGGGGGGCGGCGTAGACCGGCTGCTCCGGGTAGCTCAGGGTTTCACGGGGGCGCCAGGCATGGGAGAAGACCATCCCAAGACTGCGCAACTGGGTGCCAACACCCTTGATAATGCTCGTAATTTTCATAGGTGCCTCACTGCACATTTATCAGCACTGGCGTCTGGGCGCTTCCTTGCCGCAGACGGCCGAATCATCGTCATGTCCATCTCGTTTTGCTCACGCATTCATCAGCACCACGGCAGCGGTGACCAGCATGTTGAGCAGGGTCAGGGGCAGGCACACTTTCCAGCCAAAGGACATCACCTGGTCGAAGCGCGGGCGGGGCAGGGAGGCCCGCAGCAGGATGAAGAACACCATGAAACAGGCGGTCTTCAGGGCGAACCAGATGAAGGGCGGCAGCCAGGGGCCGTGCCAGCCACCGAAGAAGAGGGTCACGATGAGGGAAGAGATCAGCACGATGCCGATGTACTCCCCCACGAAGAAGAGACCCCACTTCATGCCCGCGTACTCGATGTGATAGCCGTCGGCGAGCTCCTGCTCGGCCTCCGGCTGGTCAAACGGGTGGCGGTGGGTGACGGCGACCCCGGCAAACAGGAAGGTGACGAAGCCCAGGATCTGGGGGATCACGTTCCACATGCCGGCCTGGGCCTCGACGATGTCACGCAGGTTGAAGCTGCCGGTCTGGATGACGATGCCCATGAGCGAGAGGCCAAGGAACACCTCGTAGGAGAGGGTCTGGGCCGAGGCGCGCAGGCTGCCGAGCAGGGAGTACTTGTTGTTGCTCGACCAGCCGGCGAACAGCACGGCATAGACCGCCAGCCCGGCGATCGCCAGGATATAGAGCAGCCCCACGTTGAGATCCGCCACGCCCCAGGTGGGGGTGATGGGCACCACCGCAAACGCCAGGATGAAGGCGGTAAAGGCGATGATGGGGGCCAGCACGAAGATCCGGCGATCCGCAAAGGGCGGGATCCAGTCCTCCTTGAAGAACATCTTGACCATGTCGGCGGCCAGTTGCAGCAGGCCGAAGGGGCCAACCCGGTTGGGGCCGTAACGGTCCTGCCACAGTGCCAGCAGGCGGCGCTCGATGAAGCTCATGAAGGCGCCAGCCCCCACGATCCCCACGAGCACGACCAGGGCCTTGCCGACCTCGATCAGCAGATCCATCAGAGAGTCGCTCATGCGATGACCTCCTGCAGGTTATCGATCAGGGCGTGGTGCAGGGCGGTCGGCAGACCGTTCACCCCGAGTGGCAACCCTGCCAGGCCCGGAGCCAGCGCATCGCTCAGGCGCAGACGCAGGCGCCAGTGGTTGCCACCCCAGGAGAAGGCCACCAGTGCGTCAGGGGACAGTGCCAGGCGCGCGGCATCCGCCGGGTTCAGTACCAGGGTGGGTTCCCCCATGCGAGCCTGGATGACCGGGCTTCTGGCGGAGAGCTCCTCGCCACCGAACAGCTGGTCATAGCTCACCACCTGCAGGGATGCGGCGGGCTGGAAGGGGACCGGTATGGCACCAAACCAGCCCAGGTTGCCTTCGCCCGGCTCCAGCAGGCGGCGACCGGGATCCCCGGCACGCAGGTTGCCGCCCACCTCGTCCTGGAACTTGTTCCAGGCGGAGGGGGAGTTCCAGCCCGGCGCCCAGGCAAACGGTACCTGGGAGAGGGGCTGGCGGGCACCGGCGTAGCCTTCCATGGAGAAGGCGAACGGCGAATCGGGATCCTGGGCGACTCTGGGCTCGCTCACGTTCTGGTTTGCCAGCATGGAGGTGCGACCACTGTAGCGGTGCGGCTCCCGGGCGAGCTTCATGCCGCGAATGCGCAGGCCGGCGTTGGGTGCAGCTTCACCCATGGTGGTGAGCAGCGGGGCGCTGGCGGCGCAATCGCGACTCACATCGTCGAAGGTGTTCCAGCGAACCGAACGCGGTTGCTGGCTCCCTTGCAGGGCATCCAGCCAGCGCCAGCTCTCGCGCACCTGGATATCGGCGTTGTAGAAGGCGGGAGCATAGACCTGGAAGAAGCGCTGGGCGCGGCCTTCCATGTTCACCAGGGTGCCATCGCCTTCGGCAAAACTGGCGGCAGGCAGCACCAAATCCGCCTTCTTCGCGGTGGCCGTCTCCTGATGGTCGATGACCAGCAGGTGTTGCAGGCGATCCAGAGCGGCGTCCACCCGGCTGCGGGGGGCTCGGCGGTAGAGGTCGTTCTCAAGAACGACCAAGGCAAGTCTCTCTTCCCCTTCCATGCGCTCGAGGGCTGACTCCAGCGGGGCGGCATGCCGGGCCAGCATGGCCAGCCCCAGGCTGTTGGCTTCCTGAGCCACCAGGGCAAGCTCCGCGGCCTGGCCACGGCCCTTGAGGGCGCGGGCGATGTTGCTGGCCGCTTCGATCAGCGCCTCGTTGCGGGCTCCATTGCCTGCGATGATGAGGGGCTTTTTGGCGTTGCCAAGCAGGTCGGCCCATTGGGCGGCGAGGGCCTGCTGTTCGGGGGAGAGAGCCGTTGGCGCAGGTGCACTGGCGTCCAGCAGATGGGCGATGGCAAACCCGAGGCGCGCCTGATCCGCGTGGGGGGCGTGCAGGGTGCTGCTCGCCACGTCATCTAGGCGGGTGGCATCCAGACTGGTGATGAGCAAGGGGTAGCGCTGGTTCTGGGCCAGGGTCTGCACGGCAGCGACCTGCCAGAGATCCACCTTCAGCTTGCGGGCAATTTCGCGCCCCTTGCCTTTCACCGCCTGGCGCAGGGCCAGGGCGATGCGGGCGGCGGTCTGGGTGACGTCTTCCCCGAGCACCAGCACGGCGTCGGCCTCTTCCATGTCGCGCAGGCTGGGAGTACGCACGCCGCCGTGCTCCAGAATGTCCAGCATCTTTTGCAGGCATTCCCATTCGCTCTGCTCGACCCCGGAGTAGAAGTTGGCGGCCCCCACCAGTTCGCGCAGGGCGAAGTTGCTCTCCAAGGAGGCGCGGGGTGAGCCGATGCCGATGATGCCGCTGGCGGTGCGCAGCGCATCCGCCGCCCGGTTCAGGGCACCATCTACCGTGATGGCCAGCTTGTCACTGCCATCCTGCAGCAGGGGCTGGCGCGGGCGGTCGGTCAGATTGACGTGACCGTAGCCGAAGCGGCCGCGATCGCAGAGGAAATAGTGGTTCAGGGCACCGTGGAAACGGTTCTCGATGCGGCGCAGCTCGCCGTAGCGCTCACCCGGGCTGATGTTGCAGCCGACCGAGCACCCCTGGCAGATGCTGGGGGCGAACTGCATGTCCCACTTGCGGTTGTAACGCTCGGAGTGGGTCTTGTCGGTGAAGACGCCGGTGGGACAGACCTCCACCAGGTTGCCGGAGAATTCGCTCTCCAGAGTGCCATCCTCGACCCGACCGAAGTAGACGTTGTCATGGGCGCCATAGACCCCGAGATCTTCGCCACCTGCGTAATCCTTGTAATAGCGCACGCAGCGGTAGCAGGCGATGCAGCGGTTCATCTCGTGGTTGATGAAGGGGCCCAGATCCTGATTCTGGTGGGTGCGCTTGGTGAAACGGTAGCGGCGGCTGTTGTGGCCCGTCATCACCGTCATGTCCTGCAGGTGGCAGGCGCCACCCTCTTCACACACCGGGCAGTCGTGGGGATGGTTGGTCATCTGCCATTCCACCACCGTCTTGCGAAACTCCTTCGCCTCTTCATCCTCGATGGAGATATAGGTGCCATCGGTGGAAGGGGTCATGCAGGACATGACCAGGCGGCCGCGCTTGTCGTCGGCATTCTGATACTGTTTGACCGCGCACTGGCGGCAGGCACCGACGCTACCGAGCGCCGGGTGCCAGCAAAAATAGGGGACGTCCAGACCCAGCGACAGACAGGCTTGCAGCAGGTTGTCTGCCCCGTCTACCTCGTACTCTTTACCGTCTACATGAATGGTTGCCATACAACTTCCCTGAAACCTGTTTTATGAAATCGGCTATTGCCCGATGCGTCCTGGCGCTTACCAGCGCTCGCCCAGCAGGTTGGGCTGGATACCCTTGAACAGCTTGTGATTGTCATGGGGGGCCTTGACCCCGGCCTCGAACTCGGACCGGAAATACTTCATCGCACTGCCAAGGGGCTCGACGGCGCCGGGGGCATGGGCACAGAAGGTCTTGCCCGGGCCCAGGAAACTGACGAGCTGTTCCAGGGTCGCGAGATCCTCGGGTTGGCCCTCGCCCCGCTCCAGCGCCCGCAGGATCTTGACGCTCCAGGGCAGGCCGTCGCGGCAGGGGGTGCACCAGCCGCAGGATTCGCGGGCAAAGAACTCCTCCATGTTGCGCAGCAGGGAGACCATGTTGATGCTGTCATCCACCGCCATGGCAAGGCCCGTACCCATGCGGGTGCCCACCTTGCCGATGCCGCCAGCGTACATCTGGGCATCCAGGTGCTCGGGCAGCAGGAAGCCGGTGCCGGCGCCGCCCGGTTGCCAGGTTTTCAGGCGATAGCCGGGTTTCATGCCGCCTGCGTACTCCTCGAACAGCTCGCGGGCGGTGATGCCAAAGGGCAGCTCCCACAGGCCGGGATTGTTGACCTTGCCGGAAAAGCCCATCAGCTTGGTGCCGTGATCTTCCGAACCCGGCAGTGCCAGCCCCTGATACCAGGCCACACCGTTGCCGATGATGGCGGGGACGTTGCACAGGGTTTCGACGTTGTTGACGCAGGTCGGCTTGCCCCAGACGCCGGAGACGGCGGGGAAGGGGGGTTTGGCCCGCGGGTTGGCGCGCCGTCCTTCCAGGGAGTTGATGAGGGCCGTCTCTTCGCCGCAGATGTAGCGACCTGCGCCGGTGTGGACGAACAGCTCGAAGTCAAAGCCCGAGCCCAGGATGTTCTTGCCAAGGAGCCCCGCGGCCTTGGCCTCTTCCACGGCGCGGCGCAGGTGGATGGCGGCATCCACGTACTCGCCGCGCAGGAAGATGTAGCCGCGATAGGCCTTGAGAGCCCGGGCACTGATGATCATCCCCTCGATCAGCAGGTGGGGCAGCTGCTCCATCAGCATGCGGTCTTTGTAGGTATTGGGTTCCATCTCGTCGGCGTTGCAGAGCAGGTAACGGATGTTCATGCTCTCGTCTTTGGGCATCAGGCCCCACTTCACGCCGGTGGAGAAACCGGCGCCACCGCGTCCCTTGAGGCCGGCATCCTTGACGGTGCTGACGATGTCATCCGGGCTCATCTGGCCAAGGGCCTTGCGGGCGGCTTCGTAGCCCTGCTTGGCCCGGTACTCCTCGAGCCACACCGGCTGGCCGTCGTCCCGCAGGCGCCAGGTGAGAGGGTGAGTCTCGGCGGTGCGGGGGATGCGGTTGGCGGTGCCGAGGGAGGCAAGCGTCTTGCCTGGCTGAATGCTCATGGGTAAGCCTCCAGGGTTTTCAGCAGGCTGACGGCATCGAGTCCGCCATAGGTATCGTCATCGATCATGATGGCCGGCCCCTTGTCGCAGTTGCCGAGGCAGCAGACGGGCAACAGGGTGAAGCGGCCATCCGGGGAGGTCTGACCGGGGGCCAGATTGACGACCTCTTTCAGACCGGCAAGCAACTGCTCGTGGCCGTTGATGTAGCAGACCATGCTGTCGCAGACGCGGATGATGTGACGACCCACCGGCTGGCGGAAGATCTGGCTGTAGAAGGTGGCGACCCCTTCCACGTCGCTGGCGGGGATGCCGAGCTCGGCGCCGATGGCGTGAATGGCGCCGTCAGGCACCCAGCCACGGGCCTGTTGCACTATCTTGAGCGCTTCGATGCTGGCTGCACGGGGATCTTCGTAGTGGTGTTTCTCGTGTTCGATGGCATCGCGCTCAGCCTGGCTCAGGACGAAATCTCCCTGATGGCTGCTGCATGCCCCTTGCCCTTGTGGGGTCTGGTTATTGTGACACTGACATTGGCTCATGACTTGACCTTTTGTGGCTTGTCCCTTTACTGCGCGTCTTGCCCTTCGCCCCGGCTGTCGGGGCGAGAGGACTCAACGATCCACATCTGACATAACGAAATCGATACTGCCCAGGTAGACGATAAGATCCGACACCATCTGGCCGCGGATCACCGAGGGGATCTGCTGCAGGTGGGCGAAGCTCGGGGTGCGGATCCGGGTCCGGTAGCTCATGGTGGATCCGTCGCTGGTCAGGTAATAGCTGTTGACTCCCTTGGTCGCCTCTATCATCTGGAAGGACTCGGCGGCCGGCATGACAGGCCCCCAGGAGACTTGCAGGAAGTGGGTGATCAGGGTTTCGATGTCCTGCAGGGTGCGCTCTTTGGGCGGTGGCGTGGTGAGCGGGTGATCCGCCTTGAAGGGGCCCTCAGGCATGTTTTTCATGCACTGCTCGATAATGGACAGGCTCTGGCGGATCTCCTCGATGCGTACGGTGGCGCGGTCGTAGGCGTCCCCGTTGCTGCCCACCGGCACCTCGAACTCGAACTGATCGTAACCGGAATAGGGGCGCCATTTGCGCACGTCAAAGTTGAGCCCCGTGGCCCGCAGACCGCCCCCCGTGGTGCCCCAGGCCAGGGCCTGGGCCGTGTTGTAGGCGGCGACGCCGATGGTGCGGCCCCGCAGTATGCTGTTGCGCATGGCCGCCTTTTCATACTCCATCAACCGCTTGGGCAGCCAGCTCAACAGGTTGTCCTGGATGAGGCGGGTCCAGCCGGCAGGCAGATCGTGGGCCACGCCGCCGATACGGAACCAGGCCGGGTGCATGCGGGCTCCGGTGATGGCCTCGATGATGGTGTAGATCTTCTGGCGGTCCGTGAAGGTGAAGAAGACCGGGGTCATGGCCCCCACGTCCTGAATGTAGGTGCCAAGGAACAGCAGGTGGCTCTGGATGCGGAACAGCTCCGCCATCATCACCCGGATCATGTCGACCCGCGCCGGCACCTTGATGCCGGCCAGCTTCTCGACAGCCAGCACATAGGGCAGGTTGTTCATCACGCCGCCCAGGTATTCGACCCGGTCGGTGTAGGGGATGTAGCTGTGCCAGGACTGGCGCTCGCCCATCTTCTCGGCGCCGCGGTGGTGATAGCCGATGTCGGGCACGCAGTCGCGGATCTCTTCCCCGTCGAGTTGCAGCACCAGGCGGAAGGCGCCGTGGGCGGAGGGGTGGTTCGGCCCGAGGTTCAGGAACATGTAGTCCTCGTTCTCGTTGCCGCGGGCCATGCCCCACTCTTCCGGCTTGAACAGCAGGTTGTCCTGCTCCTGATCCTGCTTGACCGCATCGAGCATGAAGGGATCAAACTCGGTGGCGCGCGCCGGGTAGTCCTTGCGCAGGGGGTGTCCTTGCCAGCTCTTGGGCATCATGATGCGGGTCAGATGGGGGTGGCCATCGAAGGTGATCCCCATCAGATCCCACACTTCCCGCTCGTACCAGTTGGCGTTGGGGAAGTGGCGGCTGACGGTGGGCAGATGGAGATCGCTCTCCTTGAGCGCCACCTTCAGCATCACGTCGGCGTTACGGTCGATGGAGATGAGGTGATAGAAGACGGTAAAGTCGCTCTGGGGCAGGCCGTGGCGATGGCTGCGCATCCGTTCGTCGGTGGCGCTGAGATCGAACAGCATCACGAAGGGGGAGGGCAGCTTTTGCAAGAAGCCCATCACGTCCAGCAGCAGATCCCGGGAGAGCCAGATGACCGGCACGCCGGTACGGGTGCTCTGCACGGTGAAGCGCTCGGCACCGAAGTGGGCGAACAGCTCGCCGACCACCTGGGCATCGGCGTGATCGGCGGTTTGCCACTGGGCCATGGTGTAATTGCTTGGGAATTCTCGAGTCAGTTTCATGATCAGATCTCATCCGGCGTGCGCAGGTTGGTCACGTTGATCCGCTCGCCGCGCTTGCGTTCCTTCTCGGATTGCATCTGGGGACGGTAGATCCCCTGATCCCCCACCACCCAGGAGAGGGGGCGGCGTTCCTTGCCGATGGACTCCTGCAGCAGCATCAGGGCTTGCAGGAAGGCCTCGGGGCGGGGCGGGCAGCCCGGGATGTAGACGTCGACCGGCAGGAACTTGTCGACGCCCTGTACCACGGAGTAGATGTCATACATGCCGCCGGAGTTGGCACATGCCCCCATGGAGATGACCCACTTGGGCTCGAGCAACTGCTCATAGAGCCGCTGGATGACAGGGGCCATCTTGATGAAGGGGGTGCCGGCAATCACCATGAAGTCGGCCTGACGGGGGGAGGCTCGTATGACCTCAGCACCGAAGCGAGCCACGTCGTGGGGAGAGGTGAAGGCGGTACACATCTCCACGTAGCAGCAGGAGATGCCGAAGTTGTAGGGCCAGAGGGAGTTCTTGCGGCCCCAGTTGACGGTGTCTTGCAGCACCTCTTCGAGGCGCCCGATCATGATGCCGCGGGTCGCTTGCTGCGCCAGTGGATCATCGACGGTCTGGCGCTGTTCCTGGGGGTAGCGCTCAACGGGCGCATCCGGGTCAATCCGGGTCAGGGTGTACTTCATGGTGCAACCTCAAAGAGATAATCGGTAGTTCAGTCTGGTTTCTTGTCAGTCAGGACACGCTTTTTCGGGGCCCAGTCGAGGGCACCAATGCGCCACAGGTAGAGGAGGCCTACCAGCAGCAGGGTGATGAAGATGGTGGCTTCGATGAAGCCGACCCAGCCGCTCTCCCGAACGGAGACGGACCAGGCAAAGAGATAGAGGGCTTCGACATCGAAGATGACGAAGAACATGGCGACCAGGTAGAACTTGGCGGAGAAGCGCAGGCGGGCGTTGCCGACGGAATCCACCCCGGATTCGAAGGGTTTGTTCTTGGCACGGCCATAGGCGCGTCCCCCCAGCAAGGCCGCCAGGCCTATCATGGTCAAGCAGATACAGATGGCGCCAATGACATAGACAGCAAAAGCCCAGTGCTGGACGGCAATATCAGCAAACATATAGGTTTTTCCCTAACCAAATTAATCATGTGACTTAACAATGACGTTACGTAGTATGCCACTTTCGTACTGATTTACATGTCATTTCAAAGGATTAATTATTAATCAACGGGATGAAAATTGTGTTTTGCTAGCGGGGTCAACTTTCTCGTTTGAGAATTGTTTTCAATCGTTTTTATTTAGCAGAAAAAAACCGGATAGTTTGAAAATCCGGTGGATGGCAGGAAACAAAAGACCCCGCATGGCGGGGTCTGTTTCAGGGTTGGAGAACGGGGAGGCTCTGCTCTGCCGCCTTGCCCTGGGAGAGCACGATCTCCACCCGGCGGTTGGCCTGGCGGTGAGCCGGGGTATCGTTTGGATAACGGGGTTGGGTATCCGCCACCCCCTGGGCGATCAGCCGTCGTGAATCCAGCTTGGGGTTGGTCAGCAGGGTGTGGGTGATGGTGGCCGCCCGCAGCACCGACAGCTCCCAGTTGTTGCGATAGAGCTCCACCGGCGCCTGGGAGTTGTCGGTGTGACCGGTGACCACCACCATGCCGGGGATGTCCGCCAGCACGTCCGAGACCTTGTTGACCAGGGGAATGAACTGGGGCTGCAAGAAGGCTGAGTCGGCGGGGAACAAGGTCTTTTCGCCGATGCGGATCACCAGCTGGCTGCCAAGCTGCTCCACCTCGATCTCCTTGGACTCGATTTGGCTCTTGAGCTGCTGATCCAGCTTCTGCTTGGTGACCGTGACCCAATCCTGCTCCTTGGTCTTGTGGGGCCAGGACTCCGTGGCCGTAGGTTTCTCCGAGGAGCCGATGGTCTCGTTGAAAGGGTCGGCCGCCGCTGCGGGCGTCTGGGTATCCAGCACCTGCTCTTTCTGGGAGGTATTGGGGGTGGTCTTGGACTCGGGTTCCAGTATGCCTGTGCCCCCTTGCATCACGGGGGAGCCGGCGGGAAGGGAGACCAGCCCTATCTTGCCAAGAGATTCGATAAAGCCCTGAATGAGCACGCGAGTCTCCGACTGCTTGGCCATGGCGAAGGAGTAGAGCACCACGAACAGGGCGAACAGCAGTGTCATGAAGTCGGCGTAGGAGACCAGCCAGCGTTCGTGGTTCTCCGGCGCCTCAGCCTTTTTCTTTTTCGCCACTGTGGCCTCCGAGGTAAGGCTCAAGGGTCACTTGCAGCCGTTGCTGTGACTCGCCGTCCACGATGCAGAGGATGCCGGTGAGGGTCATCTCCTTGTAGTGGCGGATCTGGTGGGCAAACGACTTGTAGCGGTTGCCGAAGGGCAGGAAGATGAGGTTGGCGGCCGACACCCCGTAGATGGTGGCGATAAAGGCCACCGCGATGGCGCCCCCCAGCTTGTCGGGGGCATCCAGCAGGCCCATGGCGTGAATGAGGCCAAATACGGCCCCGACGATCCCCATGGTCGGGCAGTAGCCCCCCATGGCCTCGTAGAATTTGACGGTCTGTTCGATATCTTCCTGCTCGAACTCGATCTCGTTTTCCAGTACCTCGTGGATTTTGGTCTTCTCGTAGCCATCGACCATCATCTGTACCCCTTTTTGCAGGAAGGGATCCTTGATGTCGTCGATCATGCCCTCCAGTGCCAGCATGCCGCTGCGCCGTGCATTGCCCGCCAGGGTTTCAAGCAGTTGGGCCTGCTCCAGCATGTCGAGGCGCAGGGGAGTGATGAGCCACTTGAAGCGTTTGAGGGTTTTACCAACCACGGAGAAGGGAAACTGGGTCAGTGCGGCACCGACGGTACCGCCGATCACGATGAGAAAGGCGGGCAGATCGAGCAGGGCGCTGGGGTGCCCCCCTTCTATCATGTTGCCACCCAGAATGGCTGCCAGGGCCAGCAGCAAGCCAATAAGACTCATTTGTCCATATCCCTATGCGATGTGTGAGGCTAGTGTAGCCATTTAACTATCAGTTTTTCAAAACGATATCCAATCGGTGAGCAATATCCGAGAGGTTGCGCAGACCCGGTAGTGTCCGGTGGCATCGGCCTGTGCCGCTTGATCTGTAGAGCAGGTTGACGGTGCCGGCATGGCAGGACGAGGCGGTTATCCAAGTGATATCACAATATATTGTGCTACATTTGATGGTATATTGGTTATTTATATCGTCATTTTCTATTTTTTTTTGCGTAATGCGCTGTAAACGAGAAAGGGCTGGCTGCCCTCGGGGTATATCCCCTGTCGACAGAGAGCAGAGAGCAGAGAGCAGCGAGGCGGAAGGGATAGGATTGGCTGGGCGGCACTCGGCCAGGTATCGCGGCAAACCGTTTTTTCTGGCCCCGCCGATGACGGGTTTCTCCTGCCAGGGGGTTGGCAGACGCCTTGAAGCAAAAAACCGACCTTAAGGTCGGTTCTTCAAGCTGTACGCTGGGTCGGGATTGACTCGCGTCATCCCTGGCGCTCGCCCTGCGGGCGGCCTCTGGCCGTCCAGTCGGGCTATCCTGCCCGCCTGTCGACAGGGTTTGAACCGAGCCGCCCATCATCGGATGAAGTAAAAGGCCCCGTCTTGCGACGGGGCCTTTTACTTTATTTGGCGGTGAGGGAGGGATGATTCACCACTGCATGGCTCACCCCTTCGGGGCGGCCTGCGGTCATTCATCGCAGCAAGCTGCTCTGCTCGAACCCGGCGATGCTTTTCACCTTCTCTCCATCGGTATCGGCATCGGATGTTGCCATGTCACCAGATGCAAAAAACCGACCCTGAGGTCGGTTTTTACAATTTGGCGGTGAGGGAGGGATTCGAACCCTCGATACGTTGCCGTATACACACTTTCCAGGCGTGCTCCTTCAGCCACTCGGACACCTCACCAAATTTCGGTCTGTGATTTAACGTGTTCAGCCAACACGGTGTCCGCTGCGCCGTTGCGCTGGAACGGGGCGTAATTTAGGGGAAAGGGCTGCCTGGGTCAACCACTTTTCCCCTTATTTTTCATAATCTTTATCGAGTGCCTATCCCTTGAACAGAATGCCGGTTTTTTAAGCCCGTTCAAGGCTTGTCGAGAATGATCAGGCTGTCAGGCAACTCGTTCTGATCCCGGGTTGCGGGGAAGGCGTCGGTCAGAATGGCGCTGGTGCGCTCCACGCACTCCAGAAACCCCTGCTCGACCTCCTTGTTGCGTACCCGAACCACGAAGTCGTCGATGATCTGCTGCCACTGGGTGTTGTCGATGTGCTGGGCGATCCCGTCGTCTACCAGGATCTCCACATAGTGCTCCGCCACCGAGACGAAGATGAGCACACCGAGCCGGTCCCGGGTGCGGTGAAGTCCCTGCTCGACAAACTGCAGGCGGGCCATCAGGGCGGCCCGGTGACGGCGTACCTTGTTGGGAATGAGCCGCATCTTGATGGGCGTCCAGTGGAACAGCAGGCTCAGTAGCAACCAGACCGACCACTGCACCAGCAGGATCTCGTACCAGCCAAGCCAGAAGCCGAGCTGGAAGACCAGCAGGGGGGTGAGCATGGCCAGCAGGGCGGCCCACAGGGTCGGGATATAGCGATAGCCATCGCTGGCCGGGGCCAGCACGGTGACCAGTTCGGCATCCGTGGCCTGCTCGGCCTGTCGAACCCTGGCCTGCAAGGTGTGGAAAAACTGTTTCGAAATCATCTTGTTGTCTCTTTTTCCCTGATTACCAACCGCCAGATGCACCGCCGCCGCCAAAGCTGCCGCCGCCACCACTGAAACCGCCACCACCACCGCCAGTGCGGCCGCCAAAGGAGCCGGCACCGAATCCACCTGCCATGTAGGCGGCCCGGCGACGTCCTCCCGGCCCACCGCCGCCGCCGCGCAGGTTGTGCAGCACGATCATCGCAATCACCACCAGGATGAAGAGCCAGGGACCGCCCTGCTTGTCGGCCTTGCTGGTGTTGTCCACGGGCTGATACTCCCCGGCCAGGGCCTGCATGATGCCCTGGCTGCCGGCGAGGATGCCGGCCACCATGTCACCGCGCTTGAAGGCGGGCAGGATCCGGGTCTGGATGATATTGGCGGCGATGGCGTCGGGCAGGGCACCTTCCAGGCCATAACCCACCTCGATGCGCACCTTGCGCTCGTCCTGGGCGATGATCAGCAGAACGCCGTTGTTCTTGCCTTTTTGGCCGATGCCCCAGTGGCGACCGAGCTGGTAGCCGTACTCTTCGATGGTATCCCCCGCCAGCGTGTCGATGGAGACCATCACCAGCTGGACGCCGCTGCGCTTCTCGAAGACGGCCAGTTGCTGTGCGAGCTGGTGGGCCTGCTTGCGGGACATCAGATTGGCCTCGTCCACCACCCGCCCGGTCAGGGCCGGGAAATCGGGGGCGGCATGCAGTGCCGTGGCACAGAGCAGCAGACAGAGCGCCAGCCAGCGTCTCATCACGTTCATTGGAAGCTGACCTTGGGCGCCTCATCGGCACCGGGTTTGGCGCTGAAGGTGGGTTTGGCTTCCAGATCGGAGTAGAGCAGCTTGGACCAGATGACCCCGGGGAAGGTACGGATCTCGGTATTGAACTGGCGTACTGCCTCGATGTAATCCCGTCTGGCCACCGCGATGCGATTCTCGGTGCCTTCCAGCTGGGCCTGCAGGGTCAGGAACTGCTGATCGGCCTTCAGATCCGGGTAGCGCTCGACCACTACCATCAGCCGGGAGAGGGCGCTGGAGAGCTGCTCCTGAGCCGCCTCGAACGCCTTGAGCTGGGAGGGGTCACTCACCTGCACGCTGCCGACTCGGGCACGGGCATCGGTGACCGCCTTGAGGGTCTCCTGCTCGTGGCTGGCGTACCCCTTGACGGTGGCCACCAGGTTGGGAATGAGATCGGCCCTGCGCTGGTACTGGTTCTCGACCTGTCCCCAGCTCGCCTTGACCTGCTCATCCAGGGTCGGAATGGTGTTCATGCCGCAGCCGGTCAAGCCCAGCAGCAGGGTCAGGGTCAGCAGGGCACGGGTACCACGCTGCCAGAGTGAAGTGGCCATCTTGTTGTTCTCCATTGATATTTCTCTCGGAAATTGGTTCACCATAACAGCTTGTGGTCAGCCCTCACAACGCCTGGGTAACAGGGGCGCGCGGTAGCTCATCGACACTTTGGGCAGCTGGGGTTTGTCCTTGAGCCAGGAGGTCAGCTCCTCCCCACAGCCATTGCCGGGGGGAATGGGAGCCTGGGGCTGGCAGTCCGGACTGTTTGCCGGGCAGCGCAGGCGCACGTGAAAGTGGCTGAAGTGGCCGACCCAGGGGCGCAGCTTGCCGACCCAGGCTTCACCGGGTGCCTGTTTGCACACCTCGGCCTTGATGACGGGGTTGACGAAGATGCGCGCCACCTCGGGGCGATCAGCCGCAAGGCGCAGCAGATTGAGTTGCCTGGGGCCGAATCGGCCGGGCAGCATCCGGTAGCTGGGTTCGTCGATCAGCGCCCACTCCCTGGGGGCATCCTGCTCCCAGCGGCTGATGGGCCTGTCAGCCATCCTGAACCAGATGTCGGCATCCAGGCCGGTCTGGTGGCTGCGATGACCTGAGGTAAAGGGCCCCCCGTGCATCATGGCGAGGTCGGCGATATAGAGATCCGGCATGCCGGCCAGTCTGGTCTGGTTGGCCAGATGCTGCAGGTAATGGATGAGGTCGGGGTGACCGTAATAGCGCAGCCGTTTGGTGCGGATCACCTGATAACCTGGGCCTTCGAGGGGCAGGGCCACGGCATTTTTCAGGCAGCCGGCGGAGTAGCCGCCGATGGCCTCGGCATAGAGTGTGCTCGCGGACAAGAGCAGGGCGGTGGCGAACATGGGACTCCCGGGATGGCGCCCAGTGCGGGCTCAGACAGCCCCAAGCATACCAAGAGTGGCGGCTGGCCGTCATCCGTGTCGCGGTGGCGGTTGCATCGCGGCGCGTCGCTCGCGCACAATGCGCGGCAACGCAGCGACGGCAAGGCCGTTCGCATCACAGAAGGAGAAGAGAAGATGAGAGTCAGTGAGCTGGCAGCGCAAGAGAACGTGAGCTGGCTGATGCCCCCGGCCCGGCGGTTTTACGGGGTCATGATCTGCCTGTTGCTGGCGAGTCTCGCCACTGTGGTGGCCGCCCTCTGGCTGGGATATCCCGACATGGGTCTGCTGCCCTGGGTCGGGGTGGTCTTTGGCGGTATCGTGCTGGTGATGATGGTGTCGCCGCGCAACTGGCAGCGCTGGCGTCTGGCGGAGCTTGCCTGGGATGAACGCCATCTCTATCTGCTCAATGGTGGCGAAGACCGGGCGTTGGCGCTGCCCAGGGCCGTGCTGGTGGGCATGGAGCGGGATCGCAAGGTGGGACACGATGGCCAGTGGCTCGATTTCAGCCTGGATCTCGGGCTGGATGAGGTGACCCTGGCGACGGCCACCAGCCTGCTCGGGTTGTCCCGGGAAGGGACTCACGAAGTGGCCCCCGGGGTCTATCGATTCGGGTTCAAACGTGCCTGGCATGGGCGTCGTGCTCTCGGCACATTGCTGGCCGAGCTGCACCCGACCTGACTATTTTCTCGACAATTCATCCCAATGCTCAGATACTGCCTCTGATTCGATTTGATCTTTCCTGCTCTGATAACCCAAGAGATCAAGGACTTGGGATACGAAGCTGGAAGTGCCATGGCATGATGCCGTGGCTGGTCCGGCAGGGGGGTTGTGCCCTTACTCCCAGGTCGGTGGATGCATAGATAAGGCACCTTGAATCGAGAGTGGATGGCATGAAGATTTACGTAGGTAATCTGTCGTACCGGATGACGGCCGACGAACTGACAACCGTGTTCAGCCAATTTGGGCAGGTAGACAAGGTCGATATCATCATCGACCGCGATACCGGTCAGTCCAAGGGGTTTGGTTTCATTGAAATGCCGGTCAATGGTGAGGCCGAGAAGGCCATCGCCGAGTTGCACGGCACCGAGGTCGGCGGCCGCACCATCACGGTCAATCAGGCCAAACCGAAGACGGATGCACCCCGTGGTCGCCCCCAGCGCCATCGTTGAATCGTCTCGATAACGGAAAACGGCATGGAATCCTCCATGCCGTTTTTGTTTTCAGGGTCTGGTGCAGACTCAGGGAACGTCATAACCCAGAGCGGCCTTGCGGATACGGAACCACTGCTGGCGAGTGAGCTCAATGGACTCGGCTGCCACGGCGGCGGCGATCCGCTCCCGTTTGCCGGAGCCGATGAGGGGCAGCGGCTGACTCGGCAGCATCATCACCCAGGCGTAGACCACCTGTTCCATGGTCTGGGCCCCCAGCTCCTGGCGGATCTGCTCGAGTTCCGCCCGCAGCGGGGCATATTCGGGGGCATGGAACAGCCGCCCGCCACCAAGGCAGGACCAGGCCATGGGCTTGATGCGCAGTTGCTGGCATTGATCCAGGGCACCATCAAGCGTCCCCTCCTGATGGAGCGGGGAGATCTCCAGCTGGTTGGTGACCAGGGGGAAGGGCAGGCGGGATTGCAGCAGGGCGAACTGGTGGGGCGTGAAGTTGGAGACCCCGGCGTGCTTGATCTTGCCTGCCTGCTTGAGGGTGATGAAGGCGTCGGCCACCTCGTCGGCGTTCATCAAGGGGTCGGGGCGATGGATCAGCAACAGATCCAGATGATCGGTGCCGAGCTTTTGCAAGGAGGCTTCGGCACTGGCGACGATGTGTCCCTTGCCGGTGTTGTAGTGATTCAGGGCGTGGGCCGGATTGGCGGTGAGGGCGATGCCGCACTTGCTGACGATCTCCATGCGATCGCGCAGGGAGGGCTCCAGGCGCAGGGCATGGCCGAAGGCCTCCTCGCACTGGTAGCCACCGTAGATGTCGGCGTGATCGATGGTGGTGACCCCGAGATCAAGGTGATATTTCATCAGGTCCAGCAGGGCGGCGGGGGAAAGCTGCCACTCCATCAGGCGCCAGTAGCCCATGATGAGGCGGGAGAAGGTGGGGCCTTGCTCATGCAGGGCCAGACGGGATACGGACATGGTGACTCCTCTGGAGATAAAAATGCGAAAAGAAAGGGGCAAAATCATGTGCCAGCATCTTGGTCTCTTTCGGCGGACAAGGCAATAATGCCCCCTTCGCGAATTCGAACTATGGTTCTGACTCCAACGGGTCAAGATCACGGTGTCAGTGAGAGGAGAAGGGGTGATGGAAGGATTTGCCGCCAGGCTTCAAAGCCTGATCGGGGAGGGGAGCGTGAGCGCTTTTGCCCGCAAGGTGGGGTTGAGTGAAGCCCTGATCCGCAAGTATCTGAAAGGGGCCGAGCCCGGCCTTGGCAAGGCGAACCAGATTGCCATGGGGGCCAACTGCTCGCTGGAGTGGCTCGCCACCGGTTGCGGGTATCTCTATCGTCAGGCCGAGGTGGTGGACAGGGACGCGCTGGCGGCGGCGGGGGCGCTGGTGCAGGAGACCCGTCCGGGAAAGCCCATGCCGGACGAGGAGCAACTGGTGACCCTGCTCGCCTATTACCAGTTCCTGCGCAGCCACAAGCAGGCGGACGGTTTTCTGGACCTGGCCCGGGCGCGGGAGTTTGGGCGCCATCTGGCCGAGGCCTGAGCCTGACGGGTGCTCCCGGCAGTCCGCCATTCTTCTGATACCCTCTAAGCAGTGATCAAATCCAAGGACACGCAGATGAGCTATCTGATCCTGGGCAGTGGCGGGTTGGGCAGTGCGCTGGCACGGGAGCTGGCCAGACGGGGCGAAGAGTGGTTGCTGGCGGGCAGGCAACTGCCCAGGGGGCTGGATCCCGCCTGCTACTTTCCGCTGCAGGAGGTGGACTCGCTCTCTTTTGAGGCCCTCTTCACCCTCTATGACAGCACCACACTGCCGACGGTGGTGATCAACACCATAGGCCTGCTTCATGATCTTGCCCACATGCCGGAGCGGCGGGTGGAGGAGGTGACCCCCCAATGGCTCGAAGAGAGTCTGCTGGCCAATGCCTGGCCCCACCTGGCCCTTGGTGCCAACCTCAGCCGGCGCATGATGCCCCAGAGCACGCTCTGGCTCTGCACCCTCTCGGATCGGGCGGGATGTCTGGAGGAGGGGGGCCAGGAGGCCATGTGCCATTACAGCTACCGCATGAGCAAGGCCGCCCTCAACATGGGATCCCGGATCCTGGCGGGTGAGTGGGCCGGACGTTTTCCCGGCGCCGGTGTCATCACCGTGCATCCCGGCCTCATGAATACCCCCATGCAGCAACCTTTTCTTCAGGAGATGGATCCCGCCCTGCTGCAGGATCCCGCCGAGGTCGCCGTCCGCCTGCTGGATCTGATGGCCACACTGACGCCCGCGCACTCGGGCCGTTTCGTGGATCTGCAGGGTCAGTCGCTGCCCTGGTGAGCCGCCGGGCTCACATTCCCGCTTGCCGTTTCTTGCCAGCTGGGTGTCGGCTGGTTAATGTCATCGTCCTGCATCAGGAGGATGACATGCGCTATATCGATTTACGAAGTGATACCGTGACCCAACCCACGGAAGCCATGCGCCAGAGCATGCTGCATGCCGAGGTGGGAGACGATGTCTATGGGGAAGATCCCAGCATCAATGCGCTGGAGCGCCACGGCGCCGAACTGCTTGGCAAGGAGGCGGCCCTGTTCGTGCCCTCCGGCACCATGTCCAACCTGCTGGCCATGATGAGTCACTGCCAGCGTGGGGAAGGGGCCGTGCTGGGGGCGGCCTCCCACATCTATCGCTATGAGGCCCAGGGCTCTGCCGTGCTGGGCTCGGTGGCCCTGCAATCCGTCCCCATGCAGGCGGACGGCACTCTGGCCATCGAGGATGTGCGGGGGGCCATCGCTCCCGATGATCCCCATTTCGTCCAGACGCGCCTCGTCTGCCTGGAAAATACCCATAACGGCAAGGTGCTGCCATTGACCTACCTGCGCGCCATGCGCGAATTCGTCGACGAGAAGGGGCTGAAGCTGCACCTGGACGGGGCTCGCCTCTTCAATGCGGTGGTGGCAAGCGGGGAGCCGGTGGCCGCCATCGCGGCGCCTTTTGACAGCATCTCTGTCTGCCTCTCCAAGGGACTGGGGGCACCGGTGGGTTCCCTGCTGGTGGGATCGGCTGCGTTCATCGCCCGCGCCAGACGGCTGCGCAAGATGCTGGGGGGCGGCATGCGCCAGGGAGGGATCCTGGCCCAGGCCGCCCTGTTCGCGCTGGATCAGCATGTTGCCCGGCTGGCGGATGATCATCGCCGCGCCAGGCGTCTGGCAGAGGGGCTGGCCGCGTTGCCAGGCATCACACTCAACATGGGTGAGGTGCAGACCAACATGGTATTCCTGCGCCTGACCCAGGGGGATCCCGCCACCTTGCTGGGTTTCATGAAGGAGCGCGGTATTCTCTTCTCCGGCTACGGGGAGCTCAGGCTGGTGACCCACCTGCAGATCACCGACGATGACATCGACGAGGTGATCGACGCCTTCACCGAGTACCTGAGTGGCTGACGCCATTTCCTATCGCAACAATAAGGGCGCCATCGGGCGCCCTTATTGTCATGGCCGGGTCGGTCATCCCTGGCGCTGGCCGGTGATCAGCATGGCCTCGTCGGTGGCGTCATAGATCATGATGGCCAGGTGGGTGACCTCTCCGGCGAAGTCGGCCAGCGGCACCAGGGTCAGGTTCTGGTACATGTAGGGGGCCGATCCCGTGATGGGGCGGTAGTTGGAGAAGCGCAACAGGTAGGGGCGCTGCTCCCAGGTGCTGAAGGCACGGTTGTTGAGCTTGAACACCATGTTGGCCTTGCGCTCGAACCAGGTCTTGTCCACATCGGGGAAGAGCGAGAACAGCCCCTGATCGCGCACTTCGCCTGCCAGCCGGCCGCTGTGACTCTCCATGAAGCCGTTCCACACCTGGATCCGGTACTCCCTGTCGAGCACGACCAGCCCCACGTCCAGATTCTGGACGATGTTCATCAGCCAATGAAACTCCCGAATGTCCATGGTCACTCCTGGTGGTTGTTGCCGCGGGGCGGTCAGAGCATGTGCATGATCTTGTTGTTCATGGTGGCGATGGAATCTTCGGTAAACAGCAGCAAGAGATCGCACTGTACCGCATAGCCCTGCACCCGATAGTTGATCTCGATGGCCAGAGTGCGGCGCCAGCGGCTCTGGTTGGTCCGAATGAGATCCTGAATGGGCCTGTGCTGGCCCAGCACCACGGGGTGACCCTGGCTAAAAGGGGTGTCGAGCTGGTTGGCGTAGCCGCGCAGGAAGGCACCGATCAGCACGTTGGCGGTGTCCATCAGCAGTTCCAGCTCGGCGCCGTGATCCAGCTCCCCCTGATGGTTCATCAGGCGGGCCAGGTCCTGGAAGCTGGCATCGTGGAACAGCAGCAGGGCCTCCCCGGCGATCCCGGCCCCGATGAAGCCCTGGCAGACCGCAGAGAGCGTCTCCGACTCGGCGGCGGCCGAGAGCGCCATGTGCAGCTCGGAGACCTCCAGCACGTTGACGTTGGGGATGGGGAGCAGCACGAAGGCGCCGAGCAGGCGGGCCAGAAGATCCGCCCCCTGGCCCATGGCGACGTTGGCCAGCTCCTGATAGACATCCCGCAGCTCGGGGGTGAACTGGATGCTGCTCTGGGCAGCCTGGTGGCTGGCGACGGGCTGGGGCTGGATGGCCGTCACCTGGGTGGCTGATTGCCACAGACCGTGGCGCTTGAGCAAGGCAAGGAGGGTGTCCGGGGAAGCCGGCTTCTTGATGAAATCGAGGGCGCCAAGAGCCATGACACGCTCATGGGCTTCCGGCTGGATGTCGCCGGAAACCACGATCACCTTGCTGCGCACCCCCTCTCGCTTGAGGGTCTCGAGCACGCCATAACCGTCCATCTCCGGCATGGTGAGATCGAGAAAGATCAGGTCCCCGTGCCCCATCAGGATCTGCTCGACCCCTTCCAGTCCGTCCGCGGCCTGGTGCAAGGTGACACCCCAATCGGCGGGCAGGGCGCGCACCAGCTGTTTGCGCGCGAACCCGGAGTCATCACATATCAATACATTCATAGTGTTAGCCGACCTGTGCAACGAGGATTGCGCTAAGTGTGGGTCATCAGCCGTCAGATGCAACGGGCAGCGGCTGCGCCGGTGAAAATTGATCGTTCTGCTGGCGGGTACGATAGCGCTCGGAGTGCTTCTCGACGAAATCGGCGAACATCTTAACACGCAACGGGGTGAACCGGGGCTGACAATGGAGCATGTAGAAGGGACGTTTTCCCGACTGCCAGTCCGGCAGGACGGGGACGAGCTGACCATCTTGCAGGAAGGGGTGCACATAGTGCTGCGGGGCGTTGACGATGCCGAGGTGGCGCTGGGCTGCCCGTACGGCGGCCTGGGTCTGGTCGATGCAAAGGCGGGGAGTGCGCTTGATGCAGATCGTCTGTTCGTCCCGCCCGCTCAGTTGCCAGTGCTGGTGGGGCCAGCAGTAGATGAGATCGTGCTCTTCCAGCTGGGTCGGGTGGGAGGGCACACCCATCTTCTCCAGATAGAGGGGGGAGGCGAACAGACCGTACTGGATGTGACCCAGACAGAGGGCGTTGGGCAGGGTCTGGGGGAGCTCGCCGTTGAAAAAGACCAGGTCCCTGTCCTGATCCGCCTGGAGGGCATGGTCGTTGGACTGGCGGATGTCGAATTGTACCCCGGGATAGCGCAGGCCGAAGTCCACCAGCATGTCGACCAGGATGGTGTTGGAGAGGGCGATGGGGGCCGCGAGGCGGATGAGGCCGCTGATGTCCGTCTCCTCACCCCGAATTTCGCCGGTGGCCTGCTCTATTTCCGCAAGGGGGGTACAGAGGCGCTCGTAATAGCGCAGCCCTTCGTCCGTGAGACGCAGCTTGCGGGTGGATCTGTGCAGCAGGCTGCATCCGAGCTGCTCTTCCAGTTGGGAGATACGTCGACTGATGGTGCCGGTCGGCATGCCCAGCGCAGCGGCGGCGTGGGAGAAACCGCCCTCTTGCACCACCTTGACGAACAGATAGAACTCTTCGATGTACTTCATAAGCGGTTTTAGGGGGTGTTCTGGCTGTAACAAGCCAGTGACCTTATGAAGAGTCACCGGGCTTGGCAAGCGCAATCCGGCGTTTAATTGATCTGGATTAGATTCGACTCGCGCTGGTATTGCTGGAGCAGATGGACGAAATCTTCAGGGGATCTGTCCAGGCTGTTGTCGGGCACCAGCAGATCGTACCCCAACAGATCACGCAGCCGTGCCATGCGGTTGCCGAGCATGGCGATCACCCCCTCATAGCGCTGGCCGGAGGGTGAGCAGAAGCGGCTCTCCTCCAGCAGTCCCTCTCCCAGGAGCCCACTGCCGCACCCTCCGGTCGGGCAGTCGGAGCGCTCGCTTCGCATGGCCTGCATCAGCACGGCGCGCTGCTCGGTCAGCAGACGGACGGCGAGCCGGGGTGTGATCAGCGTCAAAAAAGCGTCGTAATCCTTTATTTTCAAACCGATGTAGGGCAGCTCCACCAGATCCCACCCCAAATGGATACGTGGTTGGTCAATTCGCTGAATATTTCTCCATTTCAGGATCCAGCCGCCGTACTTGTGATGGTATTGCAGGCAGTCCTGACACAAAGAGAGACTAAAATGAGGCTCACCCAGTTTCCAGACCCCGACAAGAATTGTCATCAGTCCCGCCAGGAGGAGGGAAATGGCGGGGATTAGTAGTTGTTCACGAAGAAAAAAAAGTATAAAAATCATAGCAATGGTTATCACCATGCCCAACAATACCAGTGTGAGTCCATTTCTTCGTACCATGGGGATCACATGTAGCGTTTTCATATGATTTCGGCCTTTTTTCATCCGTTTGTTATCCGATTATGGGCCGGAACGGATTTTGTACCAGCGTGAATGCTCCTGTCAGGGGGCGCAAGCGACTGGTTCGACCATGAGCTTTCAGCATGAATCATCACTCAACATGAATACGCTAGACGAACGCCTGCTCACCGTGATGGATGTCCTCCACACGCCGGTCTGGGTCTATGACATCCAGCGTCATCATATTTACTGGGCCAACGATGCTGCCCTCGGGCTCTGGGAGGCGAGCTCCCTGGCCGAGCTGAAGTCCCGGGATTTCTCCGCCGACATGGCCGCCGCCATCGATCTGCTGCTGCAGCGCTATCTCGGCGATTTCCAGCAGGAGCGCAGTTACAACGAGTGGTGGACCCTCTCGCCCAAGGGGGTCAAGAAGCAGGTCTATCTGCGTCTTTCCGGGATCCAGCTTGCCGGAAGGCAGATGATGATGGCGGAAGCGGTCATCGATGCCGACACCCTCTATCAGGAGTCCTCCCTCGCCACCGGCGACACCCTGGCCTGTCTCTTTGACAACGAGGGGCGCCTCGAGAGCGGCAACCATCACTTCGACATGTGCTTTGGCACCGGCATTCTGACGCTGCCCCAGATCTTCTCCGGTGCGGACGAGGCCTTCTATCGTCGCCTCTCCCGTCTGGACGAAGTGGTGGCCGAAGGGGAGTGTCGCACCCAGAAAGGGATGCGCTGGTTCCAGTACCAGTTTCGCCATATCCAGCAGGGGGCACGGATCCTGCTGACCATGCGGGACATCACGGATCGCAAGCTCGAAGAGCTGGAGCATCGCCACCTGGCCTGGCACGACTCCCTCACCGGGCTGCTCAACCGCTACGGCCTGATGAAATCCCTGGAAGCCTATTGCGGCCTCGGGGGGCGCTTTGCCCTGGTGTTCATGGATCTGGACAACTTCAAGCTGGTCAATGACAACTACGGCCACAAGGCAGGGGATCGCCTGCTGGAGCGGGTCGCCGGACGGCTAAAGCAGATCTGCCCGCGGGACGTGGAGCTGGCGCGCCTTGGCGGGGACGAGTTCACCGCCCTGGTGCCCCTCAACCAGGCGAGCGATCGGGCCCAGGAGGTGGCGGATCTCATGCTCTCCCAGATGAGCAAGCCACTGCAGCTGAGTGGTGTCCCCGAGGTCACCATCGGCGGCAGCATCGGCATCGCCATCTACCCGGACGACGCGGATGACGGCGACAACCTCATCACCCGTGCCGACATGGCCATGTACCAGGCCAAGCAGATGGGGCGGCTTCGCTGGCAGCGCTTCACCCCCAGCATGCAGCAAAGCCTGCATCGCAAGCTGACCCTGAAGCAGTTTCTGGCCAAGGCCGTCGGTCGGGGGGAGCTCAGCCTGCGCTATCAGCCCCAGGTGGATGTGGCGCAAGGTCGGGTCATCGGTTTCGAGGCCCTGGTACGCTGGTACAATCCCGTGCTTGGCCATGTGTCGCCGGCGGAGTTCATTCCGCTGGCCGAAGAGATGGGGCTCATCCGGGAAATCGGAAGCTGGGTGCTTTCCACCGCATTGGCCCAGATGGGGGAGTGGCAGCGACAGGACGGGGTGAGGGTGCCGGTGTCAGTCAATCTCTCGGGCTTCCAGCTCTCTGCCAGTTTGCCGGAGCTGGTGGCCCAACTGCTCGAGGTATTCTCGGTGGAGGCGGCGCTGCTGACCCTGGAGCTGACCGAGACGGTGCTGATGCTCGACATGAAGGGGTGCATCGAGATCCTCGACGCCCTGAGCGAGCAGGGGATCAAGATCGCCATCGACGACTTCGGGACGGGCTACTCCTCCCTGGCCTACCTCAACCGGTTGCCCATCGACACCATCAAGCTGGACCGCTCCTTCGTGGTGGGACTCAACCTGCCGGTGATCCGGGCGACGGTGGCCATGGCCACCAGTCTGGGGCTCGGGATCCTGGCGGAAGGGGTGGAGGAGGAGCACGAGCTCGCGGCCCTGCAGACCCAGGGTTGCCATGTCTTCCAGGGGTTCCTGTTCAGCCGTCCCATGACCCCGGAAGAGGTGGCGGCGGCGGGGTTCGCTGTACAGTGCCGACTGGGTCGCTACCCCCTCGCAAACCATTGAGCAAGTTGTCGATAAATGTGCGGCATCTCCCATTTATGAAGTGCGAGATGCCAAATTAAACATAATTAATCGAATTTTTGTCTCATATCATGGGATCCATTAGACGTTATCGCTAGTATGCGCGCTCATTCCTTGGTAATGGAGTATCACCATAATGAGTCAAGCTGCAGTGAACGAGCGTCCGGCCCCTCCCAACGGCTGGTTGAACCGCTTTCTGAACGGGGTCGAGAAGGCGGGCAACAAGCTGCCGGATCCCGCCATGCTCTTCCTCTATGCCTTGCTGATCGTCTGGGTCGGCTCTTGGATAGGCTCCCAGTTCTCCTTCGATCTGGTCAATCCCCGCACCGGAGAGGCCGTGGTCATCAACAACCTGTTGACCGGGGCAGGGCTGGCGGACTTTCTCGCCAGCATGGTCACCACGTTCACCGGGTTTGCTCCCCTTGGCATCGTGCTGGTGGCCATGCTGGGGGTCGGGGTGGCTGAACAGTCCGGCTTCATCAACACCGGGCTCAAGAAGCTGCTCAAGGTGACGCCGGCGCGCTTTCTGACCCCCATGCTGATCCTGGTGGCCATCGTCAGCCATACCGCCGCCGATGCGGGCTATGTGCTGGTGATCCCCATTGGCGGCATCATCTTCCATGCGGCGGGTCGCCACCCGCTGGCGGGGATTGCCGCAGCCTTTGCCGGGGTTTCCGGCGGGTTTGCCGCCAACTTCCTGCCCTCCGGCGGCGATGCGCTGCTTCAGGGGTTCACGCAGTCTGCAGCCCAGTTGTTCGACCCTGACTACATGGTCAACACCCTGTGCAATATCATCTTCACCGGCGCTTCTTCCTTGCTGATCATCTGCGTGGGCTGGTTTGTCACCGAGAAGATTGTCGAGCCGCGCCTCAAGCAAGTGCCCCTCAACGAGGATCTGGAGAGCGCCGACGAGATGGGCCGTTACAGCGCCCAGGAAAGCCGGGCCTTCAACTGGGCCGGGTTCGCCATGCTGGCGGCCGTGGTGCTGCTGGGGCTGGCGCTGGCCCCCGGCGACTCGCCGATGCGGGCACCGGACGGTTCCCTCACCACTTTCGCCGCACCGGTGATGAAGTCCATCGTGCCCCTCATTTTCCTGCTCTTCATCCTGCCCGGGATCGTCTATGGCTTTGTCGCTGGCAGTTTCAAGAGCGGCAAGGATGTGATCGACGCCATGTCGGCCACCATGAACAAGATGGGCTCCTACATGGTGATGGCCTTCTTCTGCGCCCTCTTCATCAAGGCGTTCGGGGATTCCAACCTCGGTACCCTGCTGGCGCTCTCCGGTGCCGAGGTGCTTCACGCCCTGGCGCTGCCGGGAGAGGTGACCATCGTCGGCATCATACTGCTGACGGCCACCGTCAACCTGGTGGTGGGCTCGGCCTCCGCCAAGTGGGCCCTCATCAGCCCCATTCTGGTGCCCATGCTGATGGCGGTGGGGATCTCGCCCGAGCTGACTCAGGCCGCGTATCGGGTGGGGGATTCCGCCTCCAACATCATCACCCCGCTGATGGTCTTTTTCCCCCTGGTGGTGGTCTATTGCCAGCAGTATGTGAAGAGCACAGGCATCGGCACCCTGGTCTCCATGATGCTGCCTTACTCCCTGGCCTTCCTGGTGAGCTGGACGGGCTTCCTGCTGATCTACTGGGCGCTGGGGTTCCCGCTTGGGTTGCAGGCCCCCTATGTCTATCCTGCCCCTTGAGGGTGACGGGGGGCCTTGGGCCCCCCGCTTTTTTTGGGTAGAGTGTGACCTTCATCCCGGAGGTACCATGAACCCGACCATCGATCTCATTCTTTCCCATCGCTCCATTCGCCAGTTCACCCCAGAGCCCGTCAGCGCAGAGCAGCTGGATCAGATCCTGAGCGCCGCCCAGAGCGCCGCGAGCTCCAGCTTCCTCCAGGCCAACAGCATCATCCGGGTCACTGACAAGGGGCTGCGGGCCACCCTGGCGGAGCTGGCCGGTCATCAGGCCTATGTGGTCGAGGCGGCGGAGTTTCTGGTGTTTTGCGCCGACTACCATCGTCACAGCCAGATAGTGCCGGAGGCCCGCACCGGCTTTGTGGAGCAGCTCATGATCGGGGCCATCGACGGTGCCCTGATGGCGCAAAATGCCTTGCTGGCGGCCCAGTCACTTGGGCTGGGCGGGGTCTATATCGGCGGCATTCGCAACAACCCGGCCAAGGTGAGCGAGGTGCTGGGTCTGCCCCATCAGGTGATCCCGCTGTTTGGCCTTTGCCTGGGTCATCCCGCCCAGCGGCCGGAGCAAAAACCGCGGCTGCCCCGGGCGCTGGTGGTGCACGAGAACCGCTATCCTGCCACCCTGGACCGCGCCCTGCTGGCCCGGTACGACGGGCAGATCCACGACTACTACCAGGCCCGCAGCAGCAACAACAAGGATCAGACCTGGAGCGGGCAGATCAGGGGGATCCTGGGCAAGGAGGCGAGGCCCTTCATGCTGGGATTCCTGCAGTCGAAGGGTTTTTGCCTCAAGTAATGGGGGCGGCGGGCGATATGGAGCAAGACGCACCGGATGCGGTCACCGCCTGGGAGCGTTCTTGTGAGGCAATACGGGATCTGGGCGCTACCCTATGAGGCTAAGCTGTTGTAGGATCTCGCAATTGGATTGGGACTGGAGTGTGAACACCCTATGATTTTAACCCTGATATTGCTGTCAATCGGCGCACTCCTGTTTCTGGTCATCGCCTATAACGTGGTGCAGCAATACAAGCAGAAGGCCGAATCGGACAAGCGCCAGGCCATTGCCCGTCACAAGGCGGTGGCAGACGAGACTGAAGAGGTGTTGCTGAACGTCAACCTGGTGCCCTTTTCCAAAAACATGGTGCTGCTGTTGCAACATCGCATCCTGGATGCCTACCGCGCCATCGCGCTGGTGATGCCCAATGCGCAGGTCAAGCAGCGCATCGCCGACGTCCAGCTCCAGATCAAGAACGTGCAGGAGAACTACAGCAGCCAGGACGAGGGGCATTTCAAGACGCCGGAGTCCGACCGCCAGGCCATCCAGATGCTGCAACTGGCCAAGAAGATGCGGGCCGTGCTGCGGGTCGAGCACAACAAGGGCAAGATAGATCCTCAGGGCTTTGCCCAGGAGGATCGCCGCCTCGAGCTGATGCAGCTCAAGATCAACATCGCCAACCTGCTCAAGCGGGCCATGGATGCCCAGATCCAGGGGCAGTACGGCACCTGCCGCCAGCTCTACACCAAGGGACTGGGGGCGCTGGCCAATGTCACCGACAAGGATCCCTACCTGCTGGCGCGGGAAGAGGACATGCGTCAGGGGATGCGCCAGCTGGAAGAACACCTGCAGCAGCACAGCGAGAAGGAGCTGCAAAACATCAAGGACAAAGAGACGGACGAACTGGACGTCCTGTTCCAACCCAAGAAGAAATGGTGATCATGTCACATCCACTGGATTCCACACTGGGGCCCATGGCCCCATTTGTTTGCCAACTGCTCACGGAAATGCATGCCGTCATGGGAGTCAAGGACTCCCCCGTGGTGGATCACCTCTGCTACCGCGCCGCCACCCTGCCGGAATATCTGGAGTTGAAAGCGGTGCTGGCCGCCCACGGAGTCTTGCTGGTGGAGGGGATGATAGGCGGTCGTCCCATCGCCACCTATCGCTTGCACCAGCCTGTCTGCTGGGAGCAGGTGACCGTCCCCTGCATCGAACTGGCCGCCCCCAAGGCGGGTCGAAGCCATCAGGCCGGGCTCGAACATATCGAGCTGGTGGTGCCCTCGCTCACGACCTTGGTGACGACGCATCCGGATGTCCCCTTCAAGACCGGCAACATCGATGACGGACGCAATCCGGATATAGGATTGATGCTGCCCTCCGGGCAGATCAAGTTTCATCTGCGCCCGCTTGAGGAGGTGATCGACGAAGAGCTCTGCACCGGCGCCGTGGTGCCGGTACCGGCGGACTATTATGACGGTCTGTGAGGGAAGGACCCGTTGACGGGAGCCTGATCCTGTGGCGTCAACGCACAAGCGGGCGCCACACGTCCTTTCAAGTGACCGAGCCAGAGGCTCAACCCGGCGGTGATCATCAACACCAGCTCGATGCCGAGCACCAGACCCCATAGCCCCCCTTGCTCCCAGAAGGGATGCAGATAAAGCCCGCCCAGACTGGCTCCCAGGTAGTACCCCACCAGATAGAGCGACGAGGCGAGCGCCCGGTTGTGCTCCACGTGCTGGCCGACCCAGGCGCTGGCACAGGCGTGGGCCAGGAAGAAGCCGAAGCTCGAGACAAGCAATCCCCCGATGATGGCGACAAGGCTCCCCTGCAACAGGGCCAGGCTGCCGAGTGCCATCAAGGTTATTCCCGCCAGCAGCAGACGTTGTGCTCCCCAGCGATGGGCCCCGCGGCCGCTCAGTGAAGAGGCGACGGTACCGGTGAGGTAGGTCAGAAACAGCATGCCGAGCCACTGGGTCGGCAGGGAGAAGGGGGCCTTGGCCAGCAGGAAGGTGAGATAGCTGTACTGGTTCAGGAAGACCATGAAGTTGAGGCCGCCGATGAGATAGGCCCCCACCAGCAAGGGGTTGCCAAGGTGACTCTGGATGGCGCGGCGCAGTTGCCCAGACGCTGCCTCCACGGCCACGAAGCAGCGCTGGGCGGGCAGCAGCCAGATGACCAGTGGCAGCAGGGCGAGGCTGATGATCCCGATACCGAGGAAGGTGTGCTGCCAGTCACCAAACCAGCCAGCCAGCAGACCGCCGACCACCCGGCCCGCGATGCCCCCCAGGGAGTTGGCCGCGATATAGACGCCGACGGCTACGATCAGGGCACGTTTGCTGAACTCTTCCCCCATGTAGGCAATGGCGGTGGCGGGCAGCCCTGCCAGCAGGACGCCTTGCAGGATGCGCAGGCTCACCAGCACATCAAAGTGGGTGACCCAGGGGATGCACAGGGAGAGCAGGATGGCGGCCGCCAGGGTCCACAGCATGATCCGCCGCCGTCCGAACCGATCAGCCAGACGGGCACAGACGAGCAGGGAGCCTGCAAGCCCTGCGGTGCAGCCTGCCAGCGTCCAGCTGGCGGACAGGGCGCTGACGGAGAAGACCTCTGCCAGGAGCGGCAGCAGGGGATGGGTCTGGTAGAGATTGAGGAATACCAGGAAGGAACCCAGGCTGAGGGCCAGGGTGGCGCGTATCCATTCGCGACTGCCTACTTCGATCATATGGAGTTGTCCCGACGACTTTTGTGCAGGGTAGTGCGACGAAACGTATAAATATAATATATTTAAGTTATCACTCTGATAAATGAAATTGATATGGACCTGAAACAGCTCGGATACCTGCTGGCGGTGCGCGATGCCGGCTCCTTCACCAGGGCGGCCCAGGGGCTGAACGTGGCCCAGCCTGCCGTCAGCATGGCCATCGCCAAGCTGGAGCAGCAGCTCGATCTGCGGCTGTTTGACCGGCAGGACCGCAGCGTGCGCCTCACCCCGGAGGGAGAGGTCCTCTGTCGCCACGCCGAACGGCTGCTGCGCCAGATGCACCAGGCCGAGGCCGAGATGGCCGAGCTCAAGGGGCTGGAGCGGGGGGAGGTGCGCATCGGCATCCCCTACATGATGGGATCCTATTATTTCCCGCCAATCCTGATGGCGTTCAAGCATCGCTACCCCGGTTTGAAGATCCGGGTGGAGGAGGCGGGCACCCGGGAGCTGCTCAGCCGCATGGTGGATGGCAGTCTGGATCTCGCCATCCTCATCACCAGCGATCTGCCACCGGCCCTCGAGGGGGCGCAGCTGCTGCGGGAAGAGATGCTGATGGTGGTGGGGGAGGAGCACCCCCTGCGTGGCGCTGAGTCGGTCTCGCTGCCACAGTTCTTCGGCCAGGAGCTCGCCATGTTCCGGCGAGGCTTCTACCACAGGGAACACATGGAGGTGTTGGCGCAGGGGCTGGGGGTAGAGCCTGACATCGCGTTCGAAAGCAATCTCATCCCGCTGCTCAAGGCGGTGGTGCGTCAGGGATTCGCCGTGACCACCTTCCTGCGCATGGCGCTGGAAGAGGAGTCGGCCCTCACCGGCATCCCTTTTTCACCCCCCATCTTCCTGGATCTCTGCGTAGCCTGGCGACGGGGGGATCCGCTCTCCATGGCGAACCGGGCATTGCGGGATTTTTTGCTGGCACAAGGGGATGTTTCTCACCATTGCGCTACAGATACTCAATGATTGAGTGGTATCACCAATAAAAACGCCTCCAATCTGGAGGCGTATGCTGACAAGGTGGATGCAACCTTACTTCTTGAACAGGTGATCCAGCTTGTTTGCCTTGGTGGAGAGATAAAACTCGTTGTGGGGATTGCGACCTTCCTGAAGGGGCACGCGCTCCGCCACCGGGATGCCAAAGGATTCCATCGCCTTCAACTTGCGCGGGTTGTTGGTCATCAGGCGCAGGGACTTGACCTCGAGCGCCTTGAGCATGTCGGCACAGATGGTGTAGTCGCGCATGTCGGCGGCAAAGCCAAGCGCCACGTTGGCCTCCACGGTATCGGCCCCCTGATCCTGCAGATGATAGGCCCGGATCTTGTTGAGCAAGCCGATGCCTCGCCCTTCCTGACGGACATACAGCAGGACGCCGCGGCCCGCCTTGGCGATGTTTTCCAGCGCGGCCTGCAATTGGAAGCCGCAGTCACAACGCAGACTGAACAGGGCATCCCCGGTCAGACACTCGGAATGAATGCGTCCCAGCACGGGTTCGCCGTCTGCGATATCGCCCATCACCAGCGCGGCATGATCCTTGCCCGTGCCGGTTTCCTGAAAACCAACCAGCGTGAAAGTGCCCCAGGGGGTCGGCAACTTGGATTTGGCCACGAGGGTAACGCTGCTCATATGGTTGCTCCTGACTACAGCTGCTTAAAAAAGGGCGGCCAGTTTAGCGCGCATTGTTCGGAACAACCATAAGAACAAAACCTTGCGTGAGAAGTGGGTTAACCCGATTGGTCAGAATAGGTGCAATCACGACGACTTTTGCGCAATTGTGTGCCCTGACAACTGCCAGCGACGGCGCATTCGGGTATAATCGGCGCCCATTAACCCATCCCGACAGGGATGTGTGCAACCAGTCAAGATGCCGAGTGCGCAGGAGAAACGTTATGGCTCAGATGGCCCCCGTGATGACTATTGATGGCCCAAGTGGAGCAGGAAAAGGCACCTTGTGCCAGTTGCTGGCTGAAAAACTGGGCTGGCACCTGCTCGATTCCGGTGCCATCTACCGGGTGCTCTCCCTGGCAGCCCTGCATCACGATGTGGAGCTCGATTCCGAAGCCGCATTGGTTCCCCTGGCCGCCAATCTGGATGTGCAATTCCAGGTAGAAGGGGAGCTGGTCAAGGTGATCCTCGAAGGGGAGGATGTTTCCCGCACCATTCGTACTGAAGAAGTGGGCAACGCGGCCAGCAAAATCGCGGCGTTTCCCCGGGTACGTGAAGCCCTGCTGCGCCGTCAGCGAGCATTTCGCCAAGCCCCCGGTCTCATCGCCGACGGTCGCGACATGGGTACAGTGGTTTTCCCCGAGGCGGATGTGAAGATTTTCCTCGACGCCAGCGCCGAGGAGCGGGCCCAGCGCCGCTATAAGCAGTTGCAAGATAAGGGCTTTGATGTTAACTTTGAGCGTCTTTTAACCGAGATTCGGGAACGTGACGATCGCGACAGAAATCGCGCCGTCGCTCCCCTGAAACCCGCGGAAGATGCTCTTGTTGTAGACTCAACGTCCATGACCATAGATGAAGTGCTGGCAACGGTGCTTGCCTATGCAGAGCAACAACTTGGTGATGTCAGCGCAAACTGATGTCAGTCGTCTGCACCAAGGATGGCGCAGATAATTTAAAACAACCCCGCTTGTGCCGGATTGCAAGTGGATGTTTCATTTGTGACATAAACAATGATCGAATCTTTTGCTCAACTCTTTGAAGAGTCCCTGAACGCCGTTGAAACCCGTCAAGGTTCCATCGTCAAGGGCACTGTCGTTGCTATCGAGAACGGTTTCGTACTGGTTGATGCCGGTCTGAAATCCGAGTCTGCTATCCCGGCTGAAGAATTCAAGAACGCCATGGGCGAGCTGGAAATCAACGTAGGTGACTCCGTTGACGTGGCTCTGGACTCTATCGAAGATGGTTTCGGCGAAACCAAGCTGTCCCGCGAAAAAGCCAAGCGCCACGAAGCCTGGCTGCAGCTTGAAAAAGCTTACGAAGAGCAAGCTACCGTTATCGGTATCATCAACGGCAAGGTCAAGGGTGGTTTCACCGTTGAACTGAACGGCATCCGTGCCTTCCTGCCGGGTTCTCTGGTTGACGTGCGTCCGATCCGTGACACCGCTCACCTGGAAAACAAAGAACTCGAGTTCAAAGTCATCAAGCTGGACCAGAAGCGCAACAACGTTGTGGTTTCCCGTCGTGCCGTGATCGAGACCGAGAACACCTCCGAGCGTGAAAGCCTGCTGGCCAACCTGCAAGAAGGTCAAGAAGTTAAGGGTATCGTCAAGAACCTGACCGACTACGGTGCATTCGTAGATCTGGGCGGTGTTGACGGCCTGCTGCACATCACCGACATGGCGTGGAAGCGCGTTAAGCATCCTTCCGAAATCGTCAACGTTGGCGACGAAATCGCTGTCAAGGTTCTGAAGTTCGACCGCGAGCGTACCCGTGTATCCCTGGGCCTGAAGCAGCTGGGCGAAGATCCCTGGGTTGCTATCGCCAAGCGTTACCCGGAGACCACCCGTCTGTCTGGCCGCGTGACCAACCTGACCGACTACGGCTGCTTCGTTGAAATCGAAGAAGGCGTTGAAGGCCTGGTACACGTATCCGAGATGGATTGGACCAACAAGAACATCCACCCGTCCAAGGTTGTCAACGTTGGCGACGTGGTTGACGTGATGGTTCTGGACATCGACGAAGAGCGTCGTCGTATCTCCCTGGGTCTGAAGCAGTGCAAATCCAACCCGTGGCAGCTGTTTGCCGAAACTCACGCCAAGGGCGACCGTGTTTCCGGCAAGATCAAGTCCATCACTGACTTCGGTATCTTCATCGGTCTGGATGGCGGCATCGACGGCCTGGTTCACCTGTCTGACATCTCCTGGAACAACCAGGGCGAAGAAGCCGTGCGTGAATTCAAGAAGGGCGACGAGATCGAAGCCGTTGTTCTGCAAGTGGACCCGGAGCGTGAGCGCATCTCCCTGGGCGTCAAGCAGATCGAAGAAGACCCGTTCAATAAGTACCTGTCTGACAACAAGAAAGGTGCTATTGTGAAGGGCAAGGTTACCGAGGTTGATGCCAAGGGTGCCGTGATCGAACTGGCTGACGGCGTAGAAGGCTACCTGCGTGCCTCCGACGCTGCTCGTGACCGCGTAGAAGACGCCACTCTGGTGCTGTCTGTTGGTGACGAAGTTGAAGCCAAATTCATGGGCGTTGATCGCAAGAACCGCACCGTGAGCCTGTCTGTCCGTGCCAAGGACGAGGCTGACGAGCGTGTTGCCATCGACAGCCTGAACCAACAAGAAGAAGTTGTGTTCAGCAATGCCATGATGGAAGCGTTCAAAGCCGCCAAGGGTGAGTAATCCTTGATGCAAGAAAAGGGCGGCATTGCGCCGCCCTTTTTTATCTTGGCAAAATGATTATTGCATGTGATCGGGGAAGGAGATTTAACCTTATGACCAAATCAGATCTCATCGAACAACTGGCAGCCAGCCGCATGCATATGCCGGCCAAGGATGTCGAAGCCGCAATCAAGGAGATCCTTGAGCAGATGGCATCGACCTTGCAAAACGGCGACCGGATTGAAATCCGAGGATTTGGCAGTTTCTCGCTGCACTATCGTGCGCCCCGCGTGGGTCGCAACCCCAAGACCGGGGACAAGGTTGAACTGACCGGGAAATATGTCCCGCACTTCAAACCTGGCAAAGAGTTGCGCGAACGCGTCAACATCATCGAATAATGCAGAAAACGGCATACCTGAGTATGCCTTTTTCATTTTTATGGCCTGGAGTCTGCCCGTTGTCGGGTTTCTCACACTCTTTTCCCATTCGCGCTAGAGTCTGCCTGTGATTTTAAGGATAATCAGTCACTCATTCGCTACAGACAGGGAGCTCCCATGAAGCGTATCTTGGCCCTCATTCCACTGGTGCTGGTGTTTGTCCTGACCCTTGCCATCGGTTCTCAAAATGGTCAGCTGGTGCAGTTCAACTACCTGATTGCCCAGGGGGAGTTCTCGCTCTCCATGTTGCTGGGGTTCTTCTTCGCCGGCGGTTTTCTGCTGGGCTGGCTGGTATTTGGTCTGCTGTTCCTGCGTCTCAAACTGCAAAATCGCACCCTGAACCGAACCATGCGTCGTCAATCTCGCGAGTTGGAGCTTGCCCGGTCGACAACCAAGGAATAATGTCCCTCGATGCTTGAACTGCTTTTCCTGCTGTTGCCCATCGCCGCCGGTTATGGCTGGTACATGGGCCGCAGGAGTGTTCGCCAGGACACCCAGCAACAGAGTAACCAGTTTTCCCGCCAGTACGTGGCGGGCCTCAACTATTTGCTCTCTGACGAGTCGGACAAGGCGGTGGATCTCTTTATCCAGCTGCTGGAAGTCGACAGCGAAACCATCGAAACCCACCTCTCCCTCGGCAACCTGTTCCGTCAACGGGGCGAGGTCGATCGCGCCATCAAGATCCACCAGAACCTGGTCGCCCGTCAGCTGACCCGTGAGCAGCGTCAGCTTGCCTTGCAGGAGCTGGCCCGTGACTTTCTGGCTGCCGGATTGCTCGATCGGGCCGAAGCACTCTGGAAAGAGCTGTGTGATGACAGCGATTTCGAAGAGACGGCTCTGGCACAGCTCCTGATCATTCATCAGCAGTTGCGTGACTGGGACAATGCCATCGCCGTGGCGGTGCGTCTGCAGAAGTTCCAGGGCAAGAAGCTGGCCGAGCCCATTTCCCACTTCTATTGCGAACAGGCGGAGAGTGCCTTGCGCGATGGCGACAAGCCTGCGGGCATCACCAAGCTCAAGCGTGCGCTCGGTGCCCACCCGGCCTGTGCCCGCGCCAGCTTGCGGCTGGCGGATCTGGCGATGGAGGAGGGCAGGTTCGAGGATGCGGCCAAGGAGCTCCTGCGGGTGTTCGAGCAGGATATCGACTTTGCCTCCGAAGCCATGCCGAAACTGCTCGAATGCTATCGCCAGCTTGGTCGCAGCCAGGAGCTGATCCCGCTGCTTGAAAAAGCGGTAGAGGATCATGCGGGGGTCAGCGTGACCCTGGCGCTGGCCAATCTGGTGGAGGCCCGCGATGGGTTGAGCCAGGCCCGGGCCCTGGTGCTGCGCCAACTGCGTCGCCACCCCTCCATGAAGGGCTTCTATCAGCTGGTCGGTTTCCAGTTGGCCAGTGCCGAGGAGGGGCCTGCCAAGGAGAGCCTGGAGCTGCTGCAACAGTTGGTCGGTGAGCAGATCAAGATCAAGTCGACCCACAAGTGCCGTCAGTGCGGCTTTGCCACCCATTCGCTGTTCTGGCAATGCCCTTCCTGCCGGCAGTGGGGCACCATCAAGCCGATCCGAGGGCTGGATGGGGAGTAAACGCCAGCGAGGCCAACACGCCCGGGCGAGCACGGATACCCAAGAATTTCAGATGCCAGCGTGCAACCGGGCCCCGGCTCTGCTGCGCCTGGCTGTGGCATAACAATCCATAGGAAGTGACATGCAAGACCCCAAAGTACTGGTCGCGCTGGATTATCAGCACGAAGCCGACGCCTTTGCCTTCATTGAGCAGATCTCACCGGCCCAGTGCCGCCTCAAGGTAGGCAAGGAGATGTTTACCCTGTTTGGTCCCCAGTTCGTTCGCCAACTGGTGGCCAAGGGGTTCGACGTCTTCCTGGATCTGAAATTTCACGATATTCCCAACACCGTCGCCAAGGCGGTGGCGGCCAGTGCGGAGCTGGGCGTCTGGATGGTGAATGTCCATGCCAGCGGTGGTGAACGCATGATGCGTGCCGCCAGAGAGGCGTTGCTGCCATACGGCGACAAGGCGCCCCTGCTCATCGGGGTAACCGTGCTGACCAGCATGGAGCAGTCCGACATGGCGCCCCTGGGTCTGGATGTGACGCCGGCAGAACAGGTGATCCGCCTGGCCACCCTTGCCAAGGCGGCCGGGCTGGATGGTGTGGTCTGCTCCGCGGAAGAGGCGAGTGTGCTGAAGGGGCTGCTGGGAGCCGAATTCAAGCTGGTGACGCCGGGCATTCGTCCGAGCGGATCGGCTGCCGGTGATCAGCGCCGCGTCATGACGCCGCTGGCAGCGGTGGAGGCGGGGGCGGATTATCTGGTGATCGGCCGTCCTATCACCCAGTCCTCGGATCCCGCCGCCGTGCTTGGGGCGATCAATGCCGAGCTTTGCCGGTAACGGCGTAATGGGCGAATGAGCGCAGGCCGGATCCCAGATCCGGCCTGCTGCATTTTGGCCGTGGGCTGGCCTTGCCTATGGGGAGCTCAGGAGTGGACGGTCTGGGCGTCCAGACGAATGGGGAAGAGGCCGAGCAGCAGGCCGGCGAGTGCGCCGATGAAGTGTGACTCGATGTGTACCCTGGCACCGATCAAGGCGGAGACAGGGCTCTCGCCGGCACTGTAAAAGTCCACACCGAGCTTGATGGCGACGCCCGCTAGCATCAGCCAGCCGGAGTGACGGCGAAAGCGGATGTCCTGCATGGCACCCCATACGAACAAGCCATGCAGCAGGCCGGAGAGTCCCATGTACCACTGGGTTTGCGGGCAGCCCCACCAGATGCCGAGTCCGACCGCCGTTCCCAGCAGCAGCAACAGCACGGGCAGGCGCCATCCCGTCAGGTACTCCTGAAACAGGCTGTAGAGCACGGCCAGACCGCTCAGGTTGAGCAGCAGGTGCCATCCATTGGTGTGTGCCAGATTGCCTGTTATGATGCGCCACCCTTCGCCCTGGGCGATCAGGTCGCGATCGAAGGCGAGCTGATGATTTGGCACGGTGAAAAAGAGCAAGGCAGTGACGAGCGAAAGCGCGATGACCCAGAGCAGACCCGATTTTCCTGACAACATGAAGCAGCCCAACGACAAAGAGAGCCGATACTGTACACGCTGTACCCGGGCCCTCAAAGCGTGCCTGTGCGATTATATTCAGCGAGTGCCGAACCTGGCTGCGCTCCATATTCTGCAACACCCTGCCGAAGTAGGTCACCCCAAGGGGACGGCTGCGTTGCTGGCGGCGTCCCTGACCGATGTGTGCATCCATGTGGGGGAGGACTTTTCCGACGACGAAGGGCTCAATGCCTTGCTTGCCGACCCCGCTGTCCAGTGCTATGTGCTGTGGCCCGATGAGGAGGCCCTGACCCTGATAGAGGCAAGGGAGCATCTCCTGAGGCGTGGGCGCACCGTGCGAGCCCACTTCATCCTCCTCGATGGCACCTGGCGCAAAGCCTATCGCATGTTGCACAGCTCGCCTGCACTGCTCGGGTTGCCGCGGATCACCCTCGGCGCCATTGCCGGGCAATATTCCATTCGCAAGAAGCCCTTTGAGGAGGCACTGTCCACCCTGGAAGCGGGCTACCATCTGTTGTCCCGGTGGGAAGGAGAGCCTGAGCGCTTCGCCCCGCTGATGACCCTGTTTACCCATTTGAACCGGCAGTGGCATGACTTTGCACAAGGCCGCCGCCGTTGAGTTGCCCAGAGGAGTGAAAAACATGAAAAAAGCCGTCGTGGTCTTCAGTGGCGGGCAGGACAGCACCACCTGTCTGGTGCAGGCACAGGCCCGCTATGACGAAGTGCATGCCATCACCTTCGATTACGGCCAGCGCCACCGGGCGGAGATTGACACCGCCCGCCATCTGGCGACGGCGCTCGGGATCGCCGCCCACAAGGTAATGGATGTGACCATGCTCGGGGAGCTGGCCATCTCTGCGTTGACCCGGGACGACATACCGGTGAGCTTCGAGCTTCAGGAGAACGGCCTGCCCAACACCTTCGTGCCGGGACGCAACATCCTGTTCCTGACCCTGGCGGCCATCTATGCCTATCAGGTGGGCGCCGAAGCGGTGATCACCGGGGTGTGCGAGACCGACTTTTCCGGCTATCCCGATTGCCGCGACGACTTCGTCAAGGCGCTCAATCAGGCGGTCTCCCTGGGGCTGGATCGCCCCATCCGCTTCGAAACCCCCCTGATGTGGCTCGACAAGGCCGAAACCTGGGCGCTGGCGGATTATTACGGTCACCTCGATACCGTACGTCACCAGACGCTCACTTGCTACAACGGTTTCCAGGGAGATGGTTGCGGGGCCTGTCCGGCCTGCGAGCTGCGTCGCCGTGGCCTGGATCACTATCTGGCTGACAAGAGCGGCATCCGTGCCAGACTTTACGAGAAGAGCGGACTGGGCGAGAAAAGCGGATCCTGTGCCTGGCCCGGGTTTGGGGTATAATCCGCCCCTTTTGCAGCAAGTCGTGACCAAGATGCACTACCCAATCAACGAGATCTTCCAGACCATCCAGGGGGAGGGGGTATTTACCGGCCTGCCCGCCATCTTCGTTCGCCTTCAGGGCTGCCCGGTGGGCTGTCCCTGGTGCGATACCCGCCACACCTGGGTGGTGGACCCCGAGCGTGAGGTGGCCCCTGGCGAGGTGCTCGATCGTTCCAATGAGTCCGACGGCTGGAGCAAGATGAGCACGGAAGATATCCTGGCCAGCTTTACCCGGCTCGGTTACCGGGCCCGTCACGTGGTGTTGACCGGTGGTGAGCCCTGCCTCTACGACTTGCGCGAGCTCTCTTCGGCCCTGGTGGCATCGGGTTATCAGGTGCAGATCGAAACCAGCGGGACCAGCGAGGTGCTGACCCATGAACAGACCTGGGTGACCGTTTCCCCCAAGATCGGCATGAAGGGTGGGTTGCCGGTGCTGGTCTCTGCCCTCGAGCGGGCCAACGAGATCAAGCATCCGGTGGCCACCGAGCACCATATCGAGGAGCTGGACGCCCTGCTGGCCACCGCCCGGCTGCGCCCCGATGTGATGATTGCGTTGCAACCCATCAGCCAGAAAGCCAGGGCCACGGAGCTGGCCATGGCGACCTGCATCGCCCGTAACTGGCGACTCTCCATCCAGACCCATAAATACCTGAATATCGATTGATATGGATGGACTCAGCGATGAGCGCATCTTGCTGACGCTGGCCAGCAAGATGCCTTACGGAAAATACAAGGGGCGGCGCATCATCGATATTCCCGAGCCCTATCTGGTATGGATGGCGCGAAGCGGTTTTCCAGCCGGTACCCTGGGCCAGTCTCTGGCACTGGCCTACGAGATAAAGCTCAATGGACTCGAGTCCATGATTATTCCCATTATTAACAGGATGTCAGAATGAGAATATATACAAGGCAAGGGGACAAGGGGCTCACGCGACTGGCCGATGGCACTTCCCTGGCCAAAGACGATAAACGTGTCGAGACCTATGGCGCCATCGACGAGCTGAATTCCCAAATAGGCTTGTTGATGGCTGAAATACCCGCCGGGGAGACGACTCTCCTGGCCGATCTCATATTGTTGCAGCAGGAGCTGTTTGATCTGGGCGGGGAGCTGGCATTTTCCAGTGAATCGCAAACGGATGCGCTGTGGCAGGTGAACGAGGCTTGGACGAACAGGCTCGAGCAACAGATCGATGCCTACAGTGCCGGGTTGCCGGTGCTGCGCAATTTTATTTTGCCGAGCGGTTCGCGGGCGGCGGCCCAGGCACATGTGGTGCGTACCCTGACCCGTCGCTGCGAGCGCCTGCTGCTTGGGTTGAGCCGCGTAGAGCGGGTGAATCCGGCTGTTTTGCCCTATCTCAACCGGCTGAGCGACTGGTTTTTCACCATCGCCCGATACTTGCTGGTATCGTCGGGTACCCCGGAGATCCTCTGGGTCAAGGCGGCTGACAGAGGCTGACAACCGCTCGAAGCGGCAATAAAAAACCTCGCCTTGCGAGGTTTTTTTATTGCTGTGGAAAGGGGCCTGATATTGCTCTCAGATAGCAAAGGCTTCCACGGATTTGCCTTCAGCAACGGCCTTGGCAATGACCGAGGGCATGCGGCCCTGACCGGTCCAGGTTTTTTCCACGCCATTGTCCAGATAACGATATTTGGCGGGGCGGGGCGCACGTTTGCTGACCTTGGTATTCTCGGGAACCACGGTGTTGACCAATTCGGCGGGATCGATCCCTGCGGCCTTCAGCATTTCGGCATATTCGGCAATTTTCTTTTGATGCTCTTCACGGGCCTGGCGTTCGGCGGATTCATCTTGCCGACGTTCATCGACGATGGCGGAGAGCTTTTCCAAGCCTTCTTCCAGTTGTTCCAGCGTCAAATCGCGGCAAACTGCACGCAGGCTACGGATATTCAACAGCACTTTCAGAAATTCGTTCATATTGGCTACCACGCGAGCAAAATATTAAGGGAAGAACTGGTTTTTCGATAATTTATAGGGGTGTTTGGCACCAAGTCAAGCCTGCCCAAATAATTAATTAGGCTGATAAATTAAGTCTTGAAATAGATATGAAGGATATTTTTATCCGTTTGACGGACCAACATCTTCGAATGGGTTCATGTCAGATGAAAATATCGCCAGTAGAGTCTTTGATGAACCATTTGACTATCTTTGAAGATGTGAGTGCCACAGAAACCTTGAAATTTAATCAAAAAACTTGCTATCACCCGGCGGCTCGATAAAATGTGCCGCGAATACCTTTAAGTAGAGGCGCGCTGCCTATGAGTAACCGAGCGGAGGGTGATGCCTGAGATGCTCGATGAAAGGAGTCGGCGCCGAAGTGACCAGGCCATCATACCGGGTTGCTGGTTCTGCATCTAATAGGTGCAGGACTGCCATAGTCATCCACTATGGAGCGCTACCTGAAGGGGCTGAGGAGTATACCCTCCCCATGGGTTTTGTTTCTTTGATCCTCTCGGTAGATCTCCACCTGTTGTCTTTAGGTGCAAAGAGATCATGGACATCGTTCATTACGCCGACTCCGGTTGGTCCGTCGTTCCCCCCCTGCTGGCCGTTGCGCTGGCGATCATCACCCGCCGCGTCCTGGTGTCGCTGGGGGTGGGCATAGTCGCAGGCAGCCTGCTGCTCAACCAGTTTTCTCCCCTTGCTTCCCTGCATTACATGCTCGATACCGTGCTCAGGATCTTCTGGGTCGACGGTGCGCTCAATCGTGACAACGTCAACATGATCCTCTTCATGTTGCTGCTGGGCGGCCTCATCAGCCTGATGAGCGTCTCCGGTGCGACCCGGGCGTTTGCCGAGTGGGCGGAGCGCCGCGCCAAGACCCGCAAGGGTGCCAAGTCCCTGACCGGTCTGATGGTGTTCGCCTTCTTCATCGACGACTTCTTCCACAGCCTGTCGGTGGGTGCCATCTGCCGTCCGGTGACCGATCGCTTCCAGATCTCCCGCGCCAAGCTGGCTTATCTGCTGGACTCCACCGCCGCGCCGGTTTGCGTGCTGATGCCGATCTCCTCCTGGGGGGCCTACATCATCGCCCTCGTCGGCGGCATCATGGCGGCTCATGGTCTGACCGACCAGAGCCCCATCTCCGCCTTCGTCGAAATGATCCCCATGAACCTCTATGCAGTGTTCACCCTGATCATGGTGCTGGTGGTGATCGCCTTCCAGCTCGACATAGGCCCCATGCGTCAGCATGAGCAGTGGGCATTGGAAGGCAAGCTGTGGGACGAGTCCAAGGGGCGCCCCATCGGGCTCGACATGGAGAGCCCGGAGGAGAGCAATGGCGGCATGATTGACATGGTGCTGCCCATCCTGACCCTGACCCTGGCCACCGTCTATTTCATGATTGACTCCGGGGCTGCGGTGCTGGCCGACAAGGGGCTGCCGTTCAGCGTGCTCGGCTCCTTCGAGAACACCAATGTCGGCTCCTCCCTGGTCTATGGCGCCCTGTGCAGCCTGGTGGTCTCCATCGGTCTGGCCATGCGCCTCAAGCTCGGGGCAAGCAACTGGATGAAGGCGGCTCCACAGGGGATCATGGCCATGCTGCCCGCCATCAACATCCTGCTGTTCGCCTGGACCATCGGCGCCGTGGTGCGCGATGTGGAAACCGGCAAATACCTGGCCTCCCTGGCCAATGGCAATCTGCCGGTGGAAGTGCTGCCCGCCGTGGTCTTCGTGCTCTCCTGCGCCATGGCGTTTGCCACCGGCACCAGCTGGGGCACCTTCGGCATCATGCTGCCGCTCGCCGGCGACATGGCGGCCGCCAGCGACATCAGTCTGATGCTACCCATGCTGGCCGCCGTACTGGCAGGGTCCGTGTTCGGGGATCACAGCTCCCCCATCTCCAGCACCAGCATCCTGTCTGCCACCGGGGCCGGTTGCCATCACATCGATCACGTGATGACCCAGCTGCCCTATGCCCTGGCCATCGCCTTTGGCGCTGCGCTCGGCTACCTGGTGATGGGGCTGATGCACTCCGCGCTGGCCGGTTTCACCGTGAGCGGGCTCTGGTTCCTGATCTTCTCCGGTTACCATTTGCGCAAAGCCCGGGCGTATAGCGCCGTGGCAGTCGCATAAGAGAACAAGGGGCCTGCGGGCCCCTTGGTTTTGGCAGGGGCTTTGGTTAGCATGCGCCCCATCACTCCCGTTTCGGAACCCCATCATGGCTTCACTGCACTACAAATTTGCCACCATGAACTCAGGCAAATCGACCCAGCTCATCCAGGCCCACTTCAACTATCTGGAGCGTGGCATGTATCCGCTGGCCATGACGCCTGCCATCGACGATCGCTTCGGTGCCGGCGTCATCAGTGCCAGGGTCGGTCTTGAGCTGAAAGTGGAGGTGTTCAGCGACAGCTGCGATCTCTTCGAGATGGTCAAGGCGCGCCACGCCGAGCGGCACATCGATGTCTTCATCGTTGACGAGGCGCAGTTCCTGACCCGTGAGCAGGTCTACCAGCTCGCCCGCATCGTCGACGAGCAGGACATTCCGGTGATTGCCTATGGTCTCAAGACTGATTTTCGCGGTGAACTGTTCCCCGGCTCCTACCACCTGCTCTGTCTGGCGGACAAGTTCGAAGAGCTAAAAAGCATCTGCTGGTGCGGCAACAAGGCCCACATGAACTCGCGGGTCAACGAGGCGGGGCAGGTGATGCGCGACGGTGAGCAGGTGGAGATCGGCGGCAACGATCGCTATGTGTCGCTCTGCCGCAAGCACTATCTGGAAGGACGGGCCTTCAAGTAACCCGTGGCTGGCTCGTGCAGCCTGGTCACCAAAGAGGGCGCCCATCTGGCGCCCTCTTTGTCTATGGGAGTCAGTCGATCTCGATGTCGACAGGGGCGATGATGGGGTCTGCCGCCGGCAGGCGGTGGAAGAGCTGGCGAAAATGCTGCTGTACCCGGCCTATGTCCACCAGGGACATGCCGGAGGCGAAGCCGAACCAGACGTAGAGCCCTGTGAGGTCGCGAAACATGGGAGGGAGGTAGCGGGGGGCGTCGATGAGCCCCTCCAGATAGTGCTGATAGAGCACGGGGATGTCGTCCAGGGTCACCTTGCCGACGAACAGCATGGGCAGGATCTCCGGCACCCCCTCCAGCACGGCGCTGCGAATGAAGTTCACCGTCTCCACATAGCCCTTCACATAGGAGAGATCCTTGGTAAAGCAGGCGCCCCCCTCGACCATGCCTCCGCGAAACACCCGCTGGGTGATCTTGTAGGCGTCGTGCTCGCTGGCCCCCTTGGCCACGAAGTGGCGGAACACCTCGATGAAATCGGCGCCACGCTCCGCCATGTCGATGGCCATGACCCGATCCGAGATGCGCTTGGCCCTGTCCGGGAAGGAGCTGAACGTGAGGGTCTCGATGAGTACTGCCAACCCCTCCTGACAGGCGGTGATGCGGGGCGAGCCGGCGCCGAGCCAGGTGGCGTAAGATTGCTGGCGGCCGTTGAGGGTGGTGCCGACGTGAACCCAGCCTTCGTGTACCTCCAGCACCTGCAGATCGAGTTCCGAGAAACGGGCGTGGGAGTTGAGCTTGATGTAATCCCCCCCGGCGGCGGCATCGGAGACGATGCCATCGCTGAGCTTGACCTGGACTGTGCCGTCGCTGAAGTAGCTCGACAGCTTGCCTTGCAACCTCGCCACCGCGGCTTCCCCCTCGAACTCCTTGGGGTAGGGGCGCACCAGATGGCGGGCGCCGGGCAGGGAGAAGATGTCGCACAATCTGGCCCCCAGCTCCTTCAGGGTCTTGCGATCCCCGCGCAGGTGATCGCTTGCCGAGCCGTAGAGCCGCTGACTGTAGCGCTGGAAGTCAGGCTGCCCGCGCTGGCGCAGCATCTCGATGACCACCATGTACTGATCCACCGTCTCTTGCAGGATCCGGCCGAGATCGTCCTGAGGGCCGAGGCGCCGGCGGATCCTGTCCCTCAACTCCTTGAGCTCAAGGTACTTGTTGCGGGCATCGAACCCCAGGGGGAGGGATTCATAGAAGTGCCTGTCGATGGCGGGCAGTGCCTTGCCGCCACTTGCCAGAAAGTCGCTTTGCAGGTGACGGGGCCATTTGATGGCATCCAGGATGCGGATGGGTTTTTGCAGGGCGAGCAGTTCATCCGAGAGGGATTTGAGGTGCAGGCGATACTTTTCTTGGATGGTCATCGGGCTCTTTGGAGGCGAGTGCGCTACGAGAATGGCTGAGTATAGGCACAGGGCCTGTCAAAAAGAAGCGAGACGACGGGGATCCGGCCTGTGTGCTTTTGGTTGTCTGAAAATTGGTTTAGACTGCGCCCCTTGATCTCTACCGTGTCGTGAAAATGATGAATATCCCCAGCTCTGAAATGATAATGCGTTGGTTGCAACAGGCCCGGATCGAGCACTATGTGTGCGATCAGTGTCATGGCATCCACATGGTCTCCCTGCAGTCCGTCGAGGGCATCCAGGAGAGCCGGATCTTCGTGGAAGAGGAAGGGCTGTTGTTCTCATCCGAGCTGGAGGTGCGCCCCTCATCGCTGCTGCCCCTGGTGGCCGAACTGGGTCGTCTCAACATGCAATATCCGTCCCTCAAGGTGTTCCTCGACATCATCGATGACAACCTGCCACGCCTCGTTGTGGGTCACACCGTCTTTACCAAGGCGGGTCTCACCGTCGAGCAGTTCCTGCTGTTCGTTGAAAGCACCACGGCAGCCACCCATGAAGTGGTTTCCGAATGTGAACGCCTTGGCTTCCTCAATCTGCCGGAAATCCAGGTCGCACCGGAATCCGTTCACTGACTTCAGCACCTGAACTGTGCGTTTAATGTGCGAACGGTTCGCTGCGGCTAAAAAGCCGTTGACGGCGGCGGGGCTTTCCCCTAAATTACGCCCCGTTCCAGCGCGACGGCGTAGCGAACATCGTGTTGGCTGAACACGTTAAACCACAGACAAAAATTTGGTGCGGTATCCGAGAGGCTGCCCACCGACGAAGTCGGCAAGATGCACGCACGGCGTGCTCCGAAAACCACTTCAAGCAGTAAAAATTTGGTGAGGTGTCCGAGTGGCTGAAGGAGCACGCCTGGAAAGTGTGTATACGGCAACGTATCGAGGGTTCGAATCCCTCCCTCACCGCCAAATAAAACAAAAGGCCCCGTCGCAAGACGGGGCCTTTTGTTTTTCCGGTAGCCGGCAATCTGGTCTCTACCCGGTATCGACAGGCGGGTGGACTAGCCCGCTTGGACAGCCGAAGGCTGCCCGCAGGGCGAGCGCCAGGGATGGCGTGAGTCAATCCCGACCCAGCACCAAATTAGAAAAACCGACCTCAGGGTCGGTTTTTTGCTTTCTGAGCCAGCCATATACACCCTTATTCCCGTCACGGTGTTATCTCTTCAGCTTGGAGATATAGGGGACATTTCTGTACTTGTACTCCCGGGGCAGCCCTTAGTCGACAGGCAGCTCATCCGTTGCCATCTCATAGGCATCAAATTGCTCGGCAGGGATCGCCACGCGGCGCGGTTTCACAAACAGGGTCGCGATGGAAGGTGCGTTCAGCAATGACGACAAGATGGAATCCCTGGCGTCTACCCCTTCCTGCAATACAGTGAGCTGGACTACCGACAGTACGCCGTCCTCATGAGCCATTTCGAGGCGTACGGCTGCACCGTGATCGCGGCACCATGCGCTCAGGCGCCTTGGGGGCGAAGCGTACAAATACGCTCACCCTCTGCTGGCATCGCGGGACTTGCTGATCCCATGGAGGGGTTGCTCACCGATAACCTGATATTGCGTTCCACTAATAGACACAATGACATTCGCTAAAAATGTAGGCTCCATGCAGAGCCTACATATTCCTTCTCTCATCGAAGCCATGGGCAGATACGCGAAAATCTTGCCGGCGTGATTGTGATAGTAATCACAGTTCGAGCGTTTAGATTTATCCTTCCTCGACCGGGTCACTCCTTTTGTTACACTGCGTGACATCATCCTGAATAAGGACGCGGCTGCGCTCGGTGAATTACCATGTTTAATAATCAGTTGGTCTCAACATTAAATACCTTCGAGTTCAAGGTATATAACTATGTAATAAAGAACCATCAGACGGTTATCTATATGACGGTCAGGGAATTGGCCGAAGCCTGTGATGTGTCGACCGCCACCATATTGCGATTTTGCAAGAAGATGAATTGCAGCGGTTATGCGGAATTCAAAGCCTATCTAAAAATGAATGCCGAGAAGCGCGGCGAAATATCGCTACCACACGGTGCCAACGAGTTCCTCTCTTTTTTCAAGAGCATCAACAATGACGAATTCGACGCCTTGATCGCGAGCGCCGCCGAGCAGATCGCGGGGGCCGAGCGGGTGATCTTCGTGGGGGCGGGCAGCTCGGGCACGCTGGGGTGCTACGGGGCGCGCTTCTTCTCCAACATCGGCAAGTTCAGCAACCACATCGATGATCCCTACTACCCGGTCAACACCGACATGTACAAACAGGCGGTGGCGATCGTGCTCTCGGTCTCCGGGGAGACCACCGAGATAATCAAGTTGGCGAAGCAGTTCCTGTTTCATCACTGCAAGCTCATCACTATTACCAGCGATAATAAATCCACCCTGGCCCAGATGGCAGATTTCAATATTTCATATCATGCGGCCAGGCTGGTAGTCGACAATGAATATGATATTACCACCCAGGTGCCGGTGATTTATATCATCGAATCCATCGGTCGCCAGTTGGCAAACAAGATAAGTGCCGAGGTGTCACAGGGTGTGTCTTTTATGTAACAAGTAACAAAGCGGGTATTTTGTTATATCGTGACAAGGATGAATGCTTTCCCTACCATCGATTCACAACATTTGAATTGTTTCGATATTAATTAATAAATGGCAGGGAAGGATGATTATGGCAATTAACTATGCGGACTCGGCGAAACAGATCGTCGAGTTGATTGGTGGTGACAGCAACGTCATCAGCGTCACCCACTGTGCCACCCGGCTGCGGTTTGTCCTAAAAGAGATGGGACGGGTCGACAAGGAGGTGTTGAAACGGGTGCAAGGGGTCATCACCGTTATCGAGTCCAGCGGTCAGCTGCAGGTGGTGATCGGCAACCACGTCGGGGATGCCTATCGGGAAGTGCAAAAACGGGTGCAGATCGACGAAAACGCCGTGGTCGACGCCCCCAAGGTGGGTATGGTCAACCACCTGATGGACATCATCTCCAGCATCTTCGCCCCCTTCCTCTACCCACTGGCCGCCTGCGGCGTGTTGCAGGGGCTCATCTCCTTCTTCGCCGCCATCGGCTGGATGGACTCCGCCAGCGGCACCTTCCGCATCCTCAACTTCGTCTCCTGGACCGGCTTTACCTTCCTGCCGGTGATGGTCGCCTTCACCGCGGCCAAGAAGTTCAACGTGAACCCCTTCACCGCCGTGATCGCCGCCTGCGCCTTGGTGTCGCCCGATTACATGAACATGCTGACCGCGAACAAAATCATCCTGGCAAACTCCGCGGATCCGGCGGTGCAAGCGCTGATGCAGTCGGCGATGGAGAACCCGGCCATCAACGAGGCCATCGTCAACCTGGTGGGGGTTCCCCTTAACAGCGCGCCGCTCAGCTTCCTCGGTCTGCCGGTGCAGTACCTGAGCTACACGGCCTCGGTGATCCCCATCATCCTGATGGTGTGGGCCATGTCCTATGTGCAGCGCTTCTTCGAGCGGATCCTGCCGGTGGTGGTGCGCAACCTCTTCACTCCCATGTTCTGCCTCGCCATCATGGTGCCCCTGACCCTGCTGGCCTTCGGCCCCATCGGCAACCTCATCGGCGGCGCCATCGGTGGCATCTACAACACCCTCTATCACCTGAGCCCGTCCATCGCCGGCTTCGTGGTGGGGGCTGTCTGGACACCCCTGGTGACCCTCGGCGTGCACTGGGGCATCACCCCGGTGACGGTGGGCAACTACGCCACTCTGGGCTATGACACCTTTACCGGCCTGCAAGCCTCCGCCGTGTTCGGCATCGCCGGCGCCGTGTTCGGGGTCTACTTCAAGGCCAAGGATCCCGAGCTGAAAAGCGTGACCCTCTCGGCCGGCGTGACCGCCCTGTTTGGCATCACCGAACCCGCCATCTACGGGGTGGCCCTGCGCTTCAAACGCCCGCTCATCTGCGGCTGCCTCGCCGGTGCTATCGGTGGCACTGTCGCGGGGGCCTTCAATGCGGTCTCCTGGAGTTACTGTATCCCCGGCATCGCCGTGCTGCCGGTGTTCTTCAAAGAGGGGCACATGGCGCAGTTCCTGGGCTTCCTGCTCTCCATCGGCGTCGCCTTTACCCTGGGCGTCATCTTCTCCTGGATGGCGGGCTTTCAGACCGATGCCGAAATAAGCCAACCCCAGCCGCTGACATCCAAAGCCGTATAAGGAGCGACAAGTCATGAACAACGCATTACCGAAAGACTTTCTGTGGGGGGGGGCGGTCGCCGCCCACCAGGTAGAAGGGGGCTGGGATCAGGGCGGCAAGGGGCTCAGCATCGTCGATGTGCTCACCAGCGGCGCCCACGGGGTGGAGCGCGTCATCACCGACAAGATTGAGGCCGGTCATCGCTACGCCAACCACGAGGCGGTGGATTTCTACCACCGCTACAGAGACGACATCGCACTGTTTGCCGAGATGGGCTTCAAGTGTTTTCGCACCTCCATCGCCTGGTCGCGCATCTTCCCGCTGGGGGATGAGGCCGAGCCGAACGAGGCGGGGCTGCGTTTTTATGACGACATGTTCGACGAGCTGCTGCGCCACGGCATCGAGCCCGTCATCACGCTCTCCCACTTCGAGATGCCGAACCACCTGGTGACCCAGTACGGCGGCTGGAAGAGCCGCATCGTGTTGGACTGCTTCGTGCGCTTTAGCGAGGTGGTGCTGCGCCGCTACCAGCACAAGGTCAAATACTGGATGACCTTCAACGAGATCAACAACCAGCGCAACTGGAAGGTGCCGCTGTTTGGCTACTGCTGCTCCGGGGTCATCTATAACCAGGAGCCGAACCCGGAAGAGTGCATGTACCAGGTGCTGCACCACCAGTTCGTGGCGAGCGCCAAGGTGGTCAGCCTGGGCCATGAGATCAACCCGGACTTGCAGATAGGCTGCATGCTGGCCATGGTGCCCCTCTACCCCTATTCCTGCCACCCGGACGATGTGATGTATGCGGAAATGGCCATGCGCGAGCGCTTCCTGTTCGGGGACGTGCACATGCGCGGCCATTACCCCGCCTATATCCGTAAGGAGTGGCAGCGCAAGGGCTATCAGATCGTCATGGAAGCGGGGGACGAAGAGACATTGCGGGCGGGCTGCGCCGATTACATCGGGCTCAGCTACTACATGAGCAACGCGGTGCGAGCGCACGGCGCCGGCACGGGCACCGCCTTGTCGGGCTTCGAGGGCAGTGTACCCAACCCCCATGTGAAGGCCTCAGAATGGGGTTGGCAAATCGACCCGGTGGGGCTGCGTTACACCCTGAACCTGCTCTATGGCCGCTACGAGAAGCCGCTGTTTATCGTCGAGAACGGCTTCGGGGCGCGGGATCAGAAAGATGAGCGAGGGGAGATAGATGACGATTATCGCATCGCTTACTTGCGCGCCCATATCGAGCAGATGAAGCTTGCCATCGTCGAGGACGGGGTGGAGGTGATGGGTTACACCCCCTGGGGATGTCTCGACTGCGTCTCCTTCACCACAGGGGAGTACAGCAAGCGCTACGGCTTTATCCACGTGGACAAGAACGACGACGGCAGCGGCAGCTTTGCGCGCAGCAAGAAGCGCAGCTTCGACTGGTATCGCCAGGTCATCGCCAGCAACGGCGAGACACTATAACTTGGTGATTCAATATGCTGCCTTGATTAAATAAAACCTGTTATTGATACCGCAAAGTGCCATTTAACTATGTGGCTATGCAGGTTTTTTAATATCAAGGCAGTGTAATATCTTTCCGTGACAAGGCTGGTGTGACATGTCGACACTGAGTTGTCGAGCCGTGGAGCCCGCCCTTATCCGCAATAAGAAAAACCGACCTAATGGTCGGTTTTTTGTTTTGGCTGTTCTGCCTGGTACCGCTCAGACGCTGCCTGAGTTTGCCATCCCCCCTCGGATTTTGTCTGCCAGCCAGCGCGGTGAACCCATGTGCCTTATTTCACCGCTATTTCACTACTTCCAGCACCGGCATCGGGTACTTGCCTTCGCGAATGGCTTTGTTCGGCCCATACAGCCGCATGATGATGTAGGCATCCTTCTCCGGAATGGGCAGCCAGTTCGGGTTACTGGCATCCCCCTTGGCACTGAGCTCTATGGTGTACATACCATCCGGGCCCGGCTTGAGGGTGCGATCCCCACGGCTGTGGCGGTTGATGGTGTTATGGGCCATCAGCTTGTTATCCGTGCCGTAGACGGTGAAGGACCAGAACTGGCTGACCTCGGGCGCCTTGAAATGCATGCGGTATTGCTTGCCGTTGGCGCCGTTGATGCTCTGGCCATCGGATCCCTTGAGTGCCTGTAGATAGACGGACTCTTCCGGCGGTAGTCCCCATTGTCCGATCAGGGTGCCTTCTGCGAACAGATCGCGCTTCTGGTTTTGAAGCTCAGCCCGGGTGCCGAGCAGCCCTTCCGAGCTGGTCATCTTGGGCAGGAGCGCGTTGAGATAGGCCAAGCCCTGTTTCTCGCCTTGCTTCGCCGCGGCCATTTGCGCCGCGCTCAGCTTGGTGTTGCAGGGCGCGAGGCCCGTCTCCTTGTACTGCGCCAGCCAGTGCTTGTCGGCGGTGCCCATGTCCCCCTGACACAGCACGAAGTTGACCCGCTGCAACCAGTTGGTGCTCGCCGGATCCGGCCACTGGTGCTCGGTGGCTTTGGGCCCAGGCTGGCCGAGATAGGCCGACAGGGTGCGCACGTTCCAGTCATCCATGTAGCCAAGGGCGACCTTCTCGTCGTCCTTGCTGGTGGCCATGATGCGGCCCATCACTTTGAGGATGTCGGAGTCGACGCGGATCACCTCGGTGACGCTGGCCGGCGTCTCGCCTTTCCAGCTACGGGAGGCAAACATGAAGTGACCCCCCTTGGTGCCGTGGGTGCGGGAGCCGATCATCGAGGTGGTGTAATGGCCCATGTCCAGGGTGTGCAGGATCCAGCAACGGCCTTTGTCCATACCCGGCACGCTGACGATCACCGGCTCCGCACTGAGATCCAGCCAGCCTTGCAGGTGCAGGGTATCGTTGTTGATGCCCGGGTGTTCGGTATCGTCCGCCAGGTGGCGAATGTTCTGGAAGCGGTTTCGCGGGGTGCCGGTCTTGATCGCCGTTTCATAGAAGAACTTGTAGGCTTCCTCCATGGAATAGCCGTAGATATAGGCATCTTGTGCCATTTTATCAGTGATTTGTGCCATGGCAGGCATGGCTGCGATACATAACACTGCCGCAAGGGATAGCTTTCTCATAAGTGCTCCACTCCTGTTCATGGTTTATGCGCGCTCGAAATCCGCCAGCTTGAAGGTCTTGTGGTTTAATTCGTCGGTCGGGCCATAGAAACGCATGGCCGGCAGCGGGCGTTTGCCACTGGTCGGGATCCAGTTGTTTTCCTTGCCTGGCGGGGCGGTCGGGCCCACGTAGAGGGTGATGCTGCCGTCCGGATTCTTGGCCATCTTGTCGAGATCGTAGGAGGAGAGGGTGGTGCGCCCGCTCTCGCTGTAGATAAAGGACATGGTGTCGCGGTTGTAGACCGTCAGTGCCCAGAACTGCTTGACCGGCATCTTGGCCGGGATGGTGAGCTTGTAGAGCTGACCGGCTTCCAGCAGTTTGCCGTTGTTGTCCGCGAGGCACATCAGGTACTGGGTGGCCGGGGTATCGCTCAGCGCCTTGGGCATATAGGTACACCAGAAGTACTCGGCGGCGCGATTGATGAGGTCGATGCGATCCTCATAAGTGAAGGTGAAGGTCTTGTTGTCATCGCTCTGCAAGAGGGAGGCGTAGTGCCGATCAGGCCAGTAGCGTTTCTCCTTCGGGAAATTGTCATACCAATGCTGCATGTAGAACCAGGCATCGATGGCCGCCTGGCGCATCGCCTTGCGGGTTTTCTCATCCGGGTTGAATGAGGTGCCGCGACCTATGCCAAGGGAGGTGAGCATCCCCATCATCACCTTGTCCTGCTCGCGCACGGGTTCGACGCTGGCCACTGCATGCAGATCCGCGAAGTGACGCTCGTCGTAGTAGGGCAGGGTCGGGTAGCGCTTGTTGCCCGGATCGACGAAGCGCTGGGTCGGCGGATTGCTCGCCTCGGAGAGAGAGTACATGCGCAGGCGCTTGGAGTAGTGATAGGCATCGTTCGTCGACTTGCCGGGCGCTGGCACAGAGCGAAAGGCAAACGCCACGCGATAATTCGGGGAAGGAACATGCAGATAGCCGGCCGGGATCGGCTCGCTGTAGCCGGGGGGCGTCAGCAAAAACTTGCCGCCCTTGCCTTGGTCGAGCCCCGCCGGGCCCACATCCGCTATGGTGAATTGCCAGACATCGACAATCTGCCCATACAGGCTGCCATCCGGGCCCGCAGCGGGCACTTCCAGCACGGTGGGGCCGTGTTGCAAGTCGGTGAAGGCCGTGATGTAGGGGGTGGTGCTGTTGGCCGTGATGGCCTCGAGATGCGGGGTGGCAGGCTTGGCATAGGCGATGATGTCGTTGTCTTTGAGACCCAGATTGTCGAAGGCGGCGCGCCGGAAGCTGTAGATGGCGACCGCCGGCACGTTCCACAAGACAGCCTCGAAGGCCCGCTGGTACTTGATCTGGTACTCAAAATCTTCGACCGAGCTGACGGAGCCCGCTGGCGGCAGGCCCTGCTGGGGTATTTCCTGGTTTCCCGGGGCTGGGGGCATTGGCCATCTCCCCTTGCGGGTTGGTCGATGGCAGCACTCAAAGGGGAGGGATGGGACTCCCCTTTAGCATCGATAAAAAAGCCCGGTAGTGATACCGGGCTTGGTGGTCGAGCAGTGCTTTAGCCTCAGGCGAGGTCGAAGCGATCCAGATTCATCACCTTGGTCCAGGCCGCCACGAAGTCCTTCACGAACTTCTCCTTGGCATCCGCACTGGCGTAGACCTCCGCCAGGGCGCGCAGCTGGGAGTTGGAACCGAACACCAGATCGACCCGGGTTCCGGTCCACTTCACCTTGCCGCTCTGGCGATCACGGCCTTCATAGACTCCCTGGCTGCCCGCCGCCGGCTTCCACTCCGTGCCCATGTCGAGCAGGTTGACGAAGAAGTCGTTGGAGAGGGTACCCGGGGCGGCGGTAAAGACCCCGTGGCAGTTGCCCGCGTTAGTGCCGAGCACCCGCATGCCGCCCACCAGTACCGTCATCTCGGGGGCACTCAGGGTGAGCAGTTGCGCCTTGTCGATCAGCATGGTCTCCGCGAAGCCCGCGCACTCACCCGCGTAGTTGCGAAATCCATCGGCGAGGGGCTCGAGCACCGCGAAGGAGTCCACATCGGTCTGGGCCTGGGAGGCATCCATCCGGCCCGGAGTGAAGGGCACGGTCACGGCGACACCGGCTCTCTTCGCGGCCTGCTCGACCCCCACGCTGCCCGCCAGCACGATGAGATCGGCGAGGGAGACCCGCTTGCCGCCGGTGGCTGAGGCGTTGAAGGCCTGCTGTATCCCGTCGAGGGCCTGAAGCACTTTCGCAAGCTGGGCAGGCTGGTTGACGGCCCACTCCTTTTGCGGAGCGAGACGGATGCGGGCACCGTTGGCGCCACCGCGTTTGTCGGAGCCACGGAAGGTGGACGCGGAGGCCCAGGCGGTGGAGACCAGCTCGGCCACGGACAGGGAGGCCGCCAGGATCTTCTCCTTGAGGGCCGCAACGTCCTTCTCACCCACCAGCTCGTGATTGACGGCGGGGATGGGGTCTTGCCAGATCAGCTCCTCTTTGGGCACTTCCGGCCCCAGGTAGCGGGCGATGGGGCCCATGTCGCGGTGGGTCAGCTTGAACCAGGCCCGGGCGAAGGCATCGGCGAAGGCCTGCGGATCCTCATAGAAGTGGCGGGAGATCTTGCCAAACTCGGGGTCAAAGCGCAGGGTCAGGTCGGTGGTGAGCATGGTCGGCTTGTGGAACTTGCCGGGGATGTGCGCATCGGGAATGATCTCCGGTGCATCCTTGGCCACCCACTGCTTGGCGCCGGCTGGCGACTTGGTCAGCTCCCACTCGTAGTTGAACAGGTTTTCAAAGAAGTTGTTGCTCCACAGGGCCGGTGTCTTGGTCCAGGTCACTTCGAGCCCGCTCGAGACGGTGTCCTTGCCATGGCCGCTGCCGAAGTCGCTCATCCAGCCGAGGCCCTGGGCCTCCAGAGGCGCGGCTTCCGGCTCTGGCCCCTTGTGGGATTCGGGCGCGGCGCCGTGGGCCTTGCCGAAGGTGTGGCCGCCCGCGATAAGGGCGACCGTCTCTTCATCGTTCATGGCCATGCGACCGAAGGTGGAACGGATGTCCTTGGCAGCCTCCATGTAGTCACCGCTGGCGTTGGGCCCTTCCGGGTTGACGTAGATGAGGCCCATGTGGGTGGCCCCGAAGGGGGCCGTAAGCTCGCGATCGCCCTTGACCCGATCGGGATCGACCCCGAGCCAGGCAATTTCATCCCCCCAGTTGACGTCCTGATCCGGCTCCCACACGTCGGGCCGCCCACCGCCAAAGCCGAAGGTGCGAAAACCCATGGTCTCCAGGGCGACGTTGCCGGCGAGGATCAGCAGATCGGCCCAGGAGATCTTGTTGCCGTATTTCTGCTTGATGGGCCAGAGCAGGCGACGGGACTTGTCGATGTTGACGTTGTCAGGCCAGCTGTTGAGGGGGGCGAAGCGCTGTTGGCCACGGCCGCCGCCACCGCGACCGTCGGTGGTGCGATAGGTGCCCGCAGCATGCCAAGTCATGCGGATGAACTGGGGGCCGTAGTGACCGAAGTCCGCCGGCCACCACTCCTGGGAATCCGTCATCAGCTTGACCAGATCTTTCTTGAGTGCCTTGTAATCCAGGCTGGCGAAGGCCTTGGCGTAGTCAAAGTCCTTGTCCATGGGATCGGCGCCGGGGGAATGCTGATGCAGCAGATCCAGCCGCAACTGGTTCGGCCACCAATCTCGATTGGTTCTGCCGACGCCGGCGGTGTGGTTGAAGGGGCATTTGCTTTCTTCACTCATCTCTGTCTCTCCTTGGCAGTCATGTGCAATGCAGACAACTCAGTATGGGAACTTTTCCTGCAACCGGCGGGGCATGTGACAGGTTGGGCCTTGGACCGGCATCGGGGGGTTATCAATAACTCCTTATATTTCAGCTAATTGATTAAGGATGGGATGACCGTATTACGAAAAGATGAATCGGTGCCATCGAATTTGGCTGCTCCTGGACAAGGGATAAGAGAAGGAAGGAGCGCCCTGGCAGCCGTGTTATCAATCTTTTTATCCATAACACGAGGGATCAGACCTGGACTTGCGCTGGGTCATGGCATGAGGAGGGCTTGTCTTGAGCGGGGCAGAAAACCCCATTTTTGTGACGGCGGTCTGGATTGCGTCCTGAGCAGGGCGCCGAGCGCCAGAGGATGGGGTGGGGGCGTTGCGCCAAAAAGCGGACGGCGCAGAAACAAAAAGACCGGCCAGTGGCCGGTCCAAACAGACAGCGTGCTGCTGTCTCATCAGGCTGATCCCAGCCTGGAGGGGAATAATGGGGTGGCTGATGGGGCTCGAACCCACGACAACCGGAATCACAATCCGGGACTCTACCAACTGAGCTACAGCCACCACTGAAATCTGCCTTCGATACAGCAATCAAACTCATCTGTATCGATGGCGCGCCCTGCAGGATTCGAACCTGCGACCCACGGCTTAGAAGGCCGTTGCTCTATCCAACTGAGCTAAGGGCGCGTTGTATCAAGAAATCCGGGGATTTCCCGATGAACCTGGTCGGTGATAAAGGATTCGAACCTTTGACCCTCTGGTCCCAAACCAGATGCGCTACCGGGCTGCGCTAATCACCGAAAATTCGCCATCCAGCATACCTTCGGCGGCACCACTGGGCAACGGGCGGGCATCATACCCAAGCGCCAAAGTCAGCGTCAACGACTTTTTCCACCAGTAAATTCAAGTGCCTACTTATTGCCCTCCCTGCGAGAGCCGCTAACACCCGCGCCAAAAAAATGCGACAATGCGCCGCAGTTGAACACATGGTGAGTGAAGAACGATGTCTGCCAAAATCATTGATGGAAAACAGGTTGCGCAAACGATTCGCAATCAGGTCGCCGCGCAAGTCCAACAGCGGTTGGCGCAGGGGAAACGGGCACCGGGTCTGGCGGTGATCCTGGTGGGGCTGGATCCGGCCTCCCAAGTCTATGTGGGCAGCAAACGTCGCGCTTGTGAAGAGGTGGGATTTGTCTCCCGCTCCTATGACCTCAGCGCCACGGCGACACAAGCGGAGCTGCTGTCCCTGATCGACCAGCTCAACGAGGATCCGGAAGTGGACGGCATCCTGGTGCAGTTGCCCTTGCCGGCCCACTGCGATACCACCCAGGTGCTGGAGCGCATTCGTCCCGACAAGGACGTTGATGGCTTCCATCCCTACAACGTGGGTCGTTTGGCCCAGCGCATCCCGGCGCTGCGACCCTGCACCCCCAAGGGGATCATGACCCTGATCGAGACCACAGGCGTCAAGACCCATGGTCTGCATGCGGTGGTGGTCGGGGCTTCCAACATCGTGGGGCGTCCCATGACGCTGGAGCTGCTGCTGGCCGGTTGCACCACCACCACCTGTCACCGCTTCACCCAGGATCTGGAGACCCAGGTGCGCCGGGCCGACTTGCTGGTCGTGGCGGTGGGCAAGCCCAACTTCATTCCGGGGGAGTGGGTCAAACCCGGTGCCCTGGTGATCGATGTGGGCATCAACCGCCTTGCGGACGGCTCCCTGGTGGGAGATGTGGAGTATGAGACCGCGCGTAATCACGCCGCCTTCATCACGCCGGTACCGGGGGGAGTAGGCCCCATGACGGTCGCCAGCCTGATGGAGAACACCCTGAGCGCCTGCCAGGATTACCACGACGCCTGATGAGGGCGCGGGCAGAAAAGAGAAAGGGAAGGCATTGCCTTCCCTTTTTTTATTGCGTCACTCGCCCGGATCGCTACTGGATATCAGAGGAGGGCCAGGGCGGCGGCCAGATCGGCAATCAGATCGTCGGCGTCTTCCACCCCGATGCTGAAGCGGATGAGATCGTCATTGACCCCGGCAGCGAGGCGGCTCGCCTCGTCCATGGCTGCGTGGGTGGTGCTGGCCGGATGGCAGGCGAGGCTCTCGAGATCGCCGAGGCTCACCGCCTGCACGAAGAGTTGCAGGTTGTCGAGCAGGGTGGCGCAGCGCTCAAACCCGCCTTCCAGCTCGATGCTCACCATGCCGCCAAAGCCGCTGGCGAAGGCGCCGAGGGCATCGTGGCCGGGATGGCTGGCAAGGCCCGGGTAGATCACCTTCTTCACCGCTGGGTGGGCATCCAGGAACTCGGCCACCTTCTGGGCGTTGTGCAGGTGGGCATCCATGCGCAGGGGAAGGGTCTTGACCCCCCGTTGCAGCAGGTAGGCCTCCTGCGGGCCGATGGGAGAGCCGATGTGCTTGAGGGCCACGGTGCGAATCGACTTCATCAGCTCATGACGACCCGCCACCACCCCGGCGATGATGTCGCCGTGACCGCCCAGATACTTGGTGCCGCTGTGCATGACGATGTCGATGCCAAGCTCGAGCGGGCGCAGCAGGTAGGGGGTGAGGAAGGTGTTGTCACATACCGTGATGGCGCCCACCTTGCGGGCCGCCTCCACCACCACCCGCGGATCCACCACCTTGAGGGTGGGATTGGTCAGGGTTTCAAAGAGTACCACCTTGGTGGCGGGGCGGATGTTGGCCAGCAGCGCCTGATCGCTCTCGTAGGCGGTGATCTTGATGCCGGCGCGACTGAAGGTCTGCTTGAGGAAGGCATCGGTGCCGCCGTAGAGGGGGCCGATATAGGCCACTTCATCACCGCTGTCTGCCAGGGCATACATGATGGCACTCACCGCCGCCATGCCGCTGGCCACCACCAGTGCCTCATCTGCACCTTCGAGGGCTGCCAGCTTCTGCTCCAGTTCGGCAGTGGTGGGGTTGCCAAAGCGGCTGTAGATGAAGCCGGGAGCTTGACCTGCGAAGCGCTCCTTGCCCGCCTGGGCGTTGAAGTAGCTGAAGGTGCTGCTCTGGTAGAGCGGGGTGGTGAGGGCGCCGGTCTGGGGATCGATCCGCTGGCCGCTGTGTACGCTCATGGTCTTGAATTTCATTTTTGTACTCCGTCATTGCCAGGCTGTTGCCCGACTGCTTGTGTTATCCGGGGCGCCGTCGCGCCCCTTTTCTCATGTGGTGTGGCGGCGTTGTCAGGCTAGCGTTGGCTCGCGCTGCGGCTCGCCTGCATAGTGGCGGGCCGCCACATCCGGGTGGGAGCGCAGCCTCCCCTTGAGCACGTTTTCCCCCACCTGATAAAAGAGCGGGTTGGCGGGATCGCTCTGGGGCCCTTCGGCCAGCGCCGCCAGCTCGGGGGAGAGGCTAAGCAGTGGCACAGTCGCATCCAGCCTTGCCGCCATGAAGAAGGCGCAGGAGAGGCGCGATACCCCGGGAGGCGGGCTCACCACCCGGTGCAGGGTGGCCTTGAGGTAGCCGTCGGACGCGAGCTCCAGCAGCTCGCCGATGTTGACCACTAGGGCGCCCGGCAGGGGGGGCGCGGGGATCCAGCCATCTGCCGTCTCCACCTCGAGCCCGGAGTGATCGTCCTGCATCACCAGGGTCAGGTAGCCGGGATCCTTGTGGGCACCCACCCCCTGACCACTGCTGCCTTCCGGTTGTCCGGGGTAGTGAATGAGCTTCATGTGCTGGTAGGGGGCACCGCGAATGCTCTCATCAAATACTCCGGCGGGCTGCCCCAGCACCTCTGCGAAGGCATCCAGCAGGGTGAGGGTGATGTCGCTCAGTCGATCCTGCCATGCCAGCAGCCGTGTTTTCATCTCGGGCAGGGCGGCGGGCCACTGATTGGGGCCGATGAGGCGCTGCCAGGGTTCACGAATGTGCGCCACAGGCAGGGCCTGGGCCTCGTTCATGATATCGAACTGCTCCCGCAGATCCGGCCGTGCCCGGGTGAGCTCTGCCCCCACCTGGTTGTAGCCGCGAAAGTGGGGGGAGTGGACCATCTGCACCGCCAGTTTTTCTTCAAGTGGCAGGGCGAAGAAGCGGGCGGCGAGCGCCAGGGTCTCCTGGCGCGCCGATTCGCTCAGATCATGGCCCACCAGATAGAAAAAGCCCACTTCGCGGGCGGCCTGGCCAAGCTGCGCCAGCATCTGGCTGCGTGCAGCCGGGGTGCCCTTGAGGGCGGCGAGATCGATGATCGGCAATGATGGGGTGGTCATGGGCATCTCCTCACTTTCCGTGAACGGGGTCTGCATGCCCCGGCGTGCGGGGTGTTGCGAAACCGGGGCGCACTCTTCTTGAGTGGCGCCGTTTGGGTTGAGGGTGATGCTACTGTTCGAGGTTATAAGGTGGAAGCAACAAAATATTCTTAGTTATATACAAAATTCGAAATGGAATTCGGACTTGAGCGAATGGAACGAGCAACGGGCGGCTCAGGCGGCGATCTGCCGTACCGGGTGAGAGCGACATTGGCGTGACGGGATAGACGCGGGAGAGAAAAGGCGGAGGGAGGCATCCGCCTCCCTCCGTGTGACTGTCATGGGAAGGGTTGCTTGCGCGCCTTTCCTCAATAACCCAGGGTGAAACGCTGGCGCAGGTGAGCCGGTGCTTGCACCTCGTTCAGCACCCCGTCCGCCAGATCGCCGACCGTGATCCCGGCGGGCTGCTCGCCGCTGAACAACACCTGATCCGTGCCAAGGCGGTAACCGCCGCGCTTCTCGCCGGGTTCGAGGAACACGGGTGGGGAGACGAAACGCCAGTCGAGGGTGGTTTCCCGGCGAAGGGCGGTGAGACCATCCCGGGCCGCGAGGGCCCCTTGCTTCCACTCTGCCGGGAACTCCGGGGTGTCCACCAGCTGCACGCCCGGGGCGATTTCCAGACTGCCGGCACCGCCGACCACCAGCAGCCAGCTGTTGGCCGCGACGGCGGCGGCCACGATGGCGCTGGCCCCCTTGAGGTACTGATCGTAGATGTCCGGGGCACTCCAGCCCGGGTTGTAGGCACTGATCACCCGATCGTGCCCCTTGAGCACCCTGGCCAGTGCCTGGCTGTCCTGTGCGTCCACCGCCACGGCGGTGACTTGCGGGTGAGCGGCGACCTTGCTCACGTCACGCACGATGGCGGTGACCTGATGACCGCGGCTGACGGCCTCCTGAAGGATGGCTGAACCGACAAAACCGCTGGCACCGATGAGGGCAATCTTCATGGGAATTCTCCTTCACTGTGGGAATGGGGCTATCCTACGCCCCCGAGTGTGATTTAATAATCCACTTAAAATTGCATTCACTTATAAGCAGGGCTTCATAATGGATCAGCTCAGACGCTACGCCATCTTCGCCGCCGTGGTGGAGGCGGGCAGCATGACCGGCGCCGCCAAGGCCCTCGGCATGACCCCGTCCGCCGTCAGCCAGCATATCAGTCAACTGGAGAGCCAGCTCGGTCTGCCCCTGCTGCACCGCTCCACCCGCCGCCTCAGCCTGACCGAAGCGGGGGAGGTGGTGTGGCAGGGCTGCCAGTCGTTGCAGCAGACCCTGAACGACACCGAGCTGCGCCTCTCGGAGGTGCGCGACAGCCTGCTCGGAGAAGTGCGGATCACCGCGCCGGTGGGGATGGCGGGCCAGCCCCTGGCGCGGGCGCTCTCGCCGCTGCTGCAGGCGCACCCGGGCCTGTGCATCCAGATCATTGCCGACGACGAGAAGCGGGATCTCATCAAGGATCGCATCGACGTGGCGCTGCGGGTCGGCACGCTTGAAGATTCCACCCTGGTGGCGCGCAGACTGGGTCAGACCCGGATGCTGCTGTGTGCCTCGCCCGCTTATCTGGCACGCAAGGGCACGCCGCGCAGCCCGGCGGATCTGCTGGCCCACGACTGGCTGGCCTCGGACATGCTGGGGGGCGGGATACTGCTGCTGGACGAAAAGGGGGAGGCCCACAAGATCAAGCCCAAGCCCAGGGTGCTGTGCAACAACGTCTTGCCCCTGCGCCAGTTTACCCTGGCAGGGCAGGGGATTTCGCTGCAACCGGAAGGTGAAATAGAAGAAGATCTCGCCACCGGTCGCTTGCTCGTGCTGCTGCCGGGCTTTTTGGCCCCTCCCATGGAGATCCATGCCATCACCCCCCAGCGGGAGATCCCGGAGAAGGTGCGGCGGGTGATCAGCGCCCTTCGCAGCCACTTTGCCGAGCATGGCCAGAGCCGTCTACCCTGAGCGGGGCGGGATGAATAGCCAGGCGGTGCTCTGGCCTTGCGGTCGGCGCGACACCCCTGTTTAATGTGGCCCTCCCGGGCCAGAGCGCCCTCTGCTGGCGTGGTCTCAAGCGCATCATGACACCGACTTCTCCCCACCCACTCCGTGAGCCGGCACCCGAGGCGCGCGCCCACCTCACCCGCATCGAGCGAGTGCTCGACTACATCCATGCCAATCTGGATCAGCCGCTCTCCCTGGAGGCGCTGGCCCGGCAGAGCTGCTGGTCCCGCTGGCAGTTGCAACGGGTATTCCTGCATGAGACGGGCCAGACGGTGGCTCACTATGTGCGCGAGCTGAAGCTGAGCATGGCGGCGGAGGCGCTGCTCTCCACCCGGCTGCGGGTGCTGGATGTGGCGCTGGATCACGGGTTTGGCTCCGAAGTGAGTTTCAGCCGCGCCTTCAAGCAGCAATTTGGCTGCTCGCCGCTGGCGTATCGCAAGCGGGGCCTGCGGCTGGGGCTGCGCACGCCCCTGGTGCGGGCGGCGGTCCCCCGCTCTGCCTCTCCCAACCTGGTGCAGGTGCGCATAGAGAGCCTGCCGGCGTTCACCTTGCAGGGGGTCAGGGGCACGATCCGGGGGTTGTTCGATGCCTCACCGGATTTTCAGCAGACGGTGCCCGCCATCTGGCGAGCGCTGCGCGAGACGGGGGCGCTGGACCTGTCGAGGGAATGGCTGGGGGTGGTGGATGTGTCGGGGGCAGGGGAGCGGCTGCCTTACTGGGCCGGAGTGGCCACGACGGCGCCTACGCCCCCCGGCCTGTCGAGCCTCAACGTGCCGGCCCAGGAGTATGCCGTGCTCACCCACAAAGGACCCATTGCCCAGCTGGGGGAGAGCCTGCACTGGTTCATCCTGCACTGGCTGCCGGAGTCGGCATACCGGGGGCTGGACGGTTTCGAACTGGAGCGCTATGCCCCCGGCTTTGACGGCCAGCAGCCCGACGCCACCATGGAGTACTGGCTGCCCGTCGCCCCCCGTTAGGGAAGGAGGCTCACCCCGGCATGGCGCCGGGATGGCTCCAGGCGTGTGGCGCTGGCCAGGAGATCAGTGAACTGGGCCGGTGGCAGCGGCTTGGCGAAGTAGAAGCCCTGCAAGTAGTCGATGCCATAGTGGCGTGCCATCTCGACCTGCTCCTGGGTCTCCACCCCCTCGGCGACCAGAGCCAGCCCCATGCGATGGGCGAGATCCAGGATGTTTTCGACGATATGGCGGGAGGGGCCTTCCTCTTTCATTCCCTTGATAAAGCTGCGATCGATTTTGATGATGTCCACATGGAACATCTGCAGATAGCAGAGGCTGGAGTGGCCGGTGCCAAAGTCATCGATGGCGATGAGCACGCCCAGCTCGTCCAGGGCATCGAAGATGGTGCGGGTCTGCTCGTCCGCATCCACCATCTCCCGCTCCGTCACCTCGAGCACCAGACGCAGATCCTGGCCCGGGAAGGCGCGAAGAAAGTCGCGGCACTCGGCGACGATGTCCTGGTTTTTGAAGTGCTGGGCGCAGACATTGACGGCGACGTGAAAGCCGGGGGGCAGCCTGTCGGCCACCCCGACCAGATAATCCCGGGTCTGGGCCATCAACTGGCGGGTCATGGGTACTATGTAGCCGCACTCCTCCGCGAGGGGGATGAAGTGGTTGGGGGCAATCATCCCTTGTGTGGGATGACGCCAGCGCATCAGCACTTCACAACCGCGCAGGCGCCCCTGCCTGTCCATCACGGGTTGCAGATAAGGGATGAACTCCCGGGCCGCCATGGCTCTGGCGAGCTCGCTGCGGGGGGAGCCGCTGCGCCCCCTCAGATAGAAGGTGAGCAGCCCCAGCAACAGCGCCAGCACAGGGGCGGCAAGCAGGTTCTCCTGGTTGTACGCCCAGGCAAACGCCAGCACTTCCTTGTAACCATTGAGCGCCACCAGGCGATAGGGATGAGCGGTGGGCTCGCTCTGTTGCAGACGTTGTCCCCCTTCCAGCAGGCGGGCTGCTGGCAGGGTTCTGCCGTGGCCATCGAGAGCCTGGTCCCCGAGGAGGAAGAAGAGGTTGTCCTCTCCCATCACGGCCTGCAAGGCGCCGAAGATGTGGAAGCCGTCCAGCTCCACCAGCAGGGTGCGATCGCCGGATGGCTGACGGTAGAGGATGGCGGTCTGCCCGGTGATGGGGCTGTGTCTGGCGAGGATCAGTGTCTGGTTGCCCGCCGGGCCACGGGGAATATCCCGGGTGAGGATGGGCCTGTGCAGGGTGGTACAGCGCAGTTGCTGCCCCTCCAGCACATAGAGTGCCCGCGCATAGGGGGAGGCGGTGATGAGGTCGCGCAGGGCCTGTTGCTCATCCTGGCAGCGGCCCATGGCGAGGGGGCGGGCGGCCTCGACCAGGGACTGACCGTCGTTGATGGCGCTCTCTATCATGGCCCGGGCATGGTTCAGGCTGCGCGCGTTGTCCTTGCGAAGGCCGCTGGCCGCCTGCAGGAGGTTGAGGGCGGTGAGGCCGACCAGCAAGAGGAGCCCGAGCACGATGGCCAGACGCAGACGCTGTGCCAGGGGATCAGTCGGCATGGTGCACCCGATTCTTGCCGGCATCCTTGGCCTGATAGAGCGCCTGATCGACCCGCGCCAGCAGTTGCGCGGCGGACTCCTGTCGCCACAGTCCCAGCCCGGCAGAGAAGGTCACCACCAGGTCCGGTTCGCGCCATGGTCGCTGTGCCACCTGGGTGCGCCACTGCTCGAGCATCGTCAGTGCTCTGGTGCTGTCCTCCCCGGGAATGATGATGGCCAGCTCCTCGCCGCCGTAGCGGTAGAGGGTGGCCTCCTGGCCTGCAATCTGCCGCCCTTCCCGGGCAACCGCCCGCAGGACCTCGTCACCGACCGGGTGGCCGTGGGTGTCATTGATGGATTTGAAGTTGTCCAGATCGATCAACCCCAGGCAGAAAGGGCGGCCGGCGATCAGCTGGTCGTCGAGTGCCTTGTCAAAGCAGCGGCGATTGAGCAGGCCCGTCAGGGCATCCGTGTTGGACGCCGCTACGGCTTCCAGCATCTGGCGATGGCCGTTCTGGATCTCCTGGCGCAACTGATCCCCCGGTTTGCCCGCGTGGATGCGTCCGGTGCGCATCAGGGCGATGATCTCGAAGATCATCTTGCTGAGCACATGACGCAAGGACCACCAGCAGAGCAGGCAGATCAGCATGCAGCCCACCAGGGTGATCTGGAGCTGGTGGGACTCGCTGCTGCTCACCTCCTTGAACCTGGCATTGCTGACGGCATAGATGACGAACCAGTCCGGGTTGGAGAAGGAGTGGTAGTAGAAGTGGGTCTGGCACTTTGCATCGAAGAGGTGGTCGGCGCCGTTGGTCATCTGCTCGATGAGACGGCGGTCCAGACGATGGCGAAACAGGTTCCCCACATCCGAATGCAGCAGGATGTCGCCCGCCCGATCGACCAGGTAGAACTCCCCCTTGAGAGGGCTCATGAGCTGGCGCAGGGGATAGCTCATCTGCTCGAGATCCACGTTCATGGCCAGGGTGCCGAGGAAGAATCCCTCCCTGTCGAGCAGGGGGCGGGAGACGGAGACGCTGCGGCTCTTGTCGTCGAATTGGCTGGTGTAGTGATCGGTGTAGTGCACGAAGGGGGTTCGCACGACGGCGGAGAGAAACCAGGGGCGCTTCCTGGCATCAACGTGCTCCTCGACCGGCAGATGGGGAATGGAATTGAAGCGCCCCTGCGGATCGGCGAGCAGGATGCTCTTCACATAGGGGGTGAGTGCCAACGTTTGCATCAGGGAGAGGCCAAGTGGCGTGTTGCCCTCATTGAGGAAGGCATCCAGGCCTGATTCATCGATGACACTGCCCGTTTCGTTGAGGACATGCTCCAGTGATTTGAACTGTGGCTCGATGGACTGGGTCGCCATGTTGTGCACGAACATGGCCGCCACCTTGTGGTACTTGCGCTCGGCAGAGGTCCGGATGCTGACACTGACGGCCATCAGGGCGATGAGCAGGGTCAGGACGATGACTCCGAAGGTGACGTTGAGCTGGGTATCGCAGTGCAGGTTTTGGTAGGCGGTCTCATGCATAGGCGTGTGCTGATGGCTTCAGATTGTCTCAATCAGGGCTGATAAAAGGGTGGGCATGCTATCGCCTCATTTATCAATAGCGATTGACCAGGATCAACAAGGGCAGGGCACACACGACCATACTTGTCAGATGAGTGTGAATATGGTGGTGAAAATGCCGCCATGTTCTGAATATGTGATGGTTACTTTCTAATTGGCTGTGCAAGTGAAGGCGGTGTCCTTCATCAGGCGGCCATGATGGGCCTCCCTGAGAGCCTTGGCGGCGTCGCCATGTTGCCTCCGATAGCAGATGGCATGCCTGCCACCCTCGCTTTCCCCGCTTCCCCGCCAACATGCCCCAAATTGTTAATATCGGGGCAAAATAGAACAATAAAATGCAAATGATATTTGTTACTATTCACATGCAGTAAGTAATCGAGGATCAGATGCAGCTTGTTCACCCCCCTTTGACCCTGGTCGCCGTGACCATCTCCACCCTGCTTGCAGGCTCTGTACAGGCCGCCGCGCCCGACAGCCAGGATACGGCCACCGCCGACGAGACCCTGACCGTGCTCGGCCAGACCTATCGCAACACCGCGACCAAGACCCGGCTCGACCCCATCGAGACGCCCCAGGCCATCTCGGTGGTGGATGGGGAGACCCTGTCGCTGCGCGGTGTCAGTTCGGTGAGCGAGGCGCTGCGCTACGTGCCCGGTGTCAACACCGAGCTGCGGGGCGGGGCGGTCAATCGGCTGGATCTGTTCAACATCCGTGGCTTTGACAACTACCAGAATTTCTATGACGGCCTGCTGCTCCAGTACAACGACTGGAACCTGCAACCCCAGATAGATCCGGTGGCCATCGAGCAGCTGGAGGTGTTCAAGGGGCCGACATCGGTGCTCTATGGCAGCATGCCCCCCGGCGGCATGGTCAACCTCATCGCCAAGCGCCCCCAGCGGGAGAGCAAGCACAACGTGAGCGTGGCGACCGGCACGGGCACCCTCAAGGAGATGACCCTCGACAGCACCGGTGCCATCAACGAGCAGCTCGCCTATCGGCTGGTGGGACTGGCCCGGGAGAAGGATGGCCAGGCGGTGACCTCGAAGGAGGAGCGCTACGTCTTTGCGCCGTCCCTGGACTGGCAGCTCGGCGAGCGCACCCTGCTGAACCTCAACCTTTACTACCAGAAGGATCCCGAGGCCGGTATCTACACCACTGTGCCCGCCAGCGGCTCGGCCAAGTCCAATCCCCTGGGGCAGCTTGGCAGCGACACCTTCCTTGGTGACGAGAGCTGGAACGAGTACAACCGGGATGTGACCCTGCTGGGCTACAAGCTGAGCCACGACTTCAACGAGCGCTGGCAGGTGCTGCAAAATGCCCGCTACATGGATGCGTCCGCCTATCAGCGCAACACCTACAACGCGGCCCTGGCGGCGGACAACCGCACCCTGGCCCGCAACGCCTATCTCACCGATGAAGACTCTCGCGGCGTAGTCATCGACAACCAGCTGGCGGGCAAGGTACAGACGGGCTCTGCCCAGCACAACCTGCTGCTCGGGGTCGATTACCAGTACCTGGATGCCCATATCCTCTACCGGGATACCCTCGACTACTCGGCGCCCAGCATCGACATTTTCAACCCGAACCATAGCCAGATAGTCCCAGAGGCACTCACTTTCAACTACCAGGATAAAAAGGTGATCCGTCAGTCCCAGACCGGCGTCTATCTGCAGGATCAGATGCGCCTCGATCGGCTGGTGGCCATCGGCGGCGCCCGCTACGACCGCTACCGGATGGACACCGACAGCCGGACCCTCTATCAGGGGGCGGACAGCCAGTCCCTGGCCCACATCGATCAGGACAACCTCTCCTTCCGCGTCGGCGCTCTCTATGAGCTGGATGGCGGCTTCTCCCCCTATGCGAGCTATGCCGAGAGTTTCGAGCCGGTGCCGGGGGCGGACAAGCAGGGTCAGGCGTTCAAACCGGCGACCGGTCATCAGTGGGAAGGGGGCGTCAAGTTCCTCTCCGACGACATGAGCAAGACGGCGACGCTGTCGGCGTTCCACATCACCAAGAAGAACGCCCTGGTGACGGATCCGGACAATGTCTACGGGCCCAAGCTGCAGACCGGGGAGACGGTCTCCAGGGGCATCGAGCTTGAGGGGAGAGCCGATCTCACCAGCCAGCTGGATCTGGCCCTCAACTACACCCTGATGGACATGGAGATCACCCGCGACACCACCACGTTGCAGGGCAAGACGCCGGTCTGGGTCCCCAGACAGATGGCGTCGCTGTGGAGCAACTACTACCCCGGCGGCAACCTCGAGGGGATGCGAGTGGGCGCCGGCCTGCGCTACGTGGGGGAGGCCGAGATGGATGCCGCCAACACCGACAAGGTACCGGACTACCTCCTGATGGATATGTCCGCCTCCTACGATCTCGCCGCCCTCAGCGCAAGCCTGAAAGGGGTAGGGGTATCGCTTGGCGCCAGCAACCTGTTCAACAAGACCTACTACTCCTGCTACGACCAGAACAACTGCTGGTTCGGGGCCGAGCGAAGCGTGGAGGCGCGACTCAAATACGCATTCTGACCTTGCGCCCCGGCACGCGCCCGGGGCCCTTTCAACGAATGGGCGAGGAGAGGGCGCGCGGTGTGCCGCGCGGCCTTGGCCGGGAGAAAGCGGACGCGGAACGCGCCCTCGTCTCGGATCACCAGGCCCTGTTCGCGGCGGCGGCCAGCCTGATCCCGTCCCTCAAGGGGAACCTGGTGGCGGCCGGTGACGTGCGCCCGCCACTGACTGATGCCGCCGGAGCGACGTCGGCCGAGGTGGCCGCAGCCCTCCATGCGCACTGGCAGCAGGCACACCCGGAGGCGGGGCCCGCCTACTGGCTCACCCGCAGCTGGGGCATGCTCTGCTGGCAATCCATCTATCTCGCCATGGTGGCCGTCTATCGCCATCAGGCCATGCCTGCCCTCGACAGGTTGGGACAGGGGCATGAGGCAGGCGTGGTGTCGGGCTTTACCCTGCCAGCCGAGCCCATGATCAGAGGGGAGGTCGGCGTGTTGATCAAGACGGCCGGGGAGCGACTCCAGGCGCACTGGCAGGGGCAGTTCACCCTCCTTGGGACGGCGCAGCGGCTGCGCCCCGGTTTCGTGCGCCCGCTCCTGGCGGACGATCTGCTGGCGGCCCTGGTGCGGGTACCCGATTTCTTCGGGGAAGTGAGTCGGGAGGAGGTGAGGGCCCATGCCCCCCTCTGGCTTGAATCCTGTGGCCTGCCGTCGGCACATCTGACGGGTTGGCGCGAGGCGGGCCTGCCCCGGAATGAAGCCTTCCCGGGCTATGTGCGCCAGCGCTGCTGCCTGCACTACAAGCGCCGGGATGGGGAACTGTGTGGCAACTGCCCGCGAAGGCTGGGTGGGGCGAGGGGTGACGAGTGCTGATGCCCGACTCTTCGTCTGCGCGGGCAACCCGTGGTGAAAGCCGCCTGATCCTGGCGGCTTTTTTGTGCCCGGCTTACTGGGCCGCCATCCGGGTGCGAATGCGCTCGAACAGGCTCTGCAGGCAGGCCTGATCTTTGTCGGCGGCGCGCACGGCGCCATACATGTGGCGGCGAATGCCCTCCCCGAGAGGGCGCGCCTCAAGCAGGCCCTGGCGCACGAACTCCTCGCTGGCCCAGCGGGGCAGGGCGGCGAGCCCGAGCCCGGCGGCGGCCATCTGCAGCATGACCGAGGTGTTGTCCACCGGTTTGCAACGGGCGGGCTCCACCCCGGCCGGTTGCAGGAAACGGCTGAACACGTCCATGCGCGCCCGCTCCACCGGGTAGACCAGCAGCACCTCCGGTCGCAGATCGTCTGGTGCGATGCGCCGCTGCTGGCAGAGGGGGTGATCCGGCGCCATCACCAGGGTGAGATCGAAGGCGAACAGCGGCTCGAAATGAAGATCTCCGCGGGCCTGCACATCCGAGGTGAGCAGCAGGTCGAGCTGGCCGCCAAGCAGGGCACTGATGGCATCGAAACCCGGCACTGACTCCACCTCCAGATCCACGCCGGGCCACTGGCGGCGAAAGTCCGGCAACAGCGGGAGCAGCCACTGGATGCAGCTGTGGCAATCGAGGGCCAGATGCAGCCTGCCCGCCTCGCCGCTGTGCAGGGCGACCAGCTGGCGCTCGGTCTGGGCCAGGGCGGGCAGCACCTGACGGGCCAGGGCCAGCAGATGCTGGCCTGCCGCCGTCAGCACCAGAGGGCGGCTTTTTCGAAGAAACAGCTCCAGATTGAGGCGGGTCTCCAGCTCCTTGAGCTGGTGGGAGAGGGCGGACTGGGTGAGGTTGAGGGTGAGCGCGGCCCCGGCCAGGGACCCTTGCTCGGCCAGGGCGCTGATGGTCTTCAGGTGTTTGAGATCGATGCCCAGATTGCTGCTCTGAGGGGGGCTGGATGGGGTGGGCGCGACCATGGCACTGCTCCTTTGTGCGTCAGTTGAGAAATTCTTGAGAGCCAGTTGAAGAGGATTCAATAGCCAAGGTCACCTTATCTTGTCATTTTGGATGTGTAAACATCTGGATGGCCAAACAATCCAGATCCTCATCAGATAAACGAGCATAAGGAATGGAACCTATGACCTTCGCACACACCCTGGGCTTTCCCCGTATCGGCGCCAAGCGCGAACTGAAATTTGCCCTCGAATCCTACTGGCGTGGCGAAACCACCCAGGCCGAGCTGGTCGCCGTGGGCAAGAGCCTGCGTGAGCGCCACTGGCAGGCCCAGCGTACCGCCGGGGTCAACCTGCTGCCGGTGGGGGATTTTGCCTGGTACGATCAGGTGCTGGGTACTAGCCTGCTGGTAGACGCCGTGCCTGCCCGTCACCGCCACGGCGACACCGACCTCGACACCCTGTTCCGGGTGGCCCGTGGCCGTGCGCCGACCGGCCCGGCGGCGGCCGCTGCCGAGATGACCAAATGGTTCAACACCAACTACCACTACCTGGTGCCGGAATTTTACCGTGACCAGCGCTTCAAGCTGGGCTGGAGCCAGCTCTTTGACGAGGTGGAAGAGGCCAAGGCCCTTGGGCTGCCGGTCAAGGCGGTGTTGCTGGGCCCCGTCTCCTACCTGTGGCTTGGCAAGGAGAAAGAGAGCGGCTTCTCCCGCCTCGAACTGCTGGATCGCCTGCTGATCGTCTACCAGGAGATCCTGGCCAAACTGGCGGCCCAGGGGGTGGAGTGGGTGCAAATCGACGAGCCGGCTCTGGCGCTGGACCTGCCGGATGAGTGGCGCCTGGCCTACCTCAAGGCATATGAGCGCCTGAGCGGCCCCTGCAAGCTGCTGCTCACCACCTACTTCGGGTCCGTGGCCCATCAGCGCGACATCATCACCAGTCTGAAGGTGGACGGCCTGCACCTGGATCTGGTGGCGGCCCCCGAGCAGCTGGAGACCCTGGTCCCGCACCTGCCGGCCCAGTGGGTACTCTCGGCGGGTGTCATCAACGGCCGCAACGTCTGGCGTGCCAACCTGGCCAAGCTGGCGCCGACCCTCAAGGCCTTGAAAGAAAAGCTTGGCGAGCGCCTCTGGGTGGCCTCCTCCTGTTCCTTGCTGCACAGCCCGGTGGATTTGACCCTGGAGCACGAGCTGGATCCCCAGACTCGCAGCTGGTTCGCCTTCGCCCTGCAAAAGTGCTATGAGCTGGGGCTGCTGTCCGACTACCTGGACGGTGGCGCCCTGGACAAAATCGAGGCTTACAGCCAGCCCATCGTGGATCGGGAGTCCGACAGCCGGGTTCACAAGAAAGCGGTGCAGTCACGACTCGCCAGCCTGACCAACAGTGACTTCGATCGCCAGAGCGCCTATCCGGTGCGTGCCGACGCGCAGCGCTCGGATCTGAAGCTGCCGCTCCTGCCCACCACCACCATCGGCTCCTTCCCGCAGACCTCTGAAATCCGGGTGCTGCGCCAGGATTGGCGTGCCGGGCGCATCGATGACCAGGCCTACGAGGCGGGCATCCAGGCCCAGATCAAGGACGCCATCGAGCGCCAGGAGGCCATCGGGCTGGACGTGCTGGTGCACGGTGAAGCGGAGCGCAACGACATGGTGGAGTATTTCGGGGAGCTGCTGGACGGCTTTGCCATCACCCGCTTTGGCTGGGTACAGAGCTATGGCTCCCGCTGCGTCAAGCCGCCGGTGATCACCCGTGACATCGACCGTCCGACCCCCATGACCCTTGAGTGGACGAAGTTTGCCCAGAGCCTGACCGACAAGCCGGTGAAGGGCATGCTGACTGGCCCCGTGACCATTCTCTGCTGGTCCTTCCCGCGGGAAGACGTGAGCCGCGAGCAGTCCGCCCTGCAGATTGGCCTCGCCATTCGCGACGAGGTGGCTGACTTGGAAGCCGCCGGCATCAAGATCATCCAGATCGACGAGCCGGCGATCCGCGAAGGGCTGCCCCTGCGCAAGCAGGATCACCAGGCCTATCTGGACTGGGCGGTGCGCGCCTTCCGCCTGAGTGCAAGCCCGGTGGTGGACAGCACCCAGATCCACACCCACATGTGTTACAGCGACTTCAACCTCATCATCGAGGCGGTGGCGGCGCTGGACGCGGATGTGATCACCATCGAGACCAGCCGCAGCCAGATGCAGTTGCTCGAAGCGTTCGAGCGCTTCAACTACCCCAACGAGATCGGTCCGGGCGTCTACGACATCCACTCGCCGAACGTACCGAGCCAGGGCTGGATTGAAGACCTCATCCGCAAGGCTGCGCAACAAATCCCGGCAGATCGGCTCTGGGTGAACCCGGACTGCGGCCTCAAGACCCGCGGCTGGGAAGAGACCACCGCTGCCCTGAAGGTGATGGTCGATGCAACCCGGGCGCTGCGCGCCGAGCTGGCCTGAGGGCTTCCATTCACCCGGACGAGCGCCCGGTGAGTGTCATCAAGACGAGAGAGGGAAGGCGACAGCCTTCCCTCTTTTTTGCATGGCCGCTCCCTAGAGGGGGAGCAGGGCGGGCCGGGGTGAGGGTAGGTAGCGGGTGGGGGAAACCGACATCGTCACCGGGTGAGGGGCGCTTGCGAGCGCCTTGGTCAGCCACTGTTGGTCGAGGGGGATGGCATTGCGATCCTCGATCACCAGATTGAGGTGCTGGGCGCCCAGGCACCCGTAGCGGGCGGGGTTGGTCTGGGTAAAGAGGCCAAGACAGGGCACACCGCTGGCGGCAGCCAGGTGCAGAGGGCCGGTGTCGGCGCTGACGAAGAGGGAGAGGCCGCCCGTGAAGCGGGCCAGCTCCCCCATGTTGCCAAGGGAAACGTGCACGTCCCCGAGCAGGTGTTGGGGGGCGGCGGGATCCGCGAGCTGGACCAGCAGGGCATCCGGGCTGTGACGGCGCAGATCCCCAAGCAACCGCTGCCACTGGGGCAGGGAGAGCCCCTTGCCCTTGCGGGCGCCGGTGAAAAAGCCGATCAGGGGACGGCCAGGATGGGCTCGTCGCAGCGCACTCAAGGTCGGGCTTGGCCCCTGCAACAGGCTGCCAAGGGGGATGGGTTCGGCCGGATTGCCCGGTATGCCGAGCAGTTGCAGGGGCTGGTGGGCGTAGTGGCACTCACTGTCCGCAGCCTGCGGACGCGGGAAGATGAGATCCCCATGGCCATCGTCGAAGCCGCATTTCTCACGGGCCTGTACCCAGGCGGCGATGAAGTGATCCGTACTGGAGGCGAAGGGGACGTAGACCCTGTCGTAGTGCTGGCGGCGCAGACGCGAGAGTGCCGAGAGGGCGCCCGGCAGGTGTCTGCCCTGCAACCGGATCTGATGAATGTGCCGCAGGGGCAGATCGGCCAGGAATGGGAGCAGAGTGGTGGGGCTGCACACCAGCTCCAGCTCGGCGTGGGGATGGGCGCGATGAAGCTGGTGCAGGAAGGGCAGCAGGAAGAGGTTGTTGCCGATGCGGTTGGTGCTGCGAATGACCAGGATTCGGCGGGGTGCCTGCGAAGAGGGCGGCAATGCGCTGCGACTGGCAAGCCAGCCGAGCAGGGTTCGCTCCAGTCCCGCCGTCCAGACCCGGCGTTGGCCGTCGAAGCGGCGCAGGGCATCGTTGAGGTGAGTCATACCGTTGGGCTCCAGTGTTGGGATGGCGTAAAGGGTGCCAGCGGACTCTTAAGACAATGTTAAGAAGGGAAAAAGCGTGCGGATGATGGCCATGGCGGAGCGGGGTGCTGGTGCGGGACGGGGGAAAGTGGCTAGAATTGCGCATTTGAAATAAATGTTATCGCCAGCGGGAGCACCATGCAGTTCAGGGATTTTTTGCCGGTATCGACCAATACCAGCGTCAAAGAGAGTTGTTACGGCGCTCTTGGCGCCCTCATCGGCTTGCTCGGCACCGCCTTGCTGTGCCGCTGGGGGCTGGGGCTCGAGGTGCACTGGCTCATCGCCCCCATGGGGGCCTCCGCCGTGCTACTGTTTGCCGCGCCCGCCAGCCCCCTGGCCCAGCCCTGGTCCATCCTTGTGGGCAACGGGGTGTCGGCCCTGATGGGGGTATTGAGTGCGAGCCTGGTGCCGGACATGGCTATCGCTTCGGCCCTGGCGGTGATGCTGGCCATCGCCGCCATGTTCCTCACCCGCAGCCTGCACCCGCCCGGCGGCGCCGTGGCCCTGACCGCCGTCATCGGCGGCGAGGGGATCCGGGCGCTCGGGGTCGGCTACGTGCTGCTGCCGGTGCTGCTCAACTCCCTGTTGCTGCTGAGTCTGGGCTTGCTCTACAACCGCGCTCTGGGGCGTCGTTATCCCCATGGCGGCAAGGCGGCGCCCAATCGCCACCAGACGGCGGATCCCCAGCCGAGTGCCCGACTCGCCACCCAGGACATCGACTTTGCCCTGCAAAAGCACGGGGAACTGCTGGACATCAGCCGCCAGGATCTGCAAGAGCTGCTGCAGGAGGCCCAGTTGCACGCCCTGCGCGAGCGGGTGGGGACGGTGCGTTGCCAGGATGTGATGTCGCGGGATCTCGTCGTGACGACGCCACAGGCGCTTGCCATGGAAGCGTGGCATCTGCTCTCCCACCACCAGATCAAGGCGCTGCCGGTGGTGGATGAGGGGGAGAGGCTGGTCGGCATCATCACCCTGCACGACCTGATGATCGACCGGGCGGGTCACCAGCCGAGGGCGAAGGAGGCCCTTGAGCAGCAGCAGGTCGCGGATCTGATGACCCGGGAGGTGCAGACGGCGCGGCGCTACCAGCCTCTCTACGATCTGGTGGAGGCCTTCTCCGACGGGGGGCTGCACCACATGCCGGTGGTGGAGGGGGAGCAGCTGGTGGGCATCATCACTCAGTCCGACATGGTGGCGGCGCTCTTCACGCTGGCCCTGCAACCGGGGCTGGTGGAGGGGGAGACGCCTGTGAGCAATAAGAATGAGCCATAAGAAACGGGCCCCTTGCGGGGCCCGTGTCATTCAGGGTCTGGGATAGACGGTCTCCCCCATGAAGACCGTCTGCTCGACCTGGGTATCGGCGATCTGCTCCGGGGTGCCGGCCTTGACCAGGGCGAACAGGTCCCTGTCCAGCACGATGAAGTCCGCCGACTTGCCCGCCTCGATGGAGCCGGTGATGTCGCCCTGACGCACCGCCCTGGCGCCGTTGATGGTGTAGGCGGCCAGCATCTCGGCCAGCGAAGTGCGCTGACTGGCCCTAAAGCCGTCGCCGCTGCTTGCCGCCTTCACGATGCCGGCGGCCATGTTCTCGAACGGACGCGGGTCCCGGCTGTCCACCGGGGCGTCGCTGCCCGCCACCAGCACGGCGCCAGCCTGACGCGAACGCTCGACCGGGTAGAGGGCGTCATGAAGATAGCCCATGGGATCGTAGATGGCCTCGCTCAGGGACTGCCCTGCCTTGGTTGGCTGGATGAAGGGGCTGACCAGCATGTCATAGGCAAGCTGGGGCGTGGTCCAGGCATAGGTGAAGGTGAGGTAGAGACCCAGCTCGCCGAGGCGCTGCTGATCGTCCGGGTGCACCACCTGCAGGTGGGCCAGGGTGTGGGGAATGCCGCTGTTGCCGTTGCTGGCGCGGGCCGCCTCCAGGGCATCGAGGGCCACCCGGGTACTGCGATCGCCGATGCTGTGCATGTGGATGCCAAACCCGGCCCCATCCAGCGCCGTGACGTAGCGCGTCAGATCCGCCTCCTTGTAGTTGACGATGCCGTTGCTGCCCGCATCCTCGCTGTCGGCGGTGATGCTCACCTCTCCGCTGGCGGGATCCAGGGCCAGATGGGGATGCTGGTAATTCTCCAGCATGCCGGCATTGGGCAGGAAGGGGGGGCTGGTGAAGGGATCCCCCTCCAGCACGCCGTCGAGGAAGATCTTGACCGCATCGGCCTTGATGAGGGGGTTGCCTGCGAAGGCGTCGCGCACTTGGTTCGCCTTGGCCAGGTGCCCGTCGATGTCCAGCTTGCCGCTGTAGTCATCCTGGTTGAAGCAGGTGGCGGCGGTGACGCGCATGTGCAGCAGATCCTGGTCCTGCATCTTGAGCAGCCGACCCCGGATGAAGTCGTTGGCGCAGGCATCCTGCACCCCCGTGATGCCGCGCGACGCCATCAGCGTCGAGATGGCGGGGAGTATCTTGTCATACTGGGCCGCTGCCTGTTCACCCTCCGCGCTCAGCACCCCGGTGTCGGGGACCGCAATGGCGCTGCGGGCCGCGTCCCGGACCACGCCGGTTGCGAGATCCACATAGGGGATGAAGGCCTCGAACACGCCGCCTGGAGCCAGGGTGGTGGCATTGAAGCCGACCACATTGCCCTCTTCGTCCTGTGCCTGCGCCAGCGCCTGGGAGTTGTAGCCGCCGGCATGGCCGTCGACCCCGGCCAGCATCACGGGGTTGTTCGGCGCCGCCGCATCCAGAGCCGCCAGCAGGGTGGCATGGGTGGCGGTGGGGGTGTTGCCGTCATAGGGCGACCACTGGTTGACCACCAGCCATTCCCCGGGAGCCGGGGCGTAGCGGGGCAGGCACTCGCCGATCTTGGCCGCCAGCTGATCCAGGTTGACGCTCTGGCCGTCCAGGTCGCACATGTCCAGCGCCACGGTGCCGAGCAGATGGATGTGGTTGTCGTGCAGGCCCGGCAGCACCATTTTGCCTTGCAGATCTACCACCTGGGTCGCACTGTTTTTCAAGGCCTCGGCCCCTTCGCGAGTGCCCACGTAAGTGAACTTGCCCCCTTGCACCACCATGGCCTCGGCCTGGCTGCGTTGCCCATCCTGGGTGTGGATCTTGCCGTTGAGATAGAGGGTGTTGCCGAGCGGTGGCTCACTGCTGTCTTGCTGGCAGCCGAGCAGGCCACCTAGCAGCAGGGCGATGGTGCCCAGCCTGAGATTGGGGTGTTTGCTATCCATAGCACGCTCTCCTTGGGTTAATTGCAGTTCTTACTGCAGATATGAGCACCTATGGTTATTGCAGCTATTCTGAAAAATGCCAGCGATTACTGCACTTTTTTTGACTTGTGTTTACCTTGTCTCATCATGTAGTTATGAACGCCAGTTGCCCCTTGGGGGCGGACACCGCATCGGGGGAAGAGAATGTCACAACACGTGCTGCCGGCCGAACTTTGCATGCGGCGCCAACCCAGGCAACTGCGCAGCCAGGAGGTGGCGAGCCGCATCGAGCAGGCCACCCTGGCCCTGTTGCAGGAGCAGGGGTTTGCGGCCCTCAACACCAATGCCATCGCCGCCCGCGCCGGGGTGGGCATCAAGTCGCTCTACCATCTCTACCCCAACAAGGAGGCCATTATCTGCCGGCTGGCCATGGACTGGCTGGCGGCGGTGTGCGAGGCGCAGGAGCGCATCCGCGAGCAGGCCGACAGCTGGCCCCAGACCCTGCTGCTGCTGGACGAGGCGCTGGAGGCACTGGATGAGCGCTTCGTCGGGTATGGGGCGCTCTGGCAGGCGATGGATCTCATCCCCGCCCTGCACGGGGTCGAGCAGGAGCACGAGGTGCGCCAGATTGCGTTCTGGTCCGAGCGGCTGCGCCACTTTGGCTGTCGCTGGCCCGAGCCCGAGCTCACCACCCTGGTGCGCTACTTCTATCGGACTGCGGACGTGGCCAAGCAGTGCACCAAGGGGCAGGGGGAGGCGGGCAGCGCGCTGTGGCAACTTCATAGACGCTGGAGCGAGCAGCTGATGATGGCGGCCATCGAGGAGGCGGATCCCGCCCGGGTCTGGCAGTCTATGCCGGGGCTGGCGCCGGGTTGCCAGACCCCTGCGAAGAGGAGCGAATAGAAGGGGGGCGAATAAAGAGAGGGAGTGCCAGGCACTCCCTCTCTTGTCCTCGGCGCGGCGGGTCAGCCGTAGCGGGCCAGGGTGAGCCCCTCGTCGCTGATATCCGGGGTATTGCCCGAGATGAGATCGCTGAGCAACTGGCCCGATCCTGCCGCCATGGTCCAGCCCAGGGTACCGTGGCCGGTATTGAGCCAGAGCCCGGGAATGGGGCTTGGGCCGACCAGGGGTGTGCCGTCCGGCGTCATGGGGCGTAGCCCGGTCCAGAAGGTGGCCTGCTCCAGATTTCCCCCCTGGGGGAAGAGATCCCTCACCACCATGGCCAGGGTATCGTGGCGTCTGGGGTTGAGCGCCAGGTTGAAGCCCGAGAGTTCGGCCATGCCGCCCACCCGGATCCGTTCGTCGAAGCGGGTGATGGCGACCTTGTAGGTCTCGTCCAGCACAGTGCTGCGCGGCGCGCCCTCGGCATCCGTCATCGGCAGGGTGAGGGAGTACCCCTTGACCGGGTAGACGGGGAGCTCAATTCCGAGGGGGCGCAGGAAGCCGGTGCCATAACTGCCGAGGGCACAGACGATGGCGTCGGCCTGGAAGCGCTGCTCGCCGGCACGGACCGCCACGGCGCGTCCCTTCGCGATCTCGACCTCGTCAATGGCGCAGTTGAAGACGAAGCTCACCCCGAGCTTGCGGGCCTCGTCCGCCAGGGCCTGGGTGAAGCGGAAACAGTCACCGGTTTCATCTCCCGGCAGGCGCAGGCCCCCCACCACCTTGCCACGCACCCTTGCCAGGGCGGGCTCGACCTCCTCGCAGCCGTCGGCATTCAGAGACTGATAGGGGACGCCGTACTCCTCGAGCACGGCGATATCGCGCTGGCTGGCATCGAGCTGGGCCTGACTGCGAAACAGTTGCAGGGTGCCGAGCTGGCGCCCTTCGTAGTCGAGCGCCAGCTCGCCCCGCAACTGCTTCATGCAGTCGCGGCTGTATTCGGCCAGCCGTACCATGCGCCCCTTGTTGACCGCATAGGCCGCCGGCGTGCAGTTGGCGAACATCTTCAGCATCCAGCGCAGCTGGAAGGGGTCCGAGGTGGGCCGCACCGTGAAGGGGGCGTGCTTTTGCAGCAGCCATTTGGCGGCCTTGAGGGGAATGCCGGGGGCAGCCCAGGGGGAAGCATAACCCGGGGAGATCTGACCCGCGTTGGCATGGCTGGTTTCAAGGGCCACCCCGTCACGCCGCTCCAGCAGGGTCACTTTGTGACCGGCCTTGGCCAGATACCAGGCGCTGGTCACACCGACCACGCCACCACCGAGTACCACTATGTCCATCTTGTCTCTCCTTGACTGGGGCCTCCACCTTAATCAGCCGCCACAGGATATTCAACTGGTGTCGATGTCATTGGTGGTTATCGCTATTCACATTTTGTTAACTGGCTCTCAATGTTGTCATTTGCTCATTTTCTGGCATGAAATCCGGTCGATTCAGAGCCGTTCCAGGTGGAGCAGATGATGCTCTGCCGTCGTCAGGATGGCTTGCTGCTGTTCTGTGGTTTGGCCATCCCAGTTGGCATAGGGCAGGGCGAGGCGAGGGTTGTTGCCAAGTTTGTCCCGGTTGCGCCAGAGAAAGTGCCAATAGAGGCTGTTGAAGGGGCAGCTGTCCGGCCCGCTGCGGGCCTTCACCTGATAGTGACACCCCTTGCAGTAGTGGCCCATCCGCTCGAGATAGGCGCCGCTGCTGGCGTAGGGCTTGCTGCCCATCAAACCGCCATCGGCAAACTGGCTCATGCCGCGGGTGTTGGGCAGTTCCACCCACTCGATGGCATCCACATAGATACCCAGATACCAGGCATCCACCTCGTCAGGGTGGATCCCCGCCAGCAGGGCGAAGTTGCCGGTCACCATCAGCCGCTGGATATGGTGGGCATAGGCGTGCTCCAGAGACTGTCGAATGGCGTGACGCACGCAGGCCATGCTGGTTTCTCCATTCCAGAAAAAACCGGGCAGTGGTCGCTCGGCCCCGAGAAAGTTGGTGCGCCGATACTCGGGCATCTTTTCCCAGTAGAGGGCGCGGACAAACTCGCGCCAGCCGAGGATCTGGCGGATGAACCCCTCCACCTGCGCCAGGGAAATGGTGGCCTGATTGGCCTGCCAGTGAGCTTGCGCAGCGCGGATCACCTCGAGGGGATGGAGCATCTTGCTGTTCATGGAAAACGACAAGCGGCTGTGGAACAGGCTCCAGCCCCGTTCGCTCAGGGCGTCCTGATAGCGACCGAAGTGGGGCAGGCAGTGTGCAAGGAAGTGTTCAAGCAGTGCGCGGCTCTGGCGCCGGGTGACGGGCCAGGGCAGGGCGTCGGCATCGGCACTGCCAATGGTGGCGACGCCGTGGTGGGTCAGCATGGCATCGATGTCGCTCACCTCGTTGGCAAAGGTGAGGGGCGCCGGGATGGGTTGGCTCGCCGGCAATTTGGCGCGATTCTCGGCATCGAAGTTCCAGCGCCCCCCAAGGGGCTGGCCGCGCTCATCGAGCAACACCCGGTACTGCTTTCGCAGGGCGCGGTAGAAGAACTCCATCCGGCTGTGGGGGTAGCGTCGCCAGCCATCGCGGGGGGTGAGAAAATGTTCGCTGTCCACCTCAGCGGTCGGGATGGCAAGGCCTGAGGCCCACTGGGTCAGCTGGCTTGCAAGGCGCCACTCGTCCGGGCTCTGCCAGGCGAAGCGCTCGGCCTGATGCGCTTGTAGCTGGGCCGCCAGCAAGCTCGGCAAATCGGGCCAGGGGGCGCTCTCATCGAGAGTCAGGTAGCAGACCCGGTGGCCCGCCTTGGTGAGGGCGGCGGCGAAGGCGCGCATGGCGGCAAAGAAGGCGAGCACCTTCTGGCGATGGTGGCGGCAGTAGTCCGTCTCCTGGCGCAGCTCCGCCATCAGGTAGCAGACAGCGGGATCCTGCGTGTGAAACCAGCTGTGACCTGCGTTCAGTTGATCCCCGAGAATGAGGCGTAGCTCCATCAGGGGTGCTCCTTCCGACGACGGCAGCGTTCGCTGCAATAGCGCACTTCCTGCCAGCAGCGGGCCCACTTGCGCCGCCAGGCAAAAGGACGCAGGCAGACGGGACAGATCTTCTCGGGTAGATGGGGTTTGAGGTGCATGTGGCGGCCCTGTTGATGCCCTTGGTTTCTCTCTGCCTCCTTAACGAAGCACCATACGGTCGGGATCACTGGGGGAGCAGAAAGAGGCAATAGGGGGTGATTGCCACTCATGAAAAAGGCCCCCGCACCTGCCGGTTCGGGGGCCCTTGTTCTCGTAGCCGTTACTGGCTGCTGAAGAGCCTGGGCTGGGGAGTGGACTGCGCCGTCAGGGTCATGCGGCCCGAGGTTTCCAGCCAGCTCTTGATCTTTCTGGCATCGGCGACCCGTTCATCCGTGGTGTTGGCGTGAAGCAGTACCATGACCACGGGCTCGTTGTTGACCCGGGTTCCCATCACCAGGCAGCGCCCCGCCTCGCGGATATAACCGGTCTTGGAGACCAGAATGGGCCAGCTTCCTTCCCGTACCAGGCGGTTGGAGTTGAGGTAGTGCAGCTGGCGCTTGCCGTTGCGTACCAGACGCTGCTCGGAGGCGGTGTACTGGCGGATCAGCGGGTAGGTGGATGCGGCAGCAGCCAGTTTGGCGAGATCGTGTGCGGTGGAGACGTTGCGGGGGTTGAGCCCGGTGCTGTCGGCGAAATGGGTGCTCCACATGCCGAGCATGCGGGCCTTGGCGTTCATTGCCTCGATAAAGGCTTTGCGGCCACCCGGGTAGTGCCGTCCCAAGGCGGAGGCTGCGCGGTTTTCAGAGGACATCAGTGCGATGTGCAGCATGTCGGCGCGACTCAGGCGAGAGCCCACCGCGAGGCGCGACCCCGTGCCCTTGAGTCTGTCCACGTCATCCATGGTGACGGTGAGGGTCTCGTTGAGGCGCTGATTGCCGTCCAGTACCACCAGCGCTGTCATCAGCTTGGTGATGGAGGCGATGGACATCACCCGGTTGGCGTTGCGCTCTGCCAGTGTCTCGCCGGTTTTCGGGTTGACGACCACGTAGGCATCGGATCTCAGCGGCAGGTTGCTGCGGGGTTCGAGTAGGCTGTTGGTGGAAGAAGAGGTCGCAGAAAACGGGTTGGCATGGGCGCTTTCCATGCTGGCGGGAAGGAGGAAGGCGCCGAGCAGCAAGGGAAGAAAAGGACGAAGGTTCATGATTTGACTCTACTACGACTCACAGGGACATTTGGCTAAGTTATATGACGGTAATTGACGCTTCACAACGTCTGGTGGCCGGATATTTCCATTTTATGGGCCAGCGCACCTTGAAAACCCCCGCATCGGGGCTATTAGGCCCGATAAAGGGAGTCATAGAGGCCTGTCAGGCCATGCCAGACACGCCACCACGGGGGCGCACTATATGCTGGCGAGGGGCGGGATGACGACTCTTTTTGCACCTTTCGGCGCCTTGGGATGATGAAGGGGTCGTTAATGGCGACCATGGCGATAAAAACGGCGCCCGGCAGGGAAGATGGCCCGCTGCATTATCGCCGTTTTGCCCCGCTTCATCCTCCCATCATCCTTGCGGTCTGAATGGCCTGGATCAGTGCGGCCCGATTGATGCGGGGGCGCTCCTCGTCCAGCAACTGCTGCCAGAGGGCGATGGCCTGGGAGTAGCGGCCGTGCAGGAAGTGATCGGAGGCGAGCAGCATCAGGGCGCTCACCTCGTCCTTGTCCTGCTTGAGCGCACTATCGAGTAGGCTCAGCGCCTCCGGGGTGAGCTGCTGGCCCGCCTGGTAGTAGAGCACGGTAGCCTGAGCTGCTTGAGTCGCGGCGTTGGCACCCCCTTCTTGCAGGGCGAGGCGCTGGTAGGCGAGCAAGGCGTTGTCGTACTCGTCCCGATAGAGATAGAGCTGACCGAGCGCCGCCCAGCCGTCGAGATCGGCAGGGTTGGCTTGCAGGCGCTGGTGCAGGGCGCCCAGCTCCTTGTCCTGCAGATCCCGCGGGCTCAATCCCGCCAGCGGATCGGGGCGCGACTGATAAGCCTGCCACGTCTGATAGCGGCCGGTGCCGGCATAAATACCGGCCATCAGCGCCAGCAGCAGGGTCCCAAGCAGTATCCAGGAACGCAGCCAGGGCAGCGGACGGGCGGTGCGATCCCTTGCCAGCCGCTCGCGCAGGGCCTGCTCGGCGGTTGGGGTGGCGTTGGCGAGGTGGGCCAGCTCCAGCTCCCGGTAGAGGCGGTTGTGGGGGGCAAGCCCCGCCTGCTGCTCGGCCATGATCAGCCGGTTCAGCTCGGCCCTGGGGTCGTGAGCGAGCGCCCCCTCGGCTCTGTTGCCGACAAGCGGCACCCGCGCCGGTTGCCGACGATGCAGGCTCCTGAGCAGGCGATTGAGCGCCAGCAACAGCAAGAGGGCGGGCCCCCCCCACAGCAGCGCCGTGCTGCGCTTGAAGGGGGGATCGTAGCGCACGAAATCGCCGAAGCGCTCCGTCATGCGGGCGATCACCTGCTCATCAGACTGCCCCTCGTCCACCCAGCGGTAGACCTCGAGCCGCAGATCCCGGGCGATGGGGGAATTGGACTCCACCAGGTTCTGGTTCTGGCACTGGGGGCAGCGCAGGGCGCGGGCCAGATCCTGAGCACGGGTCTGCCGCTCGGGGTGGCGAAACTCATAGGTGTCGACCCCGCTGGCAAGGGCCCCGAGGCTCAATGCCAGCAAGAGTGGCGCTATCAGGGTGTGGCCGAGACGGCTCATGGCTTGCTCTCCCGCACTTGTCTCTCCACTTCTTTCTCCACGTCGGGCTGGCGAGCGGTGTTGCTGCGGGCCTTTGCAAGCAGGGGGGCAAACTGGCGTTGCCAGATCTCCCGGGTGAGCAGGCCGGTATGACGGGTCAGCAGGGTGCCGTCGCCGGCGAAGAGATAGGTTTCCGGCGTGCCATAGACGCCAAGCTCCAGCGCCAGTTTCCCTTTAGGGTCGGACAGCACGGCGCGATAGGGGTTGCCCGCCTCGGTGAGCCAGGCGCGGGCGGCGTCCCCCTTGTCCCGGTAGTTGAGGCCATAGAGGGGCACGGCGTTGGCCAGATCACCCAGCAGCGAATGCTCGGCGCGGCAGTTGGGGCACCAGCTGGCCCAGACGTTGAGCACGAAGGGCTCCCCCTTGAGCGCCGCGGTGTGGATGGGGGCGCCGCCAAACAGGTCGTCACTCTGCCAGGCGGGCAGGGTGCGCCCTGCGACGGCCTCATCCTGGCTGTAGGGGTTGTTGCCAAGGCCGAGCCAGAGCAGGGCACCGAGCCCCAGGGTGAGCACGAGCGGCACGAACAGGCGCAGACGGGCGTTCATAAGGTCTCCTGTTCAAGCCGAGGGTAGGGGGCGGTAGCTGGCGCAGGATGGGCAGCCAGCAGCGGCCGGCGGGCGAGCAGGCGCAGGGTGCCGCCCGCCATCATCAACAGGCCACCGAGCCAGATCCAGCGCACCAGCGGCTTATGGTGCAGCCGCATGGCATAGGCGCCGGGCCCCATCTTCTCGCCAAGCACCACGTAGAGATCGCCGAGCATTCCCCACGCGATGCCGGGTTCGTTCATGTTCATGGTGCGCACGCTGTAGTGACGCCGCTCCGGCGTTAGCCGCGCCACCTCTTTACCGTCCTTATGCACGCTGAGAGTGATGCGCTCGGCGGTGTAGTTGGGGCCGATGATCGGCTCGCTCCCCTCATAGCGAAACTCGAAGGCGCCGAGCCGATAGGGCTGGCCTGCGGCGAGTACGGCGCCCCCCTCCTGACTGTGGTGACTCACCTGCGCGATGCCGAGGGCGCACACCGCCACCCCGAGGTGGGCCAGCAGGCTGCCGAACCGGTTGAGGGTGAGCTCGCGCCGCGACGTCGGCTGCAAGAGCGGGAGCAGCAGGCTGGCCATCAGCCAGAGGCTCAGCACGTTGGCCGCAAGCCCCAGCCAGCTTGCCCGCAGCGGTTCGGGATAGGCGAGGCTCAGCAAGGTGCCCCCCAGCAGGCCGAACAGGCATGGGAGCAGCACCCTGATGCGGCGCTGGGCTGCCAGATGCTGCCAGCGCAGGCGCGGCAGCTGGGTCATCAGCGCTATCAGGCAGAGGGCCAGCGGCACGAAGATGGTATTGAAATAGGGGGCGCCCACCGAGAGCGAGCCCAGATGGAGCGACTGGAACACCATGGGGTAGAAGGTGCCGAGCAGCACGCTGGCGCAGGCCACGCAAAGCAGCAGGATGGCGGCGCCGAGCAGCCCCTCTTTTGACAGCAAGCCAAAGCGGGCATAGGGGGCGCTAATGTCCGCCCGCAGGGCAAACAGGGTGAGGGCGCAGGTCAATAGCAAACCGAGCAGCAACAAGAGGGTGAGGCCGCGGCTGGGGTCCACCGCAAAGGCGTGCACCGAGGTGAGTACCCCGGAGCGCACCACGAAGGTGCCGAGCAGGCTTAGCGAAAAGGTAAAGATGGAGAGCAGCAGCACGGCGTGACCGTAAGCGCCGCGCTTCTCGCACACCACCAGGGCGTGCAGCAGGGCGGTGCCGAGCAGCCAGGGCAAGAGGGAGGCATTTTCCACCGGATCCCAGAACCACCAGCCGCCCCAGCCGAGCTCGTAATAGGCCCACCAGGAGCCCAGCACGATGCCGGCGGTGAGAAACACCCAGGAGCCGAGCGCCCAGGGACGGCTCCAGTGGGCCACGGCGCCATCGAGCCGACCCGAGTGCAGCGCCGCCATGGCGAAGGCGAAGTTGACCGCAAAGCCGACGTAACCGAGATAGAGCAGGGGCGGGTGGATGATGAGGCCGATATCCTGCAGCATGGGGTTGAGATCGCGCCCCTCCAGCGGCCCCGGGAACTGGCGGTCAAACGGGCTGGAGAAGATCAGGGTATAGAGGCCGAACAGCCCGACGATCAGCCCCATGATGGCCAATACCCGGGTTGTGATCAGCGGATCGACCCGCCTGGAGCAAAGGGCCACCAGGGCGCCCCACAGCCCCAGCGCAAAGACGAAGAACAGCATGGAGCCCTCGTGGCCGCCCCACACGGCCGCCAGCTTGAAGCCAAGGGGTAGGGCGCTGTTGGCGTGCTGGGCCACATAGACCAGGGTGAAGTCATCCTGGCCAAAACAGCTGGCGAGCAGCAGCAGAGCGGCCCCGAGCAGGAGCGCGACCAGGAGGGCCAGCGGTGTTGCGCAGCCCAGCAGCAGGCGTGAGGCGAGCCGCAATCCCAGCCAGGGCAGCAGCCCTTGCAGCAGGGCGAGCCCGGTCGCCAGCAACAGTGAGAGATAGCCGAGCTCCGCCAGCACACAACCTCCGTTTCAATCTTTGATGTCATTCATGTCATGCCACACACGCCGCGTCGTCTCCCTTTGGGGGAAAACATTGCCAAGCAACGGGTGTGGCATCACCAGAAATTCATTGGGCCAGCAACAAACCAGCGCCAGTCACCCGAGGGTGGCTGGCGCTTATCCCCAGCTTTCAATAACCGGTTCACGATCCGTCGCGAGAGGTTGTCAGCAAGGTAAAGAGCAGCGCAGGAACCGGAGTGTATGTGAATACATGAGGATTCCGAGCAGCACATGAGCCTTGATCACGGCCTCGCAGCAGGAGCGTGAACGGTTTTTTAAACTACCGTCATCTGGCCGGCGTAGAGCACGAAGTAGCGCAGCAGCAGGATCCCCACCAGGGTCAGGCTGCAGACCAGTACCAGATAGCCGTTTTTGGCCCGCAGCGGCGCGGGGGCCAGCAGGGCCAGCAACTGGGGCAGCAGCATGCCGATGCCCACCACCCCGAGCCAGAACACCTGAGCCCAGAAGCCGCTGCCGATGGCGGCCCACATGGCTGCCTCCTTCTGGCCGCCACCGAAGTAGAGGCCGGTAAAGAAGCAGACCAGCAGCAACACCTCCACCGCCAGCACCGGCCGCTCGAAGCGGTGGACAAAGCTCACCCCCTGGCTGTGATGGTTCTCCTTGAACAGGGTGACCGCCAGCAAGATGGTGGAAGCGATGCCGGAGCTGACGCCGGAGATGAGGAACAGCACCGGCAGCACCGGGTTGTTCAACAGCGGATAGGTCTTGAGCGCCGACAGCAGAAAGCCGGTGTAGGCCCCCAAGAGCACGGCGAGCAGCAGCAAGAGCGGCGCCAGCAGCCGCTCGATGCGGGCGAGCCAGCCAATCAGACCATCCACAAAGGCGAACTTCTCTTGCAGCAGGTGACTGCGCAAGGTCTCGATCTCGGCCCGAAATACCACCGCCAGCCAGGCAAACAGCACCGCCATGTAGACCTGAAACAGCATGACCCCCATCGACATCACGGAGTCGAACTGGTAGTGGAACATCAGCTTCCAGAAGGTCCAGGGGCGGGCCAGGTGGAAGATGAGGATCAGTAACCCCAGCACCACGCTCACCGGCGCCAGAATGGCGGTCGCCTTGATGATGCCGCTCTCGCTGCCGGCTCCCTTGCGGCGCAGCAGCACCGAGAGGGTGGTGGCCCCGGCGGAGATGCCGAGCAGAAAGAGATAGATGGCGATTGGCCAGTCCCAGACCAGCGAGGAGAAGTGAAATGCGTCATGCAACATGATCCATTCCTCCTTCTGTTACTGCGGTAGATGGCGATCGGACAAATCCCCACACGAGGGAAGGGAAGTGAAACGCCTCTTGCATCGTCATGACTTTATCTCCCCTTCGGGCACGCGGTACATCTTGGGCGAGGTGCCGAGTGCCTGCTTGTAGCGATAGGTGGTCTCCTTCACCAGCCGTTTGGCGATGGGGCTGTCCGGGTCATCCAGATTGCCGAACACCAGCGCCTTGGTGGGGCAGGATTCCACGCACGCCGGCTCCTTGCCCGCCGCCAGGTTGGTCTTGCGGCAAAAGTCGCACTTGTCGGCCACCTTGGTCACAGGGTTGATAAAGCGCACCTGATAGGGGCAGGCGGCCAGACAGTACATGCAGCCGACGCAGAGATCCGGGTTGACGTCGACGATGCCATCCTCCTTGCGGATATGGGAGGCACCGGTCGGGCAGACGTGTACGCAGGGAGCGTTGTCGCAGTGCTGGCAGGACTTGCGAAAGAAGTGGTACTCGGCATCGGGGAAGGTGCCGATGGGGCCGGAGCGGATGATCTCGAGGCGCGAGACCCCCTCTGGCACCTGATTCACCTCCCGGCAGGCATCCATGCAGGCGCTACAGCCGATGCAGGCCGTCTCGTCGTGGAGCATGCCAAAGCGGACCCCGTCGATGGTCTGGCTGTGGGCGAGGGGGGTGGCAAGGGTGCGAGTCGGCCCTGTCATCATGATGAGGGCCCCCGCACTCATCCCCGCCATGAAGTGACGGCGAGAGCAGCTCATGGTACCTCCTTGCCCGAGGTGGTGTTCGCCTTGGCTGCCTTGACGGCCTCATGCTGCTTGCTGTGGCAGTCGACGCAGAGCTTGATGCGGGACTTCTCCGGAATAGCCACCATGGGCTCCTTGGCCGGGTGCAGCTGGTGGCAGCTGGTGCAGGTGAGCTTGGTGGCGTGCACGTCGTGGGCCCAGAGCGCCTCGCGCAGCACTTTGGGCTCGTGACAGCTCATGCAGACCCCGTTCTGCTCGGCGATGGGGTAGCTCTCGGTACTCTGCTTCTCTGCCACGCCGCTTTGCTTGTCATTGAAGCTGTCGCTAAAGCGCATCACGTCCTTGACCCCTTCCCGGTGTTGGGGGGAGGGTTGACCGTGGCAGTTGGTGCAGGTGACCGGCGCCAGGTTGTTGGGGTTGGTCGCCTGGCCGTGCTTGCCGTGCATGCCTTCGACCTGCTCCTTGTGGCAGTCGGTGCAGGCCTTGTCGGCACTGCGCAGAAATTCCACTTCATGTGTAGTCGGTGCCGGGGCGGTTGCCGCATCGGCCGCCTGGCCCTGCAGGCTGGTGAGCAGCATGGCTGCCATCAGCATCAGTCGTAAGAAATCCATTGTTAAATCACCCATAGGAAGCCTCCATCCGGCTGCGGGCCCGACACTGCAGGCCCGCATGCCTCGTCATTGTGCGAGCCGTCCGGCCGCTTTGGCCTCGGCATCCCAGGCGGGGACAGTGGTCTTGAGGAACTGGGCCTTGTCGCTGTTCATCTGCTGCATGTCCATGCCAAGAGCGGCCTGGGCCTTCTCCTTGCTGGAGATGTCAGGAATGGCGATCTCGTGGCTGATCCCCTTGGCGGCCAGCAGGCGTGCCAGCTTGGTGCGGGCGTCGGCGGCTTTGTCCAGGGCGGTTCCCAGCATGCGCAGCGCCACTTCCGGGGCGTGCATCTGCACCCCGTGGGAGGCGATGGAGAAGTCCCAGCGCCATTGGGCGTGACGGATGTCCTGCAGAATGTCCTTCATCTCGGCCTCGGTGGCGCCGGCATCCCAGGCGGCCTTGGCTTCAAAGTGGGCGTGCACCAGCTGCTTCTCGATTTTGAGCTTGATTTCGGTGACGGCGTCCTTGCGCTGCTTGACCACCCCTTGCAGCATCTCCTTGCTCTGGGTGTGGCAGTTGCGGCAGGTCTGGTCGAAGCGATCGAAGGGGTTGCCTACCTTGTGGTCGGTGTAGACCTTGCCTTGCTCGTTCTGCACCTTGGGCATGTGGCAGTCGACGCAGGCAACGTTGTTCTGGCCGTGAATGCCGGCGCGCCAGGTCTCGTACTCGGGGTGCTGGGCTTTGAGCATGGGGGTCTTGGAGAGGGCATGGGTCCAGTCGGCAAAGCCAATCTCGTCGTAATACTCTTCCATCTGCTCAACAGTCGTACCCTTGTCCCAGGGGAATTTCACCGCCTTGGTGGGGCCGCTGAAGTAGTACTCCACGTGGCACTGGCCGCACACCTGGGACTGCTGATCGAAGCGCCCCTGCTCCTTGAACGGCTTGCCGATAGCGGTCATGGCCCGGTCGGCATAGGGACGGGAGAGGTGCAGGGCGGGTTTCCCTTCCTTGAACTCTTTCGAGGCGGTGTCGTGGCAGTCGGCGCAGCCGATGGTGTTGACGATCTCCGGTCCGCCTTTTGCCCACATGCCCTTGAAGTAGCCATCCTCACCCTTCTCGTCGATGACGCGGGCCACGTCCGGGCCTTTGCAGCTCCAGCAGGCCATGGGCAGCGGACCGTCTTCGGCGGTCTTGGGGGCGCCGGTGCGCAGGGTTTCCCGCACGTCGGTCAGCGCATAGAAGTGGCCGCGCGGCTTGTTGTAATCCTTGGAGAAGGGGTAGCCGGCCCAGAGCACCACCATCTGCGGATCTTCCGCCAGGGCGTCGATGCGCTCGCGGCTCTCGCTGGTGCCTTTCCAGCTGGTGAACTGATCGGCGTGATCCTTGGCGAACAGCTCGCTGCGCGCCTCAATCTTCCCTTTGGGGGCACTGTCGTCTGCCTGTGCCAGACTGCCTGCACCCAGCAGGACGGTCAGCAGCAGGGCCGCCAGCCCTGGTCGAAATAGCTTGTCATATGAACCCACGGTCATCACTCCCAGATAAAAAGTCCATGTCGGGCCTGACCGTTCCATCTTGGTGTGGACATCTGTGCTCATCATCGACGGGCATGGCAGGCCGATCCATTGTTATGGCTGCATATAAATCGGTGTTTATGCAATTGCTCGGGGGAATAATACCAAATGGGTAAAATGGATAATCATTTATCCCCGTGGGAGTTGCGCTAGATCAATTGAGGGGATGGAGGGATGCCAAAAGTGCGATCCAGGTGGAATTATTGAACCTCATCCGAGGGTTATTTCCACCCGTTCTCTTTTGATGAAAATAGGTAAAAACGATGTTCATCATGCTGGCTAGGGGGGAAGGGCGAGAGGCGGCGGAGAGATACACCGCCTGAAGAGAGAGAATGAACTGCTGATGTTGAATTTAAATTCAATATTAAGCTTTCGAAGGGGTGAGGGGGAGGCTTCGGTTTTCCATCACCATGGTCCCTGTCAAGGGACTTTGTGACAGAAGCTGTCGTAGAAATGGGTGCCAAGAGAGCCATCTGTTTTTATGAAAGGGAAAATAAGGGCTTTATTCCAGCATATTCGCGGCCTGATAGCGTCTTATTGAATTTAATAGGACGGTTGGCGGCATTTACTTTCGATATTTTCGAAAATGACGAAGGGTTATAGGGGGTGATTGACGGTAAAATAGCCGCCTGTCACGGAGACTTTCCCTTTACGCTTCATGTGCTGGGAAGTCTGTGTTTACCCGTTGGAGGATATATGGCCGAGCTGCGAATCGATAAACCGACTCTTATTGCCAAGGTGGAGGGCGCCGTGTTTGTGATGGATGCGGACGGCTCTTTGCGCCGTGCCACCCCTGGCATGCAACTGGAGCCCGGGATGCGCCTGCTCACCGAATCCGACGGACAGGTGGAGCTGGCGGAGGCTGGCAGCGAACGCCCCGAGCCCACCCAGCCCGAGGCGGCACTGCCCGCCGGTGCCGATGCCGAGCTGGCGAGCCTCCAGGAGGCGATCCGCCAGGGGGCAGACCCGACCAAATTGTTTGAAGAGACGGCGGCCGGTAACGCGGCGGCCGCTACGGTTGGCGGTGTGGCCGGCTCCAGCGCCGGCGGTTTCGTGGTGGTGGATCGTATCAATGATGCGACCCTGGCCGAGGCGGGATTTGACACCGGCCATGAGGCGCGCCAGCCGGGCGACGAGTTGCTCTATGCCGAAGATCAGGATCTGCTGGCAGCCATCACCATCACAGAACCCCAGACCGACGACAACATCATCAATGCCGACGAGGCGACCGGCGTCATCATTCGCGGCTTTGTCGAGGACGTGGAAGTCGGCCAGACCGTCACCGTCACCCTGATAGACCAAGATGGCAATCGCCTGACCACCACCACAGTGGTGCTGCCCGGCTTCGTCTGGGAGGCAAACTTCGGCGACGTCACCGGCAAGCTGGTGGACGGCCCCCTGACCATCCAGGCCGATACCCAGGACGCGGCTGGCAACCGGGCCAGCGACACCGGCCAGACCCTGCTCGACACCATCACCACCATTACCCTGGATTTGGCGGACGAGAGCGACACCGGCACCAGCCAGACCGATGATCTGACCCGCGACACCACACCGCTACTGCAAGGGAAGGGGGAGCCTGGCGCTACCGTTACCCTGACCCTGGAAGGCAAGGTGATGGCCGTGCTCACCGTGGATGGCAACGGCAACTGGCAATATCAGATCCCCGATACCCTGGCCGATGGCGCCCATGATTTTCGCGTCGATGCGGTGGACATCGCGGGCAACCGGGCCAGCGACACCCTGACGGTGACGGTGGATACCCGTGCCGCCATCGACATCGACGATCTCGATACCGACAGCATTCTCGGCCATGACAAGGTCACCCTGAGCGGCAGTACCACGGACGTGGAGGCGGGGCAGCGGGTGACCATCACCCTGATTGGCCAGAATGGCCAGACCCTCTTCAACGGCAGTGCCCTGGTGGGCAGTGACGGCCGCTGGCAACTGGGAGGCCTGGATCTCTCCAGCATCCAGGGCCCCTACGAGGTTCGCGCCGAGGTGACGGATCTGGCGGGCAACCGGGTGATCGACGGGGCTCCTCTCATCGGTCAGAGCGATACCCTGACCCTCTCCGAGGCGGATCTCGCCAAGGGACCGGTGAGCGCCACCGGATCCCTGCACACCGGAGCCGGGCTTGATGGCAACCTGCAGGTGAGTTTTGCCGCCGATCAAGGTGCCCTCAATCAGCTTGGCCTGACCAGCCACGGGACGGCGCTCGCCTACCAGGTCAGCGGCCAGACCCTCACCGCCAGCGCGGGGGGCGCGACCGTCTTCACCCTGACCCTGGCCAACGACGGCAGCTATCGCATCGTCTGGAACCAGAGCCTGGATCACGGCCAGGATAGCCTGAGCCTGCCCTTTGCCCTGGAGTACCGCGACAGCGACGGGGATCTTGTGAGCGCCAATCTCACCGTCAACCTGGTGGACAGCACACCGCCGGACTTCACCATCGCCCCCATCAGCCTCACGGAGGATGATTTCACCAATCCGGCGGCGGTGGTGGGACAGAGCCAGTTCGTGGTGGGCCATCAGTCCGATCCCTTGGTGGCAACAAGTGCCGTCTTCGCGGATCAGAGTGCAACCCTGGCCCGTCTCAACGGCAGCGGCATCAGCAGCGACGGCCACGCCTTGACCTTCGAATTCACCGGTGATCGCCTGCTGACGGGTTATTACCTGGATGGCAATGGCAAGCGGGTCGAGGTACTGAAGGCCGAGCTGACCGCCAGCCAACATGGCAGTGATATCGACGGCAATGTCACCGTCTCCCTCAATGGGCCTCTGGACCATCAGGGCAGCGACCAGCTCTCCCTCGGGCTCACCGTTTCCGCCAAGGAGATAGACGGCGACGAGACCCGCGCCGATCTGGTTGTCTCCATCAGCGACGGTGTGGATCCCCGCCTTGGCATCGATAGCGGGGTCACCTTGCAGGAAGGGGCCTCTGGCCAGACCCTGGATGGCCAGCTGCCGGTGAGCGTGGGCAGCGATCGCCTGGTGTCGCTCAACTTCGAGGCGAACCAGCCCGGCCTGAATGGCCTCACCAGCGGCGGCCAGCCGACCCACTATCAGGTCAACGGCAACGTCATCACCCTGCTGGATGCGG
>NZ_JBFWLQ010000003.1:65014-152671 GCF_050252055.1 Aeromonas sp. | reverse complement strand
GTGGGCAGCGATCGCCTGGTGTCGCTCAACTTCGAGGCGAACCAGCCCGGCCTGAATGGCCTCACCAGCGGCGGCCAGCCGACCCACTATCAGGTCAACGGCAACGTCATCACCCTGCTGGATGCGGGCGGCAAGACCATTCTGACCGTGACCCTGGGGCTGGATGGCAAGTACCAGGTGGTGCTCGACGGCGTGCTGGATCAACCGGTCAGCACCAACAGCGTCAACCTGGGGTTGCAGGTGCAAGGCACCGATTTTGACGGGGACAAGAGCAACCTTGGCACCCTCAATATTCATATCACCGACGGCGTGCTGCCCCAGGTCGACCCCGTCTCCCTCACCCTGGTGGAGGACAGCGACTGGAGCGCGGCCCAGACCCTCACCGGGGATCTGGCCATCACCGCCGGGGCCGACCCTCTGGTCAACATCGCATTCGATGCCAGCCAGCCCGGCCTGCAGGGGCTCACCAGCGGCGGCCAGCCCGTGGTCATCACCATCAGCGGCAACAGCATCAGCGGCACCGTCAACGGCCAGAACGTCTTCACGTTGACGCTGGATCAGAACGGTCACTACGTCTTCACCCTGAACCAGCCGCTGGATCAGGGGAGCGCAGACAGTCTGCTCAAGGCGGGCTTTACCCTGACCGACAGTGACGGAGATAAAGTCTCCTCCACCCTGAGCGTTGCCATCGGCGACGGGGCCAATCCGGTCATCAGCGCCGTGACCGGCACCGAGATGACGGAGGCGAACCAGGGGGCGAAGGATGTGGTGAGCCACATGAGCTTCACCGTGAGCCACGGGGCTGATGCGCTCGACACGAGCAGCCTCAAATTCGATATCGCCGCCATTCAGCAGAGCCTGGATGGCAAGTACAGCAGCCACGGCAGCCCGGTTACCTTCACCCTGGACGCCAACGGCGAACTGGTGGGGACCAGCGCCGACGGCCGCGAGGTGCTGCGGGCCGAGCTGGATTTGGTGGAGAGCAACGGCAACTGGAGCGTCACCGCCAAGGTGACCCTGGGGGCCGAGCTGGATCACCAGGGCAGCGAATCCCTTGACCTGCCGCTCACCGTCACCCTGACCGACAAGGATGGGGACAGGGTCTCCACCGACTTGCCGCTCACCATCAAGGATGGCCATGCCCCGCACTTCGTGGCGGGCAGCGGGGTGAGCCTGGATGAGCGCCACCTCGACGGCCACAACACCCTGACCGGCACTGGCCACTTCCAGGTCAATGCGGGCTCGGATCGGGTGAGCGAGGTGTCGTTTGCCGACATCAGCGAGCAACCAGCCCTGACCGCGTTGGGGCAGAGCGTCAAATACGAGCTGGTCGACGGCGATGCCAGCATCCCGGGCAACCAGGTCCTGAAGGGCTATGTGGAAGTCAATGGCCAGCGCGTCGAGGTGCTTCAGGTCGAACTGGTGGGCAAGCTGGACAACGCCGCCAGCAACGGCTTTGACTATAAGGTGACCCTGTTCGAGGGGGTTCACCAGAGCGGCAACACCGCGACCGACCTGCCGTTCAAGCTCAACATCGTCGACAGCGACAAGGGCAGCGGCAACAACGATAGCACCACGGGTACCCTCAACATCCGCATTTCGGAAGGGGACAAACCGACCCTCACCCTGACCGGCGTGACGGTGAGTGAAGGGCGCTTCGACGGCGTCGGCAACAACCAGACCGGCGATGATCAGCATGCCAGCGGCACCCTGACCATCACGGCGGACTCCGATCCCGTGGTGGACGTGCGGCTGACCCTCTCGGGCCAAGTCGTGGATGGGAGTGGCAAGGCCATCACCCACAACGGCGAGACCCTCACCTGGCAAGAGGTGGCGGGCAGCAATGGCCACGGTTTCCAGGCAGTGACTGCGAGCGGCACCCTGGTGCTGACGGTGACCCTGCCGAGCGTGCCGGGGCGCATCGAAGCCCATACCCAGACAACCCTCGATTACCAGGTGACGGTACACACCAACCTGGATCACGGTGCCGACGACAAGCTCAACCTGAGCCTGCCGGTCAAGGTGACCGACAGCGACGGCAGCGTGATCACCGGCAGCACCACGGCGGTGATCACCGATGCGGCGGATCCTGTGATCACCGCCATCGAGGGGGTGACCGTCAAGGAGTCGGACCTCAACGGGGGCAGTGGCCAGCATGGGGGTACCAGCCCGTCAGGCACGGGAGAGGTTGCCATCGGCCAGGTGACGATCGCCGCCGGGAGTGACCGGGTGGTTTCCCTGCAACTGGATGTAGCCCGCTTCAACGCCCTCAATACCCTGACGTCGGGGGGCAAGGCGGTCACCATAGGGGCAGACAGCCAGCCGGGTGTCTACCTTGGCAAGGACAGCGCAGGCAAGCTCATCTTCAAGCTGACCCTGGATGTCTCCGGCCGCTACACCTTCGAGCTGACCGGCAATCTGGATCACAGCGTCCAGGGCAAGGATCTGCTGGATATCCAGCTGCCATTGCAGGCACGGGACAGTGACGGGGATCTGAGCGCCGAAGTGATCGGTCATGTGAGCGTGCAGGACGACGTGCCGGTGGCCGTCGATGCCGGCAAGACCCTGAATGAAGGGGCGAAAGTGACCGGCGATCTGCTGGCCACTGCCAGCGAGGGGGCGGATGATGCGGTGGTGAGAGCGGTGACCATCAATGGCACCGAGCACCCCATCGCCGCCACGGGCAACACCACCATCTCGGTGACAGATGGCACGGGGCAGATCATCGGCACCCTGGTGATCAATGCCGAGGGTGACTACAGCTTCACCGCCAAATCAGGCATCGATCACAGCAACAGCACCCTGGTACAGCAGATAGGCTTCCACCTGGTGGATGGCGACGGAGATACCGACGACGGTCTTCTGACCCTGACCATCCGGGACGAGGCTGGCAAGCTCACCGTGAGCGCAGTCACTGGCCAGGAGGATGCGGGGGCGAGCGATCCGGGCCAGGGGATCCCCATCACCATGAACCTGGATGTGGGGGATTTCGATCGGGGCGAGCATGTGGAGCAGTTGCTTATCCAGGCGCCAGCCAACGCCCAGGGCACCTTCTATTTCAACGGCGTCGCACTGACCACCATCACCCAGGGGGGCAAGACCTGGTATGAGGTGCCGCCGGCGGCCATGGTGGCGGTGGCCAACACCGATGACAAGTTCCAGCTCACCGGTGTCACTTTTGTGCCGAACCACGACTACTCGAGCTACAACAACGGAGGTGCTGCGCTGCGCTTCCCGGTGCAGTTGCAGGTGGGGGTCACCGAGGGGAGCAAGCCCCCGGTGCTGACCGGCAATCTGGACATCACGGTGCAGGGCATTGCCGACAAACCCCTGTGGGATGCGGGCAGCACGCACCAGCACTACACCACGGACGAGGACAGCAGCGGCATCGCCCTCAACGTCAAGGCGGGTCTCACCGATACGGACGGCTCCGAGACCCTGAGCTACCAGATCAAATGGGCGTCCGGCCAGGGCACGCTGACCCTGAACGGCAAGGTGCTCACCCCGGGGGCGAACGGCCTCTATACGGTGGCCGGTGGCGACATCAACAAGGTGACGGTGGTGCCCGGCAAGGACTACAGCGGTGACATCAAGCTCATTGTGACCCCGGTCAGCACCGAGAAGACCCCGGTGGTGACCGGCAAGGAGACGGCCCTCGGCGATCCGCTGGAGGTGATTGTCAACGTGAACCCGCTGGCGGACGACGCCAAGCTGACGGTGCGCGAGATCCAGGGCAAGGAAGATACCCTGATCGATCTGGGCAGCAAGATTGGGCTCGCCCATCTGGGAGACACCACAGATGGCTCCGAGCAGCTGTTCGTGCGCATCAGCGGCCTGCCCGCCGGTGCCACCCTGCTGCTGGGTGGAGTGGCGGTCACCCTGGATGCCAACGGCTATTACGAGGTGCCCTATGACCGCATCAATGACCTCAAGCTGCTGCCGCCCAAAAACAGCAACGTCGATTTCGATCTCACCATCAAGGGGGTGGTGAAGGACACCGCCATTCTGACCGATGCCAGCGGCCAGACCCACACCGTGGTGAACGAGAAGGAGACCGGCAGCCAGAGCCTGCACGTGGATCTGGTGGGGGTGGTGGATGAACCCCATTTCGATCTCAATACCACCGACTGGACCCAGGATGGCAACGGCTACAGCATCACCATCCAGGAGGATGGCCGGGCGCCCCTTGACTTCAAGCTCACCTCGGGGGAGTGGACGGATACCCCGCTCGATCACTCGGAAACCCTCAACCTGGTGCTGGAAGGGCTGCCGGAAGGGGCCAAGGTATTCGACGGCAGTGGCAAGGAGCTGACCCTGACCTTCGCCGGGCTCGATGGCAAGGGCAATCCTCTCTATCAGGTGGATGTGACCAGCCTTGGCAACCTGGAGATCCAGCCACCCCCCAACAGCACCGCCGATCTGCACCTGGTCGGCCACGTGGTGGTGACCGAAAATGACGGCGACCACAAGAGTTTCGACGTGCCCCTCACCATCAAGGTGGAGCCGGCCATCGACGCTACCGACTACGCCAAGACCAGCCATGGCCTGGAGGATCAGTTCACCGTCCTCGACTGGCAGCCTGACCTGACCGACGGCGCCGAGAAGGTGACCCACCTCAGCCTCTCCGGTATCGAACCCGGGTATGAAGTCTGGATCCGCGTGGGTGGGGTCGAGACCCAGCTGACCGTGAGCGGCGGCGCCGTGGACTTGAGCGACGCCGAGCTGCAAAGCCTGCTCGGCGGTGGCCAGCTGCTGGTGAAAGGGCCCGAAGACAGCGACAGGGACACCACCCTCCAGAGCCATGTCACGGTGACACAAGTGGATGTGGACTCCAGCGCCACTGCCCAGAAGGTGATCGACGGCACCCTGCATGTGGATATCCAGGCGGTGGTGGAGCCCGATGGCAACCTGGTGCAGACCGGTCAGCTGGAGAGCCCGGACGGGCACGACATCCCGCTGGACGGCGTCTTCGTGTTCGAGGATCTGGACCCCAGCAGCGATGAGGTCATCGACTACCTGGTGATCAGCGATCTGCCCCCCGGCTTCGTGGTGGTGGGCGGCATCAACGATGGCAAGGGCAACTGGACGGTGCCCCACGACGCCCTCGGCAGTTATGCCTTGCGCTCGCCGGATGGCTTCACCGGCACCGTCACCTTCAAGGTGAGCGCCAGGGTGGTCGACCTTGGTGACAACAACGAGGGGGATATGAGCGCCCCGGCCTATCGGGAGATCACCGCCAGCGCCGACTTCCATGGCGCGACCCACTCGGGTCAGGTGGCCGCCGATGTCGATTTTGACAACAGTACCCCCATCACCGGGGTGGAGGATCACGGCGTCAACTTCGGCAGCCAGCTCAAGCAGATGGTGACCTTGGGCACGGCGGACATCGGGGACGACGAGCTCAGCATCGTCATCACTGGTCTCCCTCCGGGCGTCAACGTACAGGGGCTCACCTATGACTTCGTCAACGGCGAGTACCTCATCAAGCTGCCGGGCGGCCTCGATGATCTCGACCGCCTGACCCTGACCCTGCCGCAAGACTATGCCGGTGACGGCCTGCACTTCAATGTGCGCCTGGTCAACACCGACACCGTGAGCGGTGACACCAAGATGGTGGAGAAGGACGTCACCCTCTCCATCACCCCGGAGGTGGACATCAACGGCGGGGCGGACGGCCTGCCGGAGCTGCAACTGAACGTGAAGGACGTAAACGGCGACGGCCAGCCTGACAACCTGGAAGACACCGACATTCATCTCGATCTCTCGGTCAAGCTCGCCGACATCAGCCCCTCGGTGGCCGATGGCGGTCTCGAGACCGTGGAGCAGGTGGTCGTGACCGTGGATCCCCAATATGGTCACTTCCTCGACAAGAACGGCCAGCCGGTTTCCACCCTCACGGTGAACGACCCGGCGGATCTCAAGGATCTGGTGTTCGTGCCCAAAGAACACTTCAGCGGCAAAGTGCCGCTGGCGGTGACGGTGGATATTCTCGATACCGCCACCACGGGCACGGATCGGGGGAGCTGGAGCGGCAACGTGAGCTTCGAGGTGCTGCCGGTGAACGATCCGGCCAACCTCACGGTCCAGAACGTCACGGGCCAAGAAGATGGCAGCGTGAGCCTGGGGGGGCTGGGGGCCAGCCTCATCGACAACGATGGCTCCGAGCAGATCGTCGGGCTGCAGATCAAGGGGGTACCGGATGGCTTCACCCTGTCCGCCCCGGCGGTCAACAACGGCGGTGGGGTGTGGCAGGTGCCTGTGGGCACCGACTTCTCCAAGCTGACCCTGATCCCGCCTGCGGACTTCAGCGGCACCGTGGATCTGACCCTGAGCGCCTTCACCCTGGACAAGGGGCTGACCCTGCCCCTTGAAACCAGTGCGGGCTTCACCGTCACCGTCAATCCGGTGGGGGATGCAGTCATCACCGACATGCAGGAGCAGGCGAGCGGCACCGAAGGGGATGTGATCACCCTGAACCTGGGGGTGGAGACCCGGGATACCCAGGCTACCGGCGGCAATGCCGGCAATGTGCACGAGAACGAGCCCGAGCAGGTGCGCGTCACCCTGGAAGGGGTGCCGGACGGGGCAGAAATCCGCCTGCCGAGCGGGGTGAGCGGCACCGTAGTGGATCTCGGCGGTGGCCGCTGGCAGGTCACCACGGATGGCGGCAAGCTCGACGCGGTGGAGCTCGTGACCAACGACGCCAACGGCGCCATGGCGATCAAGGTGACGGCCCAGAGCCTGGACAACGGCGCCCTCGGCCCCGAAGTGAACGGCACCATCCATCTCGATGTGAGCCCGGTCAACGACGCCCCCGTCAACGTGCTGCCCGATGATCCCCAGGTGGCACAGGAGGACGAGCCGTTCATCATCCAGGGTCTGCAGGTCAAGGACGTGGATGCGGGCAACGGCATCATGGAAGTGCGCCTCTCGGTGGAGCACGGCACCCTGACCCTGCCGGCCGGGAGCGGCGTGACCCTGACCGGCAACGGTACCGGCGATGTGGTGCTGACCGGCACGCTGGCGGATCTCAATGCCCTGCTCTCGGGCGGCGTCACCTATCAGGGCGACCCGGACTTCCATGGCAATGACGCCTTGACCATGGTGACGGACGATAGGGGCAATACCGGCAGCGGTGGCGCCCTGAGTGACACCGATGTGCTGCCCATCCTGGTACAACCGGTCAACGATGCCCCCGTCAACCAGCTGCCAACGACGCCCCAGGTGGCGCAGGAAGATCAGCCCTTCACCATTCACGGGCTGCAGGTGAGCGATGTGGATGCGGGCAACAGCCCCCTCTCTGTCACCCTCTCCGTGCTGCACGGTACCCTGGAACTGGCGGCGGGCAGTGGCGTGACGGTGAGCGGCAGCGGCAGCAACACCCTGGTGCTGAGCGGTTCCCAGGATGCCATCAATGCCTTGCTCGCAGGGGGCGTGACCTATCAGGGCGAGCAGGACTTCAATGGCCAGGATGCCCTGACCATGGTGACCAATGATCTTGGCAACACCGGCAGCGGTGGCCCCCTGAGCGATACCGACGTGCTGCCCATCGAGGTCGAGCCAGTCAATGATGCCCCTGTCACCCAGGTGCCGGGCTCATTGCAGGTGAAAGAGGATGGCTCCCTGTCGCTCACCGGGATCAGCGTGAAGGACGTGGATGCGGGCAGTGCGCCCATCTCCATGGTGCTGCGGGTGGAGCACGGTGTGCTGACCCTGCTGGGGGCGGCAGGCGCCGTCTCGGTGCAGGGGGCGGGGACCAGCGTGGTGACCCTGGTCGGGTCGCTCGATGATCTCAACGGTCTGTTGGCAGGCAACCTGCACTACGAGCCAGCCAGGGACTTCTGGGGTCAGGACAACCTGAGCATCACCACCTCGGATCAGGGCAATACCGGTGCCGGTGGCGTCCTGACCGACAGCGCCCAGATTGCCATCCAGGTGACGGCCGAGCCGGACGATCCCCAATTGGGGGTCGGCACCCACGATATCCTTGCGTTGCAAGGGGCCTGGGTGCCGCTCAACCTCAGCGCCAGCGTGGTCAATCCGGCCCCGGGTGAGCTGTCGGTGCGGATCCAGAACCTCGGCAGCGCCCAGGTGGTGGACGAGCACGGCCAGAGCGTCGGCCACGCGGATGGCAACGACTGGTTGCTGCCGATGGACCAGTCCGTGCCCATCTACCTCAAGGATCTGCCGGCGGGGGATCATGCCCTCACCCTGAGTGCCGAATCCAGCCTGGGTGGCGGCACCCTGAGCTCGGCCACGGAGACCATCACCATCCACAGCCAGAGCGGTCACGATCTGCTGGGCTCGGATCAGGGGGACTGGCTGTTCGGCTCCTCCGGCAATGATCGCCTCCTGGGCGGCATGGGAGATGATGTGCTGCGGGGCGGTCAGGGCAATGACATCCTGACCGGTGGCGCCGGCAGCGATCTCTTCGTGTGGGGCAGTGGTGACGAGGGGACGACGGCCTCTCCGGCGATAGACACCATCACCGACTTCCGTCCCCAGGAGGGGGACAGGATCGATCTGGCGGACCTGCTCAAGGGGGTGACCGACAACAGCGTGGATGGCCTGCTGGGTCATCTCCAGGCATCGGTGACCAGCACCGGCAATGGCCTGAGTGACGTGAGCCTGTCGGTCTCCCCGGCGGGGGATGGCAATGTCACCCAGCAGATCACCCTGAAGGACGTGGATCTGAGTGGCTGGAACCTGAGCGGCTCCTCCTCTCACGACATCCTGCAATCCATGCTGGATCAGCACAGCCTGATCATCCAGCACCCCTGATGGGGTGAGATTATGCAAAGAGCCGGCGAATGCCGGCTCTTTTTTTGGCTGAATATGCTGGCTTGATATTTCCCGGTGGTGGTAATGGGAGATGGATTTTAACGGGGTGGGTGTTGTTGCTGCTTTTCACTGTGTGGGTAGTTCAAACAACCAAAGGAATTCGCCGCCCGGGCCTCCCATCGGGCTGCCCGGGCGGCGTCAGGGCCTTGCCGCGCCGATCCCGGTCAATGCCAGCCAGAGGGGGCGCAGGCATTGACCGGGGCGTGTCGCTTCCAAGCCGGTGCCCGTGATGATGGGCGGACCGGGGGGATGGCGGTCAGGCCAGCGCCCGTGCCAGCAGGTGCACCGGGTGTTCGCAGCGAAACGCCGTGCTCATCTCGATCTGCCACTTGCAGGTCTCGCAGTCGGTGATGACCAGATCGGGCTTGAGCCGGTTTATCTGATCGAACAGCCCCTGGCCGATGGCCTGGCTGGTGTCGTAGTTCTCGGACTTGAAGCCGTAGGTGCCGGCGATGCCGCAGCACTGGGAGTCCAGCACCGTCACCTTGACGCCGGGGATGGCCCGCAGCAGCTCGAGGGTGTAGATGACGCCCCCCATCTTCTCCAGGTGGCAGGGGGTGTGGTAGGCGATGTGCAGATTGAGGGGCTTCATGGCCGGTTTGTTGCCCTTGTAGAACTCGTTCCACAGGAAGCGGGTCACCAGGGAGATGCGATCCCGCACCTTGTGGTTGTCCTGCTCCAGCAGGTGGGGATATTCGTCCCGCAGGGTGAAGCCGCAGGTGGAGGAGGTGGCCAAGAGCGGCATCTCGTTGCCGAGCAGGGTGTTCTCCATCTGCTGGATATTGAAGGCCGCCTGCTGCCTGGCCTTGTCCATGAAGCCGTTGGCAATCAGCGGCACGCCGCAGCACTTCTCCCGCGCAAGCAACTGGACACCGATGTTCATGGCGTTGAGCACCTGCACCAGCTCCTTGCCGAGCTGGGGGTGGTTGTAGTTCACATAACAGCCGTGGAAGTAGGCGATCTGGCGCGCAAAGCGGGCCTGAGTCGCTTTCTGCTTCTTGTACCAGCCGCGGAAGGTGCCTTGTGAGTATTTGGGCAAGTCCCGGTGGGAGGAGACCCCCAGCGCCTTGTCCAGCACCTGCTTCATCGGCTTGAGGCCGGTGGTGAAGTTGACCACTGGGGCCATCAGGGTGGACATGCTGCCCATCAGATCCGTGTGGGAGAGCACGAACTCGCGGATCCCCGGTTTGAAGCCGCTGTACTGGTGCTTGGCCTTGGCGATGATGTCGCCGATGCGCACCCCGCTCGGGCAAGCCACTTCGCAGCGCTTGCAGTTGGTGCAGTACTTGAGGGCGCTGTCAAAGAGCTCGGGGCTCTTGATGCGCAGCCGCTCCCCATCCGGGCCCGCCTGCTTGGGGCCGGGGTAGGCCGGGTTGGCCTTGGCCACCGGGCAGTAGGCGGTACAGACGGTGCATTTGATGCACTGATCGAAAGTCTGGTTGGCATGATCCAGTAGCATGTCAGTTCTCCTCCCGTTGGGTGTGAAGGCACGGGATATGGGGCGAAATCATCATTGGGCTGAACTCAAAATGTGACCGGCGGCCTGCCAGCCGGTGGCGACCGCGACACCTGAGCCAGAGCCCTCCTTGGATTGGGCATCGTCGTGGGCCAGCACGCCGTGTCGTTGGAGTGGGAATATGTGATTCATCTCAGCCCTCCGCCAGAATATGGCCAGCGGCTTGCCAGCCGGTGGCAACGGCCACGCCGGAGCCGGAACCTTCTTTAATGGGGTCATAGTGCGCGAGCACGCTGCCGGCGCCGTAAAGGTTGGTGAGGGGCCTGCCGCCGCGCAGCACCCGCAGCCGCTCGTCGGTCTTGACCCCGAAGCCCATGAAGGGGTGGTGGTCGAACAGGCGGCGGCCGGCCCAGGCGTCGCGCTCGGCAAGGCTCAGTACGTCGGCATCGAAGATGGGTTCACGAATGCCTCCGAGGCGCGACTCCAGCCCGCGGCTGAAGAAGCTGCCGGAGGCGAGCACGAAGTGGTCCGCCTCGAACAGCTGATCCTCCCCGTGCTGGCTGTGCACCCCGATCACCTTGTCGCCGTCATAGCGGGCGCCCAGCACCCGCTCGCTGGTGAGGAAGGTGCCGCCAAGGGCCATGAAGCGGCGCTTGAGGGCCTCCTGCATCCGCATGCCGATGAGGGACGGCGGCATGGTGGCCACCTCCTTGATGGTGCAGCCGGTGCGCCGTTCCAGCTCGCTCAGACGCGGGCCGACCAGCCCCAGCGACAGGCAGGCGGGCAGCACGATATGGCGACAGCCGGGCACACCGCATCCCTGCACCATGCGGCTGATCTCGCGGGCCAGATCCGCCAGCAGGTCCTGCTGGCCAGGCCCCTGCTTGTCGAACAGGCGGGCGATGTCGGCGGTGCGAAACTCGTGGGGATTGCGGCTGAACTGGGCGAGCTGGGGCAGGCGAATTTCCCCGGTCAGGATGCGGCTGTGGGCAAAACGGGCGTGGGTCGCGAGATTCGCCGCCGCGAGCGCCGGGTGAAAATCGCGAAACCCTTCCAGGGTGGCGAGCAGGATGGCGTCCGGGGCGGGGGCATCGGTCATGCAGGCGCAAGTGTCGGGGGAGAGCCAGGTGGCTTTGAGGGTGCCGATGGGGGTCAGCCGCTGGTGGTTGTGTTCCTGGCGCATCAAGGGTAGCCCCTCTTCTGCGCAGTGGCGTTGCAGGTCGGCCAGACTCCCCTCGATATTCTGCATCCCCACCTTGCTGTAAGGGTGATCCGGATGGGCCGCCATGAAGGCGGGCAGGGCGGCGCGGGGATCCCCGTCGCTCTCCAGCAGATCCACCGAGCCGGAGGAGAAGTGCAGGGCGCTTTGGCCGGAAGCCATCAGCAGGGTCTTCTGGCCGGCCTCGGCGAGGCGCAGGGCTGCGGAGAGGCCCGCCATGCCGCCGCCGATCACGATGCTGTCAAATTTCATGGCTGCGCTCCTTGGTGGAATTGGCGGTGCTGGCATCAAGCGGGAAGGGGGGCTCGCTCACTAGGTGGGGGGCCGTCCACTCGCCAAGGCCAAACAGCCCTTCGTAGATCCAGTAGGTAAATTCGGCTTCGCGCAGGGCATCGCCCCACAGCACCGGCCGGGTGCCCTTGTAGCGCTCCTCCAGGAACTGGCGCAGCATGACGCAGGCCTGACGGCCGTCCGCCTTGCCGTACTCCTGCATCAGGCCGGCGGCGCGATAGGCGCACAGCTCCCCCTGACAGGGACCCATGCCGAGGCGGGTGCGGCGGCGCAAGTCCACCAGGTTGTCCACGTCGAGCTCGCGCAGGGCGTATTCAATCTCGCCCGCGGTGACCATCTCGCACTCGCAGATGAGGGCGTTGGCCTTGGGGTTGTCGCGGAAAAAGGCGATGACCCGCTCGCCGTGGCGGTACTGGGCCGAGCCTTCGGCGGGTACCGAGAGGCCGGGGGCGGAGACCTTCTCCGGATCCCGCGAGCCGGGCAGGCTCAGCTCGGCGGTGCGGCAGGGCTTGCTGTTGCCAAGCTTTTTGGCAAGCAAGTCGGTGGCCCATTCGGCCATCAGCCGGTAGGTCATCAGCTTGCCGCCTGTGATGGTGTTGAACCCCTTGAGGCCGTCACGTTCGGCGTGATCCAGCAGCACGATGCCGCGGCTGATGTTGCGGCCGGACTCGTCGCCATCCACCGCCACCAGGGGGCGAACGCCGGCGTAGGCCCGCAGCAATCGGGTGCGGGCCATGATGGGGGCCAGTTTTATCCCCTCGCGCAGCAGCACCTCCACCTCTTCGGGCTCGACGGTGAGCTGGTCAATCTTGTGGTAATCGATGCGACTCGACGTGGTGCCAATGAGGGAGATGGTATCGCCCGGCACCAGGATGTCCGCGTCCGCCGGTTTGCGGCAGCGGTTGAGCACCAGCTGGTTGAGGCGGTAATCCATGATGAGCAATGAGCCCTTGGCGGGGAACATGCGGATGCCGAGGTCGGCATACTCGCAGATCTGCTGGCCCCAGATGCCGGCGGCGTTGATCACCTCCTGGCACTCCACCTCGAACGCTTCGCCGGTGCGGGTGTTGATGGCCTTGACCCCGTGCACCCTATCCTGGGTGCGCAAAAGCCCCAGCACCTTGCTGTGAGTGAAGATGCGGGCGCCGTGCTCCTTGGCGTCCAGCACGTTGGCGGCAGCCAGACGGAAGGGGTCGACCGTGCCGTCCGGCACCTGGATGGCACCGATCAGCGCCGGGTTGACGTTGGGTTCAAGGCGCAGCGCCTCGGCGGGATCCAGCTGGCGGGCGTCGATGCCTGCCAGGGCGCAGGCGTCCATGAAGGTATTTTGAAAATGGATGTCATCTTCCGGCAGGGTGATGAAGAGGCCGCCGGTGTCCTCGACGCAGTGGCTGGCGATCCGCTTGAGGATGCGGTTCTCCTGAATGCATTCGCGGGCGGACTCCTGATCCGTCACCGCGTAGCGGGCGCCGGAGTGGAGCAGGCCATGGTTGCGGCCCGTGGTGCCGGCGGCGATGTCGTCCCGCTCAAGTAGGATGCAGTCGATGCCGCGCAGCGCGCAATCGCGCATGATGCCGGCGCCGGTGGCGCCCCCCCCTATGATGACGACTTGTGTGGTGATTCTTTTCATTCGTGCCCATCTCATCTCTTCCAGATGAGGCCAGTGTGGCGCCTCCACGACGTAAAATGTTTGATATGGGCCAAATTAATGCTCGTAAACGCTCATTAAGTGTGAGGCGATGAGCGAAATGTGATGAACCTCACGTCACCGTCGAGGCGGGCAGGGGAAAGCATGACGGGAGGGGAGAAGGCCAGCCCGGGGGCTGGCCAGAGGGCGGCGTGGGGGAAACCTCAGCCGCAGCACTTCTTGAACTTCTTGCCGCTGCCACAGGGGCAGGGGTCGTTTCGCCCGACCCGCAGCGGCGCCGGATCCTGCTCACCGTCGGTGTAGACCCAGCGCCCCTGATGGCGCACGAAGCGGGAGCGCTCATGGAGGCAGTGACGTTCGTCCCCCTCAAGGAACCAGGCCTTGAATTCCACCATGCCGAGGATGTCATCGGGGCCGCCCTGGCTGGCGAGGATCTCGAGGCCATCCCAGCGGGTGTCGGTCGATGAGAGGTCGGCCGCGGTCAACCCGTTCAGATAGTCCGGGTGCCAGCTGTGTACCAGATATTCTCCCAATCCCAGCACGAAGGCGCTGTAGCGGGATCGCATCAGCTGCTCCGGGGTGGCGGCGGGCTGGCCTGCGTGGAGTACACCGCAGCACTTGGCAAGAAAAAGAGAGGAACCGCAAGGACATAGGTTCATGAGTCAGCTCATCTGGTCGATAATGAAAGGTGGCGGGATTGTAGCGAACGCACTTCCCTTTCGGCCAGCTTCCCATGCCGTTTAGGCAGACATCATGCAGCAATGAACACAGCACAAAGGGTGACACAATGACACTTAAGCAGAAGATCCTGTTACTGGGGGCCATCCCCGTGCTGCTGATGGCCCTGGTGGTCAATCTCAGCAACTACCTGGTGGCCAGGAGCGATCTGGAGTCGGATCTGGTGGTGGCGCGGGAGAGGGCAATCAAGGAGCGCAAGGCGCTGCTCAGCAGTTATCTGATGCTGGCCAAGACGGCCATCGAGGGCAGCTACGGCAAGCCTGACAGCCCCGAAGTGCGCCAGCAGGTGAAGGAGATATTGCGGCCGCTGCGCTATGGCAGCGACGGCTACTTCTTCGTCTATGACTATCAGGGCAATACCGTGCTGCTGCCGACCCGGCCCGAGATGGAGGGGAAGAACCGCTGGCAGGACAAGGATACCAAGGGTGCCTTCCTCATTCAGGGGATCATCAAGTCGGCGCGGGAAGGAGATGGCTTCTCGGAGTACTGGACCAACAAGCCCTCTATCGGGCGGGATGCCCCCAAGCTCTCCTTCAACCTGGTGCTCGACAAATATCAGTGGGTCGTGGGCACGGGCTTCTACATCGACGACATCGACAACGAGCTGGCCACCCTGCGCAGCGAGCGGGAGGAGACCATGTATGGCTCCCTGAAAACCGGGGTGCTGTTCATCCTGGTGATCCTGGGGGTGACCCTGGCGGCCACCGTGGTGATCGGCAACCGGGTCACCCGCCCGCTGGCGGATGCGGTTGCCGCACTCAATGACATCGCCGACGGGGACGGGGATCTGACCCAGCGCCTCAAGGTGCAGAGCAAGGACGAGGTGGGGCAGCTGGCCGCCGCCTTCAACCGCTTCGTCGAGCGGATCCAGTCGGTGGTGAGCCAGGTGGGGGAGACCAGCCACCAGTTGCTGGGGGCCGTGGATCGGCTGCATAGCCTGAGCGAGCATGCGGACAGACAGATGCAGGGCCACGGCAAGGAGACGGATCAGGTGGTGACCGCGGTGACCGAGATGAGCTCCACCGCCCAGGAGGTGGCGGCGAGCGCCTCCAACGCCGCCAGCGCCACCAGCGATGCGGCCCGTGAGTCCGATGCGGCCCGCGGCGTGGTGAACAGCGCCATCGGCAGCATCAACCGGCTGGTGGACGAAGTGCATGTGGCGGCCGGGGTCATCGAACAGCTCGCCCACGAGACCGGCAAGATAGGCTCCGTGGTGGAGGTCATTCGCGGCATCGCCGATCAGACCAACCTGCTGGCCCTCAACGCCGCCATCGAGGCGGCCCGGGCGGGCGAGCAGGGGCGCGGCTTTGCGGTGGTGGCGGATGAGGTGCGATCCCTCGCGGGCCGTACCCAGCAGAGCACCAAAGAGATCAACGAGATGCTCCAGCGCCTGCAGGGCGGAGTGAAACAGGCGGTGGAGGTGATGCAGGCCAGCGAGGCACGCAGCCAGGAGACGGTGCAGGAGGCGAGCCACATCGCCAGCTCCCTGGACAGCATGGTGGCGGCGGTCGGCACCATCAACGACATGAACATCCAGATCGCCACGGCCGCCGAGGAGCAGCACGCGGTCTCCGAGGAGATCAACAAGAACCTGGTGGCCATCCAGCAGATCGTCAGCGAGCTGACCGAGGCGTCCGGGGAGTCCAGCACCACCACCCGCGCCCTGGCAGGCACGGGTGACAAATTGCGCCAACTCGTCTCCCGCTTCCGTTACTAATCACATTTTTGCCGTCTGGACAGGATTTCCAGACGGCAAATTTGGGGATCGGCGCAGAATGTGTGAAAATCGCGCCATTCGTTCCTTTCGTTAGCCCCAACCCTATGAATGAGATCGTGAAAGGCAGTATCGATTTGATCCGTCAGCTCAACTACGGCCTGGTCTATGCCAGCCTGGAGGAGCACAAGGAGCTGTCCCGTACCGATCTGTCCCGTCTGACCGGCCTGTCGCCTGCCAGCATCACCAAGATCACCCGCGAGCTGCTGGACGGCGGCCTGGTGGTCACCTGCGGCGAGAGCTCGGTGGGGCGTGGCCGTCGCCAGACCCTGCTGCGCATCAACGAGCGCCGCTTCCAGTTTCTCTCCATGCGCCTGGGGCGCGGCTATGTGGACATGGCCCTGTTTGACCTAGCTGGTCACTCCCTGGCGCGCCATCGCCATGTCTTCAACGAGACTGAGCGTGCCGAGCTGCTGGCCAGCCTGGTGCGGGCCATCGAGGGCTTTTTGCCCAAGAAGGCGCTGCGTCTGGCCTGCATCGCCCTCTGTCTGCCTGGCCAGGTGGAGCGCCACTCCGGCATGGTCAAGCATTTTCCCTATTACGATCTGCGCAACTGGCCCCTCGGTCCCACCCTGCAGGAGGCCTTCTCGGTACCCGTGCTGGTGAGCGGCGACGTGCGCACCTGGATCCAGGCCGAGCGGGAGTGGGGCGCCGCCAGGAACTGCTCGGATGCGGTGCTGGTGTTCGTGCACAACGACATCGGGGTCGGCATGGTGGTCAATGGCCAGCTCATCGAGAGCGAGTCGGCTCTGCTCGGGGATCTCAGCCACCTGCAGCTCGAACCCTATGGCCAGCGCTGCTACTGCGGTGGCTTCGGCTGCGCCTGCACCCTGGTGACCAATCAGGCGCTGGAGGCGCAATATCGGGAGCTGCGCGAGCGGATGCAGGAGTTCGATCTGCCCGAAAGCGTCACCATCCGCGAGCTGTGCGAGCTGGCGCTGGCCGGCAACAGCCTGTGTCAGGACATCCTGCACCAGGCGGCGGGCCGCCTCTCCCGGGTACTGGCGAACCTCATCTGCCTGCTCAACCCGGGCAAGCTGCTGCTCGGGGGGGAGATCACCCGGGCCGATCGATTGCTCTTCCCCATGTTGCACCAGTCCCTGGCAAGCCAGTTGCCCGCCGAGTACCTGGTGCGCCTGCAGATTGAATCCACCCACTTCTACGAAGATCCCACCAAACCCACCTCGGTGCAGGTGCACAAGGCCCTGCGCGATGGCAGTCTGCTGCTCGACTTGTTGCGAGGCGACAAGGAGGCATGAGGCTCGGGTTGCAAGGACGCTTCCTGCTCATTCTCTGTCTGGTCAGTCTGTTGCAACTGGTGTTGCTGAGCGGTGCCAGCTACTACTATGTCGCCGAGCAGCGCTACCGTGAGGTGGGGGATCAGGCCCTGGATGTGGCACGGCTGGTGGCGCGGGAGTCCGGCGTCATCGCCGGGGTGAAGCGGGCGGATACGGTCCGCCTCAATGCCCTGGTGGAGCGGATCCGCGCCGAGGTCGGGGCCAGCTACATCGTCATCGGGGACAGGCAGGCACGCCGCCTGGTGCACCCCAATGCGGACCGGATTGGCAAAGCCATGGTGGGGGATGATCCCGAGCGTGCCCTGCAGGGAGAAGCCTATATCTCCAGGGCCCAAGGGTCCCTTGGGGTCTCGGTGCGCGGCAAGGGGCCCATCCGGGACGAGATGGGCAAGATCATCGGGGTGGTGTCGGTCGGCTATCTGGTGCGGGACATCGATGCGGATCTGCAGGGCTATTTGCGCTTTGGCCTGGCCATGACATTGCTCATTGTGGTACTCAACAGTGTCGCAGCCGCCTGGCTGGCCCGGCGCTACAAGAAGGCGATATTCGGCTTTGAACCCGAGCAGATGGGGCGACTCTATGCGGAGCTCGACTGTACCCTGCGCACGGTGCGCGAGGGGATCCTCACCATCGACGAGCAAGGGCGCCTCACCTCCCTGAACCCCAACGGCATCAAGCTGCTGCGCCTGGACGACACCACCGCCAGGAGCGCCATCGGCCAGCCCATTGGTCACCTGCTGCCGGGCAGTCGCATGCTCTCCATCCTGCAAGAGCAGACCCCCCAGTTTGACGAGGAGATAGTGCTCAACGGCCAGTCCCTCATCGTCAACCGCTTGCCGCTGGTGCGCGAGGGCAAGCTGATCGGCGCCGTGTCGAGTTTTCGCCGCAAGGACGAGCTGGCGGAACTCAGCGCCCAGCTCTCCCAGGTGCAGGCCTACAGCGATCTGCTGCGGGTGCAGACCCACGAGCACAACAACCAGCTCGGGACCATCGCCGGCCTCATTGAGCTCGGTGCTACCCGGGAGGCGCTCGCCTTCATCGGGCGGGAGGCGGCCACCGAGCAGACCCTGCTCGGCTTCCTGATGGGGGCCATCGCCAAACCCAAGGTGGCGGGGTTGCTGCTCGGCAAATACCACAGGGCCCACGAGCTCGGTCTTGAACTCGTGATCGATCCCGATGCCCGTCTGCACGATATTCCTGCCCGTGTCAGCGGTTCCCAGCTGGTAACGGTGCTGGGCAACCTCATCGACAACGCCTTCGAGGCGACCCGCCGCCACGGTGCGCCCTATCAGCCCATCCGGGTTTCCCTGAGCGATCTGGGGCAGGATCTGGTGCTGGAGGTGGAGGATGGGGCTGGCGGCATCGACCCGCAGTTGGCGGACAGGTTGTTCGAACAGGGGGTCAGCAGCAAGCCCGAGCCAGGACACGGTATCGGGCTCTCCCTGGTGCGCAAGACCCTGGATGCCCTGCAGGGGGAGATCACCATCGAAGCCACGACGCAGGGAAGTTGCGTCGTCTGTTACATTCCCAAGGAGGTGTGAGTGATCAAGATCCTGATCGTCGAGGATGATCCCGCCATTGCCGAGATCCACCGCCGCTTCGTGCAGCGCCTCGCCGGTTTTGAGGTGCTGGGGGTGGCGTTGACCCTGTTCGATGCCAGGGAGCAGATAGGGATCCTCCGGCCCGATCTGGTGCTGCTGGATGTCTGGCTGCCCGATGGAGAGGGGTTCTCGCTATTGAGAGAGCTGCGCCAGGCGGGGGCGAGTCTGGATGTGATCCTGCTCACCGCGGCGCGGGAAGCCGCTGCCCTGCAGGAGGCGATGCGCCTCGGGGTGGTGGATTTCATCTTGAAGCCCGTGGTGTTCGAGCGCCTGCGCGACACCCTGGAGAAGTACCGTCAGAGCATCGCCGCCCTGGCGGCGTTGGCCGACATCGATCAGCAGGCGGTGGACACCCTGTTCGGTACGCCGTTGCAGCAGGTGGCGGCAGAGGGACTGCCCAAGGGCATCGATGCTCTCACCCTGCAGCGGGTGCTGACGGCCCTGACTCCGGAGGCCGCCAGTGCCGAGGAGATAGGCAGCCGTATAGGGGTGAGCCGGACCACGGCACGCCGCTATCTGGAATTTCTGGTGGGGCAGCAACTGGCGAGCCCCGAGCTCGAATATGGCACCGTCGGGCGGCCGGAGCGGCGTTACCGCAAGCCGTGATCCGATCGCCCGGAACCTGTTGTCCAGACAAGAAAAGAGCGCCTTTCGGCGCTCTTTTTATCAGGGTTTGCTTCCCATGGGCATCAAGGTCTCTGCGCGTGATGGTCAGGGTTCAGAGGTGGCAGAGGCTCATCGATTCAGTGGCTGGTGGCAGGCTCCCCCTTGGGGGCCCGGCGAGCCTGCCACCACTGCCAGACGGGCAGCAGCAACATGGTCAGGGTGATCACCGTGAAGGCGAGGGTGATGGGGCGCTCCCACAGGAAGCTCAGGCTGCCGTCGTTGATCACCAGGGCCCGGCGCAGGTTGTCCTCCAGCATGCCCCCCAGGATGAAGCCGAGCAGCATGGGGGCCATGGGGAAGGTGAGCAGGCGCAGGCCGATGGCGATCAGTGCAACGATGGCCATCACATGGATGTCCATGGTGTTGAAGGAGACCAGATAGACCCCGGTCAGGGAGAACAGCAGCACCATGGGGATGAGCACGGGGCGCGGCACCGCCAGTACCCGGGCCAGGTAGGGGATGAGGGGGAGGTTCAGGATCAACAGCACCACGTTGCCCAGATACATGGAGATGATCACCGACCAGAAGACATCCGGATGCTCCATGAACAGACGCGGGCCCGGCTGGATGCCGTAGGCCACCAGAGCGCCCAGGATGAGGGCCGTGGTGCCGGAGCCCGGGATCCCCAGGGTCAGCAGGGGCACGAAGGAGCCGGTGGAGGCGGCGTTGTTGGCCGCTTCCGGAGCGGCCAGGCCGCGCAGGCTGCCCTTGCCGAACTGCTCCTGGCGCTGCTTGCCGGCGATGTTGCGCTCGGCGCCATAGGCCATGAAGGCAGCGATGGTGGCACCGGCTCCCGGCAGCACGCCGATGAGAAAGCCCAGCACCGAGGAGCGGGCGATGGGAGGCGCGATTTCCCTGACCTCTTCCTTGCTCAGCTTGAGGCTGCCGAGCTGCTGCATCTGCCTTGCCTCTTCCTCGCTGTTGTCCTTGCCGGGGCGCAGCACCGCCATCAGGATCTCCGCGAGGGCAAAGGTGGCCATGGCCAGCAGCAGGAAGGAGAAGCCGTCACGCAGATCCGGCAGCCCGAAGGTGAACCTGTCCACCCCGACACTGCGGTCGATGCCGATGGTGGAGATCATGATGCCGAACAGCGCCATGATCAGCGCCTTGAGCACCTGCCCCTTGCCGGCAAAGGCCGCCACGGCGGAGAGGCCCAGCACCATGAGGGCGAAGTAGTCCGCCGACTGGAAGGAGAGGGAGACCTTGGCGAGCAGGGGCGCCGCCACCATCAGCATGATGGCGGAGAGGGTGCCGCCGGTGAAGGAGGCGTAGGCGGCGATGGCCAGCGCCTTGCCCGCCTGTCCCTTGCAGGCCAGGGGATAGCCGTCGAAGGCGGTGACCACGGTGGCGGAGCAGCCGGGGGCGTTGATCAGGATGGAGGAGGTGGAGCCCCCGAAGATGGCGCCGTAATAGACCCCCGCCATCAAGATGATGCCGGAGGCCGGATCCAGGCCATAGGTGATGGGGATCATCAGGGCGATGGCGGTGACCGGGCCAAGGCCCGGCAACATGCCGATAAAGGTGCCGATGAAGCAGCCAAGCACCACCATCATCAGGTTGACCGGCAGCAGTGCGGTGCCGAGTCCTTGCAAGATTCCGTCTAACATGGTGACTCCTTAGAAACCGAGCAGGGTGAACAGGCGACCCGGCTCCAGATAGACGTTGAGCCCCTTGGTGAGCAGGGCCCAGAAACCGATGGAAAAGGGGACGCTGATCATCAGGCCGTAGCGCAGGCTGGGCTCACCGAGCACCCGGATGCCCACGCTCAGGAAGGCGATGGTCGAGAGCACGAAGCCAAACCAGGTGAGCCCCAGTCCGTAGATGACCATGAGCCCGAGCAGGATGAAGACCCGGCGCCAGTCCCCCTCTTCCCGGCGCAGGGGCTCGCCCCCGGGGAAGAGCACCAGCAGCAGGGAGAGCAGCGCCCCGATCCCGGCCAGGGCATAGGGCAGGGTGCTGGCGGTGAAGGGTTCGTATTCGTCGCCGGGGTAGCCCGGTATCTCGGTGGCGTAGTAGCCATAGGCGAGGGAGAGCAGCAGAAACAGCAGACCCCCCAGTCGCTCCTTGGTAATGTTCATCTTTTGACTCCAACATGAGCGGCGGGCCTGCGCCCGCCTGCGATGGGACAGCGAGGGTTATTTGATGAAGCCGAGCTCGCGCATCAGGCCGCCGATCTGCTGCTCCTGGCCGTCAAGGAAGGCGGTGAACTCGGGACCGGACTGGTAGAGGTTGGTCCAGCTGTTGCGGCTGCGGACCACTTCCCACTCCGGCTTGTCGTACATCTGCTTGAGCAGGGCGGCAAACTCGGCGGATTTCTCCGGGCTGATGGTGGGGGAGGCGAAGTAACCGCGCCAGTTGGCGAAGACGGTGGGGTTGTTCTGCTCGCTGAAGGTGGGGATCTGCTCCGCCCCCGGCAGGCGTTTGTCGGAAGTGACCCCGAGGATCCGCATCTGGCCTGACTTGACCGCTTCCATCGCCTCGCCAAAGCCGGTGGAGATGGCCTGGGTCTCTCCGGCCAGCACGGCGGCCATGGCGCTGCCACCGGCATCGTAGGCGACGTAGCGCAGCTTGCTGGCGTCAGCCCCGGCGTTCTTGAAGGTCAGGGCGGCGACCAGGTGATCCAGGCTGCCACGGGCGGAGCCCCCGGCGATCTTCACCTTGGCCGGGTTCTCCTCGTAGGCGGCCAGCAGCTGGGCCCAGTTCTGATAGGGGGAGTCCGCTTTCACCGCCAGTGCCTGGTAGTCGGCGATGATGGCGGCCACTGGCGTCAGGTCACGGAAGGACTGGGGCAGCTCCTTGGAGAGGGATTTGACGATGATGGGGGTGGAGTTGACCATCAGGGTCTTGTCGGACTGGGCCGAGGTCTCGATGAGGTGGGCGATGGCCTTGGCGCCGCCACCGGCGGACATGTTCTGGTAGGAGACGGTCTTGACCAGACCGGACTTGGCCAGCACTTCACCGGTGCCGCGGGCCGTGGTATCCCAGCCGCCGCCAGCGCCGCCCGGGATCAGGAAGTGGACTTCGTTGATCTGGGCGTGGGCGCCGACGCTCAGTGCGAGCAGGCTACCGATCAGGGTGCGTTTGAGGGTTCCTTGCAACATGGTGCTCTCCTTGTGATTGTTGCAAGAAGGTTAATTAATCATGTCTGGCTGGAAAACAATCTGACCGTAATGGCTATTAAGGCTGTTGTGACCATTGTGTTCATTCTGGTCATGGGCCGAAGAGGGGCGCGCGCATAGAAACGAGGCGCTCGTGAGCGCCTCGTCCGGCAAGGCTCACTGGGTCGGTTTCGCCGCCGATGTGCTGACGTCCTCCTTCGCCTCCTGTTTCAGGGCATCGCTCGCCTGCTGGCGCAGGGCCACCTGCTCCATCACCAGCTTGTAGGCGATGTAGTACTTGTAGATGTTGCCCACATAGGTGACCGTCTCGGGGCCGATTTTCTCCGCCGCCACGTACTCGACATTGTGGAACCAGACGTTGGGATCCAGCCCCCGTTTTCTGGCCTCGGCGCGGAGCCGCGCCACCCGGGCGGGGCCGGCATTGTAGGAGGCGAACGAGAAGAGGGCCTTGTCGAGGGCGGTCATGGGCTCGTCCGCATAGTAGTGATCGATCATCCAGCGCATGTATTTGACGCCGCCGTGAATATTGGGCTCGAGCTGGCGTATGTCGCCGACCTTCAGCCCCTTGCCGGTGGCGGGCATGATCTGCATGATGCCGATGGCGCCCACATGGCTGCGGGCATGATGGTTGAGGGCGGACTCCTGGTAGCCCTGGGCCGCCATCAGCAGCCAGTCCATGTCATAGCGCTCGCCATATTCACGGAACAGCTCGACCACCTGCAGGAATTTCTTGCGCTCCGCCTCGGCGGCGGCGCTTTTGACGAACTTGTTCTGCTTGAGATAACGGGCCAGGATCTCGTCCCCCGTCGCCTTGCCGCGCAGCGCCTTTATCTGCTCGTTGAGCATGGCGAGCAACTGGGGGCTCTCCTTGCGCACCGCCCAGGCGATGACGCCCCCCTCCCGGAACACGGGGGTGTCGTGAATGGTGATCCCGGGGAAAATCTTTTGCCAGAAGCGGGCCTTGTGCTCGTCCATGACGATGAAGGGGAGCAGGCCTGCGTTCACCATCTCCACCAGATCTTCATCTTCGAGCACCTCCGAGGCGGGCTGGAGGTCGATGAGGGGCTCTCCCGCCGACTTGCGGGCCTGGTTGTAGGCGAGCAGGCTCTCGTAGTAGCTGGAGGAGGGGCGCACGAAGACGCGCTGGCCCCCGAGATCGGCGGCGCTTTCCACCTTGGGGGAGAGGGGGCCGGAGACGAGCAGCTCCCGCACGTTTTCAAGCAGGGGATCGGTGAAGGCGATACCCTGTTGCCTGCGTTTGTCCGTGATGGTGAGGTTGGCGGCGGCGATGTCGCCTTTGCCTTCGATGAGGGAGGTCAGCAGGGCTTCCCGGGCCACGGGAATGAAGACGAAGTGCACCTTGAGGTGGCGTTTGATCGCCTTTTGCTTGCGCAACTGTTCGTTGAGGCGCTTTTCCACCTGCATGAAGGCATCGTAGGTGGCCCCCCGTTGCACGCCCTTGGTGATGAAAAATCCTGTCTTGTTGTAGGTGGTGAGCACCCTGATGGTGCGCTGTTCCAGCATGACGTCGAGATCTCCCAGCCTGGGTTTGGCAAGCTCGTCGTTTTCAAAGCTCAGGGCGCTTTTCTCCGTCTCTGCTTCGGGGGCCACCTGCTTGCCGGATTCGGCCCCCCAGGCTGGCGTCAGGGAGCAGAACCACCAGATCACAATCATCCATGCGCGTTTCATCACTTACACCTCGCTCGTTTTATTGAGTGTAAGTGGCACCTTGTAGAGGATTTAGCTTATTGGGTTTGATAGACCCGTCCCCATAGCACGATTTTCACTATTCCATCCAGGAGTGCCCGCCCATGAAAAAAGGAGCCTCGAGGCTCCCTTTTTTCATGGGCGGGCAGGTACTCTGCGGCTAGAACCAGAAGCCGATGATGAAGGAGCCCGCCAGGGTCAGCATCACGTTGGCCACCGCATAGGTGCCGGCGTAGCCGAGCGCCGGGATGGAGCTGTTGGCCGCCTCGTTCACCACGTCCATGGCCGGGGCGCAGGTACGGGCGCCCGTGATGGCACCAAGTAGCAGGGCCGGGTTCATTTTCAGCACCCAGACACCGAACAGGTAGCCTACCAGCACCGGCAAGGTGGTCACCAGCATGCCGGAGAAGAGCACCACCATCCCCACTTCGCTCAGGTGATCGAGGATGCCGCCCCCCGCCTTGAGGCCGGTACTCACCATGAAGACGGCGAGCCCGAGATCCTTGGCAAGGCGCAGGGCGCCTGGTGGCACATAGCCCACCGTGGGGTGGTTGGCACGCAGGTAGCCCATCAGGATCCCCGCCAGCAGCAGACCGACGGCATTGCCGAGGCCGAACTCTATCTGGCCGAACACCAGGGAGACGGAGCCGATGAGCAGGCCCAGCACGAAGAAGGTGGCGAAGGCCACCAGATCCGTGGTCTGGCTGTGGATGCTGATGAAGCCTATCTTGTTGGCCAGCAGCTTGACCCGCTGCTTCTCGCCGCTGATCTGCAGCACGTCGCCCTTTTGCAGCATGATGTTGCGATCGAACGGCATCTCTATCTGGGAGCGCACCACCCGGTTGAGGAAGCATCCCTTCTCGGTGAGGTTGAGCTCCACCAGATGGCGACCCACCACGGCATCATTCTTCACCACGATCTCTTCGGTGACGATCTGCAGGTCAAGGAGGTTGCGATCGAACACCTCCTTGCCGTTGCGGTAGTTGACGTCGAGCTTCTCGTGGCTCTCGGGGTAGCCCACCAGGGCGATCTCGTCCCCTTCCTGAATGACGGCGTCACCATCGGGGCTGGCCAGAATGCCGTTGCGGCGAATGCGCTCCACATAGCAGCCTGTGTGGGGATAGATGCCGGTTTCGCGCAGGGTACGACCGCCGATCCAGGCGGCGAGCTCCGGGCCGACCCGATAGGCGCGGATGATGGGCAGATAGGTCTTGCGGCTCTCGCTGTCGGAGAGCCCCCGCTCGCGGGCGATCTTCTGGGCCTCGGTGTTGAGATCCAGCCTGGCCAGGGAAGGAAGGTAGCGCACCACCAGCATCAGGCCCACCAGGCCCACCAGGTAAGTCAGGGCATAGCCGATGCCCATGTTGTCGAGCACCGACTGCATGTCGGTCTGGTGGGGCAGGTTGAGCAATCCGCTTCGCAGGGCGTCCTGGGCCCCCACCAGGGCCGGCGTGGAGGTGAGGGAACCTGCCAGAATGCCGGCGGCCATGCCGGGCCCCAGATTGAAGAACTTGGCGAGCCCCACGGTCAGCAGCAGGGCCGACAGCAGGATCACCAGGGTCAGGGTGATGTAGTGGATGCCGTCGCGAAGGAAGACGCTGAAAAAGTGCGGCCCCGCTTCAATCCCCACGCAGAAGATGAACAGCATGAAGCCGACGTTTTCAGTGGAGGTGGAAAACTGGAATCCCATCTGGCCAAACAGCAGGGCGGTGAAGAGCACGCCTATGGTGTTGCCTATCTGGAAGTTGCCGATGCGTACCTTGCCCAGCAGCAGCCCGAAGGCCAGTACCACGAACAGCAGCAGGGAGTCGCTTTGATGTAGCAGTGTCACGAAATCTATGGTCATGCCCGGAAAAACCGAGGAAAAAAGTGGGGCCGATATTGTGCCGGATCCTGTATCAAGAAAGAAGCGCCAAAGCGGATTAACAGCCAGTTAAGTGCTGGTCTCTTCGGTGAAGATAGGGATGCGAGGGGGGGCTGGGGAAAACACCTCTATTTTACGCTGCAAGGCCCGCTGTCAATGAGTGAAATATGCTGTCGAGCCGGGAGGGGATGACGCTCCTGTGGACAATTTATTACCTGCTGCATGGGGAGCAAACGGGCATGTTTTTCAGCATTTTCCACTGAGGAAATTGAAGGGTAACAAAAGAGACTCATGACTCATCCGGCGAGGGCTGACCCGCAGGACGCGGCATAGCGAAAAAAAATCCCCCACAGGCAGCACCGCGAGTCGATTCATCCCATTTAGGGGGGAAGGGAAAAACAGCAGAAAATGGGGAAGAGCGGGGGCAGCCATCGCAAACCGGGGACAATGGCTGCCAGCCCAGATGAACCGTGGCTTTGGTCAAGTTACCCACAGAAACTGTGGATAACCCTGTTCATGAAACTTGGCGATCAGGCTGAAAGCCGCGCCAATACTGGGCTGCAAGGACTGTTCAAAAAATACCTGCAATAAATTGTTTCTATAAAAATCAAATAGTTATGCGCAGCAGAACAAAACGCTGCTGGTCAGTATCGGGAGATCAAAAGGGAGTCAGGCCGCAGGGAAGGGCTTGTGCATTAAAATTGGAAGAGGAAAGCACTAAAGTGGATAACTTGCACCGAGATGGTGAGGAATTGGCTCCCCCGACTGGACTTGAACCAGTGACATACGGATTAACAGTCCGCCGTTCTACCGACTGAACTACGGGGGAACATCAGGCAAGGAGGTGCATCATACAGAGGTCGTATTTCGGGGTCAATAGCCATCAGGGAGGGTGAGCGGATACCCAGCTCCTTCAACTCGGGGTACACTGCTCCCTTGCCGTTTTTTGCCGGGAGTCGTCATGAGCAAGTTATTCCAGTTGGCCAGCCAGTTTCAACCCGCCGGGGATCAGCCGAGGGCCATCGCCCAGCTGCTCGATGGCATCGAGTCGGGACTGGCCCACCAGACCCTGCTCGGGGTGACCGGTTCGGGCAAGACCTTTACCATGGCCAACGTCATCGCGACCCTCAATCGCCCCACCATGATCCTGGCGCCCAACAAGACCCTGGCGGCCCAGCTCTACGGGGAGATGAAGGAGTTCTTCCCCGACAACGCGGTGGAGTATTTCGTCTCTTATTACGACTACTACCAGCCCGAAGCCTATGTGCCGACCACGGACACCTTCATCGAGAAGGATGCCTCCATCAACGATCACATCGAGCAGATGCGGCTGTCAGCCACCAAGGCGCTGCTGGAGCGGCGCGACGTGGTGATCGTCGCCTCGGTGTCGGCCATCTATGGTCTGGGGGATCCCCAGGCCTACCTCAGCATGATGCTGCACCTCAAAGTGGGGGACGTGATCAATCAGCGGGATATCCTGCGCCGCCTCGCCGAACTGCAGTACACCCGCAACGACATGGCCTTCCAGCGCGGCACCTTCCGGGTGCGGGGGGAGGTGATCGACATCTACCCCGCCGAATCGGACAAGCTGGCCCTGCGGGTGGAGCTGTTTGATGAAGAGGTAGAACGCCTCTCCCTGTTCGATCCCCTGACCGGCGCCATCGAGCAGACGGTGGTGCGCTACACCATCTACCCCAAGACCCACTACGCCACCCCGCGGGAGACCATCCTGGGGGCCATCGAGCACATCAAGGAGGAGCTCAAGGGGCGGCGTGAGCAGTTGATGAGCCTCAACAAGCTGGTGGAGGAGCAGCGCATCAGCCTGCGCACCCAGTTCGACATGGAGATGATGCAGGAGCTGGGTTACTGCTCCGGCATCGAGAACTACAGCCGCTACCTCTCCGGTCGCGCGCCGGGTGAGCCGCCTCCCACCCTGTTTGACTACCTGCCGGGGGACGGCCTGCTCATCATCGACGAATCCCACGTCACGGTGCCGCAGATCGGCGCCATGTTCAAAGGGGACAGATCCCGCAAGGAGACCCTGGTGGAGTACGGCTTCCGCCTTCCCTCGGCGCTGGACAACCGGCCCCTCAAGTTTGACGAGTTCGAGGCACTGATGCCGCAGACGGTGTTCGTCTCGGCGACCCCGGGCCCCTACGAGCTGGAGAAGTCCGGCGGTGACGTGGTGCAGCAGGTGGTGCGTCCCACCGGCCTGCTCGATCCCGAGGTGGAAGTGCGACCGGTCAGCACCCAGGTGGACGACCTGCTCTCCGAGATCCGCAAGCGGGTCGCCGTGGAGGAGCGGGTGCTGGTCACGACACTGACCAAACGGATGGCGGAGGACTTGACCGAATACCTGGCAGATCACGAGGTACGGGTGCGCTATCTGCACTCGGACATTGATACCGTGGAGCGGGTGGAGATCATCCGCGACCTGCGCCTTGGCAAGTTCGACGTGCTGGTGGGCATCAACCTGCTGCGCGAAGGCCTCGACATGCCGGAAGTCTCCCTGGTGGCCATTCTGGATGCAGATAAAGAGGGCTTCCTGCGCTCCACCCGCTCCCTCATCCAGACCATCGGCCGGGCGGCACGCAACCTCAATGGCAAGGTGATCCTCTACGGCGATACCATCACCAACTCCATGAAGGTCGCGATTGAAGAGACCGAGCGGCGCCGCGCCCTGCAACACGCCCACAACCTGGAACACGGCATCGTGCCGAAGGGGCTCAACAAGGCCATCGGCGATGTGATGGACATGGGGGGCAGCCGCACGGCGGGCAAGGCCGGCAAGGGGAGTCGCAAGGCTGCCGAACCGCAAGGGGAGTACCATGCCCGCTCTGCCAGCGAGATCAGCAAGGAGATCAAGCGGATGGAAGAGCAGATGTTCCAGCATGCGCGGGATCTGGAGTTCGAACAGGCGGCGGCGCTGCGGGATCAGATCCAGCGGCTGCGCGGCGAGCTGATCGAGTCATGAGCGCCAGACGCTGGCTCATCTGGCGGCGTTTGCGCCGCCTCTATCAGGGCTTTCGCCACCCAGGCACACCCTGGTGGGCGAAGGGGCTGGTGATCCTTATCCTGCTCTATGGCATCAGCCCGGTGGACGTTGTCCCCGATGTGGTGCCTCTCCTTGGCTGGCTCGACGACGCGACCCTGTTGCTGCTCCTCTTGTGGGGCTGGGAGAAATGCCTGCCCGGCGAGGTGCTGGCCGCTCTGGACAAGGCCGAGTGAGCAGAAGCCTACGTTCAGGGAAAGGGGAAAAGAAGGGGGGATTGAATGACTCCCTTCATGGGGTTCGAAAAAGGGGACCATGGGGAGATTGTGAGCCAGGTCTCATTGGCGTAGACTCCACGCCGTTCACTTCATGGGTACCAAAAAATGGATCTGATCCTCTTTGCCATCGACTTTATTCTGCACGTTGACGTGCATCTGAAAGAGCTGTTCGAGAATTATGGCGTCTGGGTATACGCCATCCTGTTTCTCATCATCTTCTGTGAAACCGGGCTGGTGGTGACTCCCTTCCTGCCGGGGGACTCCCTGCTTTTTGCTGCAGGTGCCCTCACCGTGGGCAGCGTGCTGGACGTGCACACCCTGGCCGCCGTGCTGATCATCGCCGCGGTGCTCGGCAACGTGGTGAACTACACCATAGGCCACTTCTTCGGTGAGCAGCTGTTTCGCAACCCCGATTCCAAAATCTTTCGTCGGGACTATCTGGTCAAGACCCATGCTTTTTATGCCAAGCATGGCGGTAAGACCATCATCATCACCCGTTTCCTGCCCATAGTGCGGACCTTCGCCCCCTTCGTGGCGGGCATGGGGGCTATGACCTATCCCCGCTTCCTGGCGTTCAACCTGGTGGGGGGGCTCTTGTGGGTGCTCTCCTTCGTCTATGCCGGCCACTTCTTTGGCAATCTGCCGGTAGTGCGCCACAACTTTACCCTGCTCATCTTCGGCATCATCGCGGTCTCCTTGTTGCCCATGGTGATCGGCATGGTGAAGGCCAGGAGAAGTGCCAGCAAGGCTACCTCCGAAGGCGCGTGACATCGCCGTGCACGACATGAAAGAAGGGAGCATATGGCTCCCTTCTTGTTGGTTGGCTGAGTGGCAGGTCGCCGCTGCGCCCTTTGACCCGCTTGTGGCCTGTTACGATGATGCACACCCGCAGGCAGCCACTTCATTGGCAGAACAGGGAGAAGGGGAGCCGGCCCCCTGGGCATGGGGTCGTGAGGCGATAAGAGGAGATAAAAAGGGAGCCATGGGCTCCCTTTTATGGTCGAGTGAACGACTAGTTGCAGCAGCGCCCTTTTATCAGGTTGCCAGCAGCCACGATGACGAACACCAGCAGGTAGGCGGCAAAGATGACCACGAGCCACTGCGGCATGGAGAAACCGAGGAACTGCCAGCTGATCTCGCTGCAGTCGCCGTCCGGGTAGAACATCCAGGGAACCCATTTATCCAGTGGTGCCCAGGCAGGGAAGTCAACAAACCCTTCGCATACGTTGAAGGGGGAGGGGTTCATCTGGTAATCCACGTGCTTGAGCGCCAGTTTCAGGCCCCAGAAGGCGCTGTAACCCCACAGGAGCATGGCACTCCAGCGCAGGTACCAGCGCTCTGGCGCGACCATGCCGAGGAGCCCGGCGGTGAGCACGCCGAGGAGGGCGATACGTTCATAGATGCACATCACGCAAGGGTGCAAACCCAGCACGTGCTGGAAGAAGAGGGCACAGAGTTCCAGCGCGAAAGCGGAGGCTGCCAGCAATCCCCAGGCCAGACGATGACTGGCAATGCGGCGAAGATACTCGATCATCTGATTGATCTCTCAGAGAAAAATAGTGGCTGAATTAGAGCAGAGCCCCATCTGAAAAGAAAGGGGCCGAACAGCCCCTTTCATGATCAGTGTGTGGACGGGGTGGGCAGTGGTAGTGCCCCATGATCCAGCAACCACCCTGCCTGATAGAACCATTCGGTTGCAGGACCGAGGAGCAGTTCCACGGAGAAAAAGCCGACAAGCCCCAGCACCAGGGTATAGGGCAGCGCCATCCAGACCATGCGGCCATAAGAGAGGCGCAGCAGGGGAGCGAGGGCCGAGGTGAGCATGAACAGGAATGCGGCCTGGCCATTGGGGGTGGCGACCGACGGCAGGTTGGTGCCGGTATTGATGGCCACGGCCAGCAGATCAAAATGCTCCCGGCTGATGGCGCCGTTGATCAGGGCGGTCTTCACCTCGTTGATGTAGACGGTGCCGACGAAGACGTTGTCACTGACCATGGAGAGCAGACCGTTTGCCAGGTAGAAGAGGGCAAGCTGATCCTCCGGCTTGGCCGCCAGTACCCACTGGATCACCGGCTTGAACAGCTGTTGATCGATGATGACCGCCACCACGCTGAAAAAGACGGTGAGCAGGGCGGTGAACGGCAAAGCCTCCTGGAATGCCTTGCCAAGCGCGTGTTCTTCGGTCACGCCGGTGAACGCCGTCGCGAGCACGATGACCGTCAGGCCGATTAGCCCAACAGCAGCCAGATGGAGGGCAAGACCCGTGATAAGCCAGGTGGCAATCAGCGCCTGGACGATCAGCTTGGCCTTGTCCTGCGGGGTACGTTGTGCGTCTTCGTCGCGCTCGTAGGATTCCATGATGTGACGCACGGGCTCGGGCAAGCGGGCGCCATAACCGAACCAGCGGAATTTTTCGACCAGGATGCAGGTCAGCAGGCCGCAAATGAAGACCGGAATGGTGACTGGCGCCATGCGAATGGCAAATTCACCGAAGTGCCACCCCGCCTGTTCACCGATGATGAGGTTCTGGGGTTCGCCGACCAGGGTGCAGACGCCCCCCAGGGCGGTACCGATGGCGGCGTGCATCATCAGGCTGCGCAGGAAGGCACGAAACTCGTTCAGATGCTGGCGGGAGAGCTCGTCAATCTCTTCGTCATCATGATGCAGATTGCCGGACTCATCCCGGGAGGCCACCTTGTGGTAGATGGCGTAGAAGCCGGTTGCGACGCTGATGACCACGGCGATCACGGTCAGGGCATCAAGGAACGCGGAGAGGAATGCAGACACCAGGCAGAAGGCGAGAGAAAGCAACGTCTTGGAGTGGATGCGCACCAGCATCTTGGTAAAGACGTAGAGCAGCAACTGCTTCATGAAGTAGATGCCGGCCACCATGAAGACCAGCAGCAGAAGCACTTCGATATTGGCCACCAGCTCATGTTTTATCTGGTTGGCGGAGGTCATGCCGATGAGCACGGCTTCGATGGCCAGGAGTCCGCCCGGTTGCAGCGGATAGCACTTGAGTGCCATGGCCAGGGTGAAAATAAACTCGACAACCAGCAGCCAGCCGGCCAGGAAGGGATCAACGTAGAAAATGATCGGGTTGATCAGCAGGAATAGAACGATGGCAATTTTGTACCATCGCGGAGCATTGCCCAAAAAGTTCTTTGTAAACGCGCGCCCTAGGCTGATTGGCATAATGATGGTTCTCTGTTCTGTTGTTGATATCTGCGTCTATGCAGTCGAGCCCGACCCGAGCCGAACATCCGGATATTCACCTGTATCAGATTGATTGCACATGATTTTAATCAAGGGAGCGATAACTATAAATAAGCTCGCTGAACTTGCCCAGCGAGCAAACGCTTATATCCCCATCATTTGGTGTTGGTTGACTCCCCACTTGTTGCTGTATACATATTTTTAACAAAAAGATCGGGGTAATGTGAGCAGAGGACCGACCTTCTGCTTGCCAGCATGACCGGCTTTGCTATTATTCGGGGGCCTTTTTACGCACTACAACAGAGTCATTACATGGTCATTAAAGCGCAAAGCCCTGCCGGGTTTGCCGAGGAATACATCATCGAGTCCATCTGGAACAATCGCTTTCCTCCTGGATCCATTCTGCCGGCGGAGCGCGAGCTGTCCGAATTGATCGGCGTGACTCGCACTACCTTGCGTGAAGTGTTGCAGCGCCTTGCCCGTGATGGCTGGCTCACCATCCAGCATGGCAAACCGACCAAGGTCAACAATTTCTGGGAAACCTCCGGTCTCAACATCCTGGAGACCCTGGCGCGTCTCGATCAGGACAAGGTGCCTGATCTGGTGGCACAACTGCTCTCCGCCCGGACCAACATCTGCACCATCTTCATCCGTGGCGCCATTCGCAACAACCCGGAACAGGCCGCCGAGATCTTGCGTGGTGCCGATGATGTGGAGAACACGGCCGAGGCCTATGCGGACTTCGACTATCGTTTGCATCACCAGCTTTCGTTTGCCTCTGGCAACCCCATCTATGCCTTGATCCTCAACGGTTTCAAGGGCTTGTACAGCCGGGTTGGCCGCTACTACTTCTCGGACAAGCAGGCGCGGGAAACCGCAGATGCCTACTACAAGACGCTGCGCAAGCTGGCCGAAACCAAGGATCACGAAGCCGTGTTCATGACGGTACGCCAGTACGGTATCGAGTCTGGCAAGCTTTGGACCCGTCTGCGTCAGGACATGCCAAGCAACCTGTGTGACAATTGATTGCCCTGATCCAAGAAAAACGCGCCTGATGGCGCGTTTTTTTATGCCCGGCACTGACGTCAGGTCATGCTCTTGCGGTCCGGACAACGGCCGATGATATCTGCGGATAGCTCGCCATTGTCCTGCTCCAGCACCACATCGAAGCCCCACAGCTGATGAAGATGCTTTAGCACCTCGTGGCGTGACTCGCCAAGGGGGATGCGGTTGTGGGGAACATAGCGCAGGGTCAGGGAGCGATCGCCTTTCACTGCCACGTTGTAGACCTGAATGTTGGGCTCCAGGTTGCTCAGGTTGTATTGAGCGGACAGGGTGCTACGCACCAGCCGGTAGCCCTCTTCATTGTGAATGGCGGACACCTTGAGGTAGTTCTTCAGATCGTCGTCATCGATGGCAAAGAGCTTCATGTCTCGCATCACCTTGGGACTGAGGAACTGGCTGATGAAGCTTTCGTCCTTGAAGTTCTGCATGGCGAAATGCAATGTCTCGACCCAGTTGGTGCCAGCGTAATCGGGGAACCAGTATCTGTCCTCCTCGGTCGGGTGTTCGCAGATGCGACGCAGGTCCGTGAACATGGCAAAGCCAAGGGCGTAGGGGTTGATCCCCGAGTAATACCGGCTGTTGTAGGGGGGCTGATAGACCACGTTGGTGTGGCTGTGCAGCACCTCCAGCATGAAGCGATCGCTGATTTTTCCCTCGTCATAGAGGTGGTTGAGAATGGTGTAGTGCCAGAAGGTGGCCCAGCCCTCGTTCATCACCTGCGTCTGCTTCTGCGGGTAGAAGTACTGACTGATCTTGCGCACGATACGTACCACCTCGCGCTGCCAGGGCTCGAGCAGGGGGGCATTCTTTTCGATGAAATAGAGGATGTTCTCCTGAGGCTCGGCAGGATAGCGCCTGTCTTCCACCCCGGCAATCTTGTGCTGCTTGGGCAGGGTACGCCACAGCTCATTGACCTGGGTTTGCAGATAATCTTCCCGCGCCTTCTGGCGTCGCTTCTCCTCGGCCAGAGAAATCTTCTGGGGCCGCTTGTAACGATCCACCCCGAAGTTCATCAGGGCATGGCAGGAGTCGAGCAGTTTCTCCACCGCATCGATGCCGTGTTTTTCCTCGCACTCGGTGATGTAGTTCTTGGCAAACAACAGGTAGTCGATGATGGAGGAGGCATCGGTCCAGGCCTTGAACAGATAGTTGTTCTTGAAGAAGGAGTTGTGACCATAGCAAGCGTGGGCCATGACCAGCGCCTGCATCGGCATGGTGTTCTCTTCCATCAGATAGGCGATGCAGGGGTCCGAGTTGATGACGATCTCGTAGGCCAGTCCCATTTGGCCGCGCTTGTAGTTGCGTTCGGTGTGGATAAAGCGCTTGCCGAATGACCAGTGTTGATAACCGATGGGCATGCCCACGCTGGAGTAGGCATCCATCATCTGCTCTGCAGTGATCACCTCGATCTGGTTGGGATAGGTGTCGAGCTGATAGAATTTGGCGACCCGGGCTATCTCCTGGTGATAAAGCTCCAGCAGATCGAAGTTCCAGTCAGGACCATCGTCCAGCGGCGCTATCTTTCTTGCGGTTTCTACCATATGTGATCCCTCAAGCCGCTTGCTTCTTGAACAATTCCCGGAACACCGGATAAATGTCCTCGACCTTGCGAATGTGCTCCATGGCGAAGTGTGCGTATTGCTCTGCCACCGCCTCATATTCGTGCCACAGGGTCTGGTGGGCGCGGGTAGTGATCTCGATGTAGGAGTAGTAACGCACCCGCGGCATGATGTCGCGCATCAGGATCTCCCTGCACTGGGGTGAGTCATCGGCCCAGTTGTCACCATCAGAGGCCTGCGCCGCGTAGATGTTCCACTGGTTGGCGGGATAACGTTCGTTGATGATGTCGTTCATCATCTTGAGCGCACTGGAGACGATGGTGCCGCCGGTCTCCTGGGAGTAGAAGAACTCGTGCTCGTCCACCTCCTTGGCCTGGGTGTGGTGGCGAATGTAGACCACCTCGACATTCTTGTAAGTCCGGCTCAGGAATAGATAAAGCAGGATATAGAAACGCTTGGCCATCTCCTTGGTAGCCTGATCCATGGAACCGGAGACGTCCATCAGGCAGAACATCACCGCCTGGCTCGAGGGGACGGGCCGTTTGACAAAGTTGTTGAATTTGAGGTCGAAGGTGTCGATAAAGGGGACCGCATCGATCCGCCGTTTCAGCTCCCTGATCTCTTTTTCAAGTTGCGCCATTTCGGCGAAATGGTCGTTGGGCTCGCAGGCCAGCCGGGCCAGGCGCTCCTCCAGTTCACGCAACTGACGCTTCTTGCCTGCCTGCAGCGCCATGCGCCGCGCCAGCGAATTTTGCAGGGAGCGCACCACGTTGATGTTGGCAGGCACCCCGTTGGAGGTGTAGCCGGCCCGGTAGGTCTTCATCTCCATCAGCTGGTTGAGCTGGGTCTTTTGCAGCCGCGGCAGTTCCAGATCCTCGAACAACAAGTCCAGATACTCGTCTTTGGAGATCTGGAAGACGAAATCATCGACGCCCTCTCCTTGATCCGAGGCCTGGCCCTCGCCACTCCCCTGGCCGCCGCCACCCCCTTTGGGCCGGTCAATCTTGTCACCGGAGACAAACTGGTCGTTGCCCGGATGCACCATCTCCCGTTTGCCGCCATGACCCTGATGAAAATGGGGTTCCCCGATGTCCTTGGTCGGGATGCTGATGCTCTCGCCCTTGTCCACGTCCTGAATGCTGCGCTTGGAGACAGCATCCGAGACCGCTTGTTTTATCTGCTTCTTGTAGCGGCGGATGAAGCGCTGCCGATTGACAGCGCTTTTGTTTTTGCCGTTGAGCCTGCGGTCGATAAAATGCGCCATAACTCCCCCTTGAACACGGCAGGGTCAGGATGACTTGCGTACCCTGAGATACCACTCGGAGAGCAGCCGCACCTGTTTACGTGTGTAGCCTTTCTCCATCATCCGTTCGACAAAGTTATCGTGCTTCTTCTGCTCCTCAGCCGAGGTTTTGCTGTTGAAGGAGATAACCGGCAGCAGCTCTTCCGTGTTGGAGAACATCTTCTTCTCGATCACGGTGCGCAGCTTCTCGTAACTGGTCCAGTTGGGGTTACGGCCTGCATTGTTGGCCCGGGCACGCAGCACGAAGTTGACGATTTCGTTGCGGAAATCTTTCGGGTTGCTGATCCCGGCAGGTTTTTCAATTTTCTCCAGCTCGCTGTTGAGAGACGCTCTGTCAAACAGCTGGCCGGTTTCTGGGTCACGATACTCCTGATCCTGGATCCAGAAGTCGGCGTAGGTGACGTAGCGATCGAAGATGTTCTGACCGTACTCTGAATACGACTCGAGGTAGGCGGTCTGGATCTCCTTGCCGATGAACTCGACGTAGCGCGGAGTCAGGTAACCCTTGATGAACTCCAGATAGCGATCGTGCAGCTCTTGCGGGAACTGCTCGCGCTCTATCTGCTGCTCCAGCACGTAGAAGAGGTGCACCGGGTTGGCAGCCACTTCCGCGTGGTCGAAGTTGAAGACGCGGGAGAGGATCTTGAACGCGAATCGGGTGGAGAGGCCGTTCATGCCCTCGTCGACACCGGCATAGTCGCGATACTCCTGGTAGCTCTTCGCCTTGGGATCCGTGTCCTTGAGACTCTCGCCGTCATAGACCCGCATCTTGGAATAGAGGCTGGAGTTTTCCGGCTCTTTGAGTCGCGACAGCACCGAGAACTGGCCCAGCAGCTCCAGAGTACCCGGTGCGCATTTGGCCTCGGTCAGCTCGCTGTTGAACAGCAGTTTTTCATAGATCTTCACCTCTTCCGACACCCGCAGGCAGTAGGGCACCTTGACGATGTAAACCCGGTCGAGGAAGGCTTCGTTGTTCTTGTTGTTGCGGAACTGCTGCCACTCGGATTCGTTGGAGTGGGCCAGCAGGATACCGTCGAAGGGGAGGGCGGAGAGCCCCTCGGTACCGTTGTAGTTCCCCTCTTGCGTCGCCGTCAGCAGCGGGTGCAGCACCTTGATGGGGGCCTTGAACATCTCGACGAACTCCATCATCCCCTGGTTTGCCTTGCATAGCGCACCGGAGTAGGAGTAAGCATCGGCATCATCCTGGGCGAAGTGTTCCAGCATGCGGATATCGACCTTGCCAACCAGGGAGGAGATGTCCTGGTTGTTGTCGTCCCCCGGTTCGGTCTTGGCGATGGCGATCTGATCGAGGATGGAGGGGTTTACCTTCTCCACCTTGAATTTGGTGATGTCGCCGCCAAACTCGTGAAGGCGCTTGGCGACCCAGGGAGACATGATGGGGCGCAGATAACGGCGAGGGATGCCGTACTCCTTCTCGAGGATTTCGCCATCTTCGTCGATGTCAAACAGGCAGAAGGGGTGATCGTTCACCGGTGAGCCCTTGATGCGATAGATGGGCACTTTTTGCATCAGGGATTTGAGTTTCTCTGCCAGCGAGGATTTACCGCCGCCAACCGGTCCGAGCAGATAGAGGATCTGTTTCTTCTCTTCCAGGCCCTGAGCGGAATGTTTGAGGTAGGAGACAATCTGTTCGATGGCTTCTTCCATGCCATAGAAGTCTTTGAAAGCGGGATAACGCGCGACGACGCGGTTGGAAAAGAGACGGCTGAGACGTGGATTGGTCGAGGTGTCGATCATTTCCGGCTCGCCGATGGCGGTCAGCAGACGTTCGGCGGCAGAGGCGTAGCAGGATTTGTCCTGTTTGCACATATCCAGAAACTCCTGGATGCTGTACTCCTCCTCTCTGGCCTTCTCATACCGCTGTTGATAGTGCTCGAAGATGCCCATAACTTAGCCCTCGTTATAGTCGCTTGCCCTGAAAAAGAGTGGATCACTACTTTTGTTCTGTTTACCTCTTAAGCCTAGTCAACAGCCCCCAGTAATCCATCGCCATCATTGGTTTAAGTTTGTGCGGGAGCTTCCCGATCCTCGTGCGGGAAGAAGCAGTAAGTGACATACCTATGTTACTGACTGTTAAATTATTTTTGCCACGACAGTGATGCAAATGTCAAAGACATAAAAAATAAATCTTTGTGTGCCAGAGGGAGAAAATGGTGACGCTCTGTTTTGTCAGGGGGCGGTGCCAGCAAGGGCAAGGGCGGCAGGGAATAGAGGGTGAAAAGACGTGTCGCTTACGTCAACGTAATGCTATTTGTTTGGTGTTTTTGCTCTAATTTTTACATTGACGCTACATTCTGGCTGCTCTAGATTGAGCCCTGTGTCGAGCAGTCATCGCTTTAGCAAGAGAGTGGGTGATTGTGCAGATACTAAGCTCTGTTTAAGCACGTTTCCGTTGGCTTGACCCTCGCATCCGCGAGGGTCTTATTTTTTCAGCGCCTGAACGGCGCCAAACCTGCAAGCTCAGGATTCGGCGGGATAGAGGGCTGACACCGCCGCCAGCACCTCGGCGAAGGGATGGTTCGCCAACTGGCCAAAACCGGCCAGATCCCTGGCCTTGAGACGGGTGGTCAGCGGGGTGGCGATGCCACACAGGAAACGGGCCAGGATCCTGGGATGGCGCTGATGGCACAGGACGATCAGCGGATCGCACCAGGCGCGCAAACCGTGCTCGTTGGGTAAGCCCGGTGATGGCAACGGCGGCAACACTGCGATCTCTCCCCGGCAGATGGAACAGTGCCCGCACCGCTCGGGGGCCGCGTCGTCGGCAAAATAGCGGGCAAGCTCATGGCTGAGGCAGGTGGTCGAGGTGAAAAAGGCCAGCAGCGCCTGAAGGCGGGCCAGCTCGCTCTGCTCTTTCTTTTCAAACAATCCATGCAGCTCTTCGGCCAGGGTCGCGGTATCGATTTGTTGGCTCAGCACCCGATAGACCTCGGTCATCTGCTTGCTTTCAAGCTCGATCCAACCCTGCTGCTGCAGGTAGTCCAGCGCCGTCGCGGCGCGCTGGCGTTCCCCCTGGTATCCCTGCCACAGCGCTTCGAAGTCCATGGTGCACCAGGTGCGCGCCTGTGGCGCGCAGGCAAAGACCTGCTCCAGGAACTGGCGGCGTTCGGAATTGAAACGAGCGAGGATCGCCTGTTTTTCCAGTACGAACCTGAAACGGTACTCGGCAAAGTAGCTGTAGGCCGGTGCAATGACCCCCGCCATCTCCAGATAGACCAGCAGGGTCTTGAGGGGCAGTTGGCGAATGTTGGTCTCGTTGGAGAGGCGCAGCAGGCTGAATTCCCACTCGGCGCCGCTCTGGCGCACGATATCGAGCAAGTGCGCGATGGCATCCCTGTCCGGCGTATCCCCATAGACGAAGTTTTCCAGTACCGGCAACTGGGCGCGGCTCGCCAGCACGGTGCAGCGGGAGGGAAGCCCGTCACGTCCGGCGCGACCTATCTCCTGGCTGTAGTTCTCGATGGATTTGGGTAGGTCGTAGTGAATGACCCGGCGAATGTCGGCCTTGTCGATGCCCATGCCAAAGGCGATGGTGGCCACGATGCAGTCGAGTTTGCCAGCCATGAAGTCATGCTGGATCTGGCTGCGCAGGGCGGGATCGAGCCCCGCATGGTAAGCGCATGCCCGGATGCCGCTGGCCTGTAGCTGCGCGGCGCACTGTTCTGCGCTGTGTTGCAGAGTCACGTAGACGATGGTGGGGGCGGCCGGATCCCGGTGCAGCTCCTCGCGCAGCCAGCCATCGCGGGCCGTGCCGGCCAGCGGGATGACGGCGAGATCCAGATTGGGGCGATAGAAACCGGTCACCACCAGATCCTCTTTTTCTATGCCGAACTTGGCCTGCATGTCTGCCATCACCGCCGGGGTGGCGGTGGCGGTGAGCAGCAGCACCTGGGGAATGGCCAGATCGCGGCGATGGTCCGGCAGCTTCAGGTAGTCGGGCCGAAAGTTGTGGCCCCACTCCGAGATGCAGTGCGCCTCGTCCACCACCAGCAGGGAGAGCGGCACCTGGGCGATAAAGCGGCGGAAGCGTTCGTTCTTGAGGCGCTCCACCGAGATCATCAGGATCTTGAGCTGGCCGTCGCTGGCCTGCTGCATCACCTGCCGACTCTCCTCGGGGGTCTGGCTGGAGTCCAGGGTGGCGGCGGCGATCCCCTTGCTGCGCAAAAAGGCGAGCTGATCGTGCATCAGGGCCAGCAGGGGAGAGATGACCAGGGTCAGGTGGGGCAGTGCGAGGGCGGGCAATTGATAACAGAGGGATTTCCCCGCGCCAGTCGGGAAGATGGCTGCGGCGCTCTTGCCGGCCAGCAGACGACTGATCACTGCTTCCTGCCCGGGCCGCAAGCGATCAAAGCCGAAGTGTCGGGTCAATAAAGAGGTGATCATGGCAAGGCTCCCTGAAAAAGGGCGTCATCATATCACTTCTGGCCCAGTGGTGGCCGATGATCGGACTGGTTTGGTGACATTTTGACCGTGGTTGATATTGTGTTATCACATTGTTGTAGATTTTTTGTGAGGTAACCCTGATATTTTTCAGTGATTATGTGGAAAAAAACCATGGCAGATGGGATATTCCTGTCCGCAACCCCACGCGAACGGGACAGATCCACCAGAAGAGCTGCCCACGGCGTCACCGTCAACGGACCGGTGCCAATGCGCGGGGCTGGTTGCCAACAGGACTAATGATTCACGCACCATGAGTGCACAGGGACTACTTGATGACACAACAACACCCCCTCATTCGACTGGTCAACAGCACCAGTCTGGTTAGCCAGATCCTGGTCGGTCTGGTATTCGGTATCCTTCTTGCGATGTTCATGCCCGAGTGGGCCAAGGCGGCGGGTCTGCTCGGCAGTCTGTTCGTCGGCGCCCTGAAGGCCGTGGCGCCGCTGCTGGTCTTCGTGCTGGTGATGTCGGCGATCATCGGCCACAAGCACGGCCAGAAGACCAACATGAAACCGATCCTGCTGCTCTATGTGCTGGGTACCTTCCTGGCGGCTGCCGTGGCAGTGGTGGCGAGCTTCCTCTTCCCCTCCAACCTGCATCTGGTGGCCGGCGCTACCGAGATCACGCCGCCGGGGGGCATCACGGAAGTGCTGCAGACCCTGCTGTTCAACGTGGTGACCAACCCGGTGAAAGCACTGCTGGAAGCCAACTATATCGGCATCCTGGCCTGGGCCATCGGCCTTGGTATCGCCATGCGTCACGCCAATGAGAGCACCAAATCACTGATTTCCGATGTGTCTCACGGGGTTTCCGCCATCGTCAAGGCCGTGATCCGTTGCGCTCCGCTCGGCATCCTGGGTCTGGTTGCCTCCACCCTGGCTGAAACCGGCTTCGATGCGCTGTTTGGCTATGCCCAGCTGCTGGTGGTACTGATCGGCTGCATGCTGTTCATCGCCTTCGTGGTCAATCCGCTCATCGTCTTCTGGAAGATCAAGCGCAACCCCTATCCCCTGGTGCTGACCTGCCTGAAAGAGAGCGGTGTGACCGCCTTCTTCACCCGCAGTTCCGCCGCCAACATTCCGGTCAATATGGCCCTGGCCGAGAGGCTGCGCCTGCCGGAAGACACCTATGCGGTCTCCATCCCGCTGGGGGCCACCATCAACATGGCCGGCGCCGCCATCACCATTACCGTGCTCTCCATGGCGGCGGTGCATACCCTGGGGATGGAAGTGGACATGGCGACCGCCATTCTGCTCTCCGTCGTCGCCACCATCAGTGCCTGTGGCGCTTCCGGTGTGGCGGGCGGCTCCCTGCTGCTGATCCCGCTGGCGTGCAGCCTGTTCGGTATCAGCAACGATATCGCCATGCAGGTGGTGGCCGTTGGCTTCATCATCGGGGTGTTGCAGGATTCCGCCGAGACGGCCCTCAACAGCTCCACCGACGTGCTGTTCACTGCGGCCGCCTGCATGGCCGAGGATGAGAGCCTGCTGGATGCCGCCCCGGTCCCCAGCCGCGAAGCCTGATCCCCTCAGACGTTCCGCTCTGCACAGGCGCCCTCTTCGGAGGGCGCTTTTTATTTGCGCGGGCGTCAGGCGCCCTGCACCTTCTCGCCGTGTCATGGCATTGACAGTGCTCGGATCCCCCTGTGTGATTTCCCGGGAGGGGCCCGTTGGCCGCCTTCGTGTTCTCGCCACCGCCAACACGCCATTCCCTGTACCAACGTGCCCGGCGCTGCATTCGGCCGGGCATATCGGGCTGTTTGTGCTGTCAGCATGGCGGCTTGTGGCATCCCCTCTGGTGACCGAAGGGGTCATCTGTTCTTCGGTCGCTGCACGAGAATCCCGGTCAAGGCCCTCTCGGCGGTTTGCCTGCGCCCTGTGGCCGGTACTTTCCCTGAGTGCCTTGAAGAAAGGCTCCATTGGGTGGGGGTGTCGGCTCTCTGGGCTAAACCCCGAAGAGCGGGCGTTCCTGGCAAGGACAAGGGCTCTAGTGTTCTGCCTGGCAAGGCCGATGGCGAGCAGCAGATGACGGGATAACACAGTACGTCTTGGTCGTGTGTCATGGGCGAAGGAATATGAGCGGCAAGCTGTCACCAAGGGGAAAGAGAGTGGGTGAAAGGGCTGTCTCTGATTTGAGGGCAGGGGGCTCTGATCATCTGAGCCCAGTGCCTGATGATCATAACGAACACAGCCCGGCAGAGGAGATCTGCCGGGCTGTGGGAGGCGCCGGGCCTATGCTGGCCCGACGGTATCGCAGGAAGGCTTAGCCGACCAGTTGATAAAGGATGGCGGAGATGGCGATAAGGCCCATGGTCGCCACGAAGACGTTGCTGATCTGGCCCTGGTATTTCGCCATGGCCGGAACGCGCTTGATGGCGTACATGGGCATGAGGAACAGGATGGTGGCGATGATGGGGCCACCCAGGGATTCGATCATCCCGAGGATGGAGGGGTTGATCACAGCAACGCCCCACAGGGTCAGGATGAAGAAGGCGATGATGAACAGCTCCACTTTCTTGTGGTTCGGTGCCTTGCCGGAGCTGCGCATGTTCTGGACGATCATCCCTTTCAGACCTTCACGGGCACCCAGATAGTGGCCGAAGAAGGAGGAGACGATGGCCACGAAGGCAACCAGCGGACCGAAGTAGGAGATGATGGGGCTCGCATGCTGGTTGGCCAGGTAGGAGAGCACGGCGATGTTCTGGGACTTGGCTTCTGCCAGCTGGGCCGGCGTCAGGCTCATCACGCAGGAGAAGACGAAGAACATCACGAAGCCCAGCAGAATGATGGCGGTGCGTTTGAGGATGGCGTCGGACTTGGCGACGGCATGCTCACCGTGATCACGGCGCTGAGCCAGGGCGAAGCTGGAGATGGCCGGGCTGTGGTTGAAGGAGAAGACCAGCACCGGGATGGTCAGCCACAGGGTGGTGGCGAAATCCTTGGTGCTCGGCATTTCATTCAGGGCCGCACCGGTCCAGTCCGGGATCAGGTACAGGGAGATGCCCGCCAGAATGGCGATGAGCGGATAGACCAGGAACTCGGTCACTTTCAGCATCAGCTTCTCGCCAGCCAGCATCACGGACATCATGGCCATGATGAGCACGATGGAGAGGATCCAGCGCGGAGGCGGCGTCATCTGCAACTGGTTGACAAGGAAGCTTTCAACCGTGTTGGTGATGCCCACGCCGTAGATCAGCACGATGGGGTAGATGGCAAAGAAGTAGAGCAGGGTGATCAATTTACCGGCACCCACGCCGAAGTGCTCTTCCACCACCTGGGTGATGTCGGCATTGGGCTGCTTGGAGGAAAGCACGAAGCGCGCCAGACCACGGTGGGCCAGGTAGGTCATGGGGCCGACCAGCAGCGCCATCACCACCAGCGGCCAGAAGCCACCCATGCCAGCGTTGATGGGCAGGAACAGGATGCCTGCACCGACGGCGGTACCGAACAGGCTGATCACCCAGGTGGTGTCTTGTTTACTCCAACCGCGAGATTGGACCGAGCTGATTCCTTGCTCCTGTGCGGCTGCAACATCCTGTGCGCCAGTGACAGTATTGGACATGTGTCTCACCCCGAATGTGTGGTTTTAATTAGTCGGCGCAAGAATACTTTCTTTTTAATCAAAAATGTTGATCAAATTCACCTTTGTGCGGCTGAAACCCGTACTTTCTTGTAGAAATGTGATCAAAAGAATAAAAAATCAAAATTTATTTATCAAATGCAGTGTTATTTGAATGTTAACTGGATAATTTCCCACCTCATCATGTTGTCGAAATGTTATGTCGAGATGTGCTGGGCAAGCTGGCGGATCATGCTGGCAGTGGCTCCCCAGATGAAAGATTGCTCCCAAGGGATCCAATAGATGGTGTGACGACCGTCCGCTCTTGGCAGGCTCAGGGCTATGTGCTGCCCCGGATCCAGCACGTGAGCGAGGGGGACTTCGAAGGCCTGGGCCACCTCGCCCTGGCTCAGGGTCAGCCCGTAGCCCGGGTCGAGCATGGCGAGGACCGGCAGCACATCGTAGCGCGAGACGGTATTGAGAGGGGTGAGGCTGCCGATGATCCGGATCTGGGAGGGGGGAATGCCAAGCTCCTCCTCGGTTTCCCTGAGCGCGGTGTGAATGAGGTCCCGGTCTTCCGGGTCCTGACGCCCGCCGGGAAAGCTGATCTGTCCCGGGTGGTGGCGCAGGGCGGTGCTGCGGCGCGTCAGCAGCAGATACAGGCCCTCGGGGCGCTCCACCAGGGGGATCAACACGGCGGCAGGTTTGAGCCCGGCCAGTGCCAGGCGATGGGCGGGGGCGGGGCGCTGCAGCAAAAAGCGGGTCAGCAGCTCGGCACTCGTCATCTCCATGGGTCTCCTTGTGTCGGCCCCGCAGGGCCGGATGGGGTCAAAGGGCATCGAGCAGTGGCAGGATGCGGGCCACCTTGTCGTAGGTCTCCTGATATTCGGCGTCGGGATCGGAGTCGGCGATGATGCCGCCCCCCGCCCAGCAGTGCAGCTGACCGGCTTCGGCGATCAGGGTACGGATGCAGATGCTGGTATCCATCCTTCCGTGCTGACTCAGATAACCGATGCTGCCGCAGTAGGCATTGCGCCGCACCGGCTCCAGCTCCTCGATGATCTCCATCGCCCGGATCTTGGGAGCCCCTGTGATGGAGCCGCCGGGGAAGCAGGCCCGCAGCAGATCCACTTCTTGCCAGCGCGCATCCAGTTCTCCGTGAATGGTGGAAACCAGATGATGCACCGCCGGGAAGGATTCCACGGCAAAGAGGTGCGGGACCGTGACCGACCCCGGCCGGCTCACCCGGCCGATGTCGTTGCGCAGCAGATCGACGATCATCAGGTTCTCCGATCTGTCCTTGTCGGCGCTGGCGAGCGACTCGGCCACCCTGGCATCCTGGGCGGGATCAGGGTGGCGAGGCCGGGTGCCCTTGATGGGCTTGGTCTCGATATGGCGCTTGTCGAGCAGCAGGAAACGCTCCGGGGAGAGGCTCAGAATGGCGCTGTGCGGCAGGCGGACAAAGGCGGAGAACGGCGCCTTGTTGGCGGCGCTCAGGGCGAGATAGGCGGACCATTCATCCCCCTGATAAGGGGCGCTGAAGCGCTGGGTCAGGTTGATCTGGTAACAATCCCCCGCCGCCAGATAGGCCTGGATACGGGTAAACTTGTCTCCGTATTCGGCCCGCGTCATGTTGCTCTGCCAGGGGCCGGTCAGGCGAAGGGGGAGGGTGGTTCGTTCGCGCTGCGCCATCAGCCAGTCGAGCCTGCGGGCGAGGCCGGCTTCATCACCCCAGTGGGCCAGTTGCCAGTGTCCCGTCGCGACATTTCGCAGCAGCGCCCAGTCGTAGATCCCGACCGCCATGTCGGGCACGTGGATGTCCTGTTGCGCCACTGCGGGCAGACGCTCGAATCGTCGGCCCAGATCGTAGCCAAAGAGTCCCAGGGCTCCCCCGATAAACGGCAATCCCGAGTCATCCTCAACGCGCTCCCCAAGCAGGGCTTGCTGGGTCTTGGCGAGCAGGGCGAGGGGATCGCCGTCATGATGGTGCTGGTGGTTATCCCGGGTGAGGCAGGTGCTGGTACCCCGGGTTTCCAGGGTGGCAAGCGGATCGGCGCTGATGATGTCAAAACCGTTGTCAGCCCCCAGGGGGCCGGCGGATTCCAGCAGGATGGCCCAGGGTTGGTGTTGCAGGCAGGCAAACCAGGTGTGGAGCGAGGCCTGCGGGTCGAAATGGTGGATATGCAGTCTTGGTTTCATTTTTTGTTACATAGGCAACAGTTTGCGCCCGGCTCCCTAGCCGGTTCGGGTGGTCAAGCGTATCATGGCCGCCGGCATTTTTAAGAAAAACACCGTTATAAAAACACGCCGCAGTCTGCCGGCTCCAGGTGCATTTGCCACCTGCCGAAGGCCCGGCTCATATGGAAGCCCTTGCTCGCGCAAGCGATAACAAGGACCAGTGAGGATGATATGAGCATCATTAGAAAACAGGACTTTATCGATTCCATTGCTGACGCCCTGCAGTACATCTCCTTCTACCACCCCCTCGATTTCGTGCAGGCCGCCAAGGCCGCCTATGACCGCGAGATCAACCCGGCCGCCAAGGATGCCCTGGCCCAGATCCTGATCAACTCCCGCATGTCTGCCGAAGGTCATCGCCCGCTCTGTCAGGATACCGGTATCGTCACCTGCTTCGTCAAGATCGGCATGCAGGTACAGTGGGACAGCGACATGACGGTCCAGGAGATGGTGGATGAGGGCACCCGCCGCGCCTATACCAATCCGGACAACCCGCTGCGCGCCTCCGTGCTGGCGGATCCGGCCGGCAGCCGCAAGAACACCAAAGACAATGCCCCCGCTGTCGTGCACATCGACATGATCCCCGGCGACAAGGTGGAAGTGAGTATCGCGGCCAAGGGGGGCGGCTCCGAAAACAAATCGAAGATGGTGATGCTCAACCCCTCCGACGACATCGTGGAGTGGGTGCTCAAGACGGTGCCGACCATGGGGGCTGGCTGGTGCCCGCCCGGCATGCTCGGCATCGGCATCGGCGGCACTGCCGAGAAAGCGGCGGTGCTCGCCAAGGAAGCCCTGATGGAGCACATCGACATCCAGGAGCTGATTGCCCGTGGTCCCGAGACCACCGAAGAGAAGCTGAGGGTCGAGCTCTATGACAAGGTCAACAAGCTCGGGATCGGTGCCCAGGGGCTGGGCGGCCTGACCACGGTGCTGGATGTGAAGGTGAAATCCGCACCGACCCACGCCGCCTCCAAGCCGGTGGTGATGATCCCCAACTGCGCCGCCACCCGTCACGTGCATTTCGAACTCGATGGCTCCGGCCCGGCGGAGCTGACACCCCCCAGGCTGGAAGACTGGCCGGAGATCACCCGTGAGTCCGGTGGCAATGTGCGCCGGGTCAACGTGGATGGCATCACCAAGGCAGAGCTTGCCAGCTGGAAGAGCGGCGATACCGTGCTGCTCTCCGGCAAGATCCTGACCGGCCGCGACGCCGCCCACAAGCGCATCGCCGACATGCTGAAAAAAGGTGAAGGACTGCCGGAAGGGGTCGATTTCACCAACCGCTTCATCTATTACGTGGGCCCGGTCGATGCGGTGCGTGACGAGGTGGTCGGCCCGGCTGGCCCCACCACGTCCACCCGGATGGACAAATTCACCGACATGATGCTGGGAGAAACCGGCCTCATCGGCATGATCGGCAAGTCCGAGCGCGGCCCCAAGACGGTCGAGAGCATCAAGCAGCACCAGGCTGTCTACCTGATGGCGGTGGGCGGCGCCGCTTACCTGGTGGCGAAAGCCATCAAGAAGGCGCGCGTGGTGGCCTTTGCCGATCTGGGGATGGAGGCCATCTACGAGTTCGAGGTGGAAGACATGCCGGTCACCGTGGCGGTCGACTCCCAGGGCAACAACATCCACGAAACCGGCCCGGCCTACTGGTCCGCCAAGATTGCCGAGCTGGAGACCAAGCTGGCTTGATCAATCGGACTTCGATGCAAACGCAGAGCGATTAGCCCCGTACAGCAGCATGTTGAAAGGCGACCCTCGGGTCGCCTTTTTTGCGGGCCCCATTTGACTGTCTGGGCCTGAGCAAATTTACTGCTGCTGTGCTGCTGTGCTGCTGTGCTGCTGTGCTGCTGTGCTGCTGTGCTGCTGTGCTGCTGTGCTGCTGTGCTGCTGTGCTGCTGTGCTGCTGTGCTGCTTTGTCTTTGTCGCCATGGCATCCCGGGTCGGAAGCCTGGATAACCCGGTGGGCAATGCCGGCGCATTGGCTGTCACGCCGAAGGGGCGATCAGTGGTTCAGGTAGACATCCTGGCCGCCGTAACTCAGTGCCCCACCCAGAGGGGTTGAGGGCTCGAAGAAGCGGGTCAGGACACCGGCTCGCTGGCCCAGGGTGCTCAATGTGCTCCGGTCCAGGGCAACCTGTTCGGGCAGCCAGGTCAGCACGGCGGCGCAGTGACCATTGATCAGGCTCTGCTCCAGCAGGCGCTGCCAATTCTTGATCTTGGGGGCGTGCACGACAAGCACCCTGGCAGGATTGATCCCTCTGGCCTGCAATTGCGCGGCGGCGGGCAGACCGGGCGGGGCGACGAGCAGGATCCAGCCACTGTCAGACTGACTCAGTTGCCCCAGGGCATCCAGCAGCGGCGCTTCCTGATGGAGAGGGCCGCGCCGCTGCTCTTGTCCCATCTTGCTCTGATGGCGAGTGGGCCAGGTGGTGATCAGACCGGCAGAGGAGGAGGGGGGGCAAAGATTCAGGGGCTGGCTCATATGTCGTTCCTGTATGAATAACCATGCTGTATGTGTATACAGTAGTTCTGTTCGCAAGGAGTGACAAGTCATTTGTGGCTAAAAGTGTGAGCCGATTAACAGGGGATGATTTTAACTACATGATTAAAAAGGATATTTATATCTTCCTTATACAGGGTGTTTTTTAACCTGTAGACAAACTTCGGGTCGGCGCTCATGGTTATACAGTCCTGTATAGGGAGAGGAGGGAGCGAGATGGACGTCAGTACCTTGCAACAACTGGATGCGAACATTCTGCTCGGGATCATCAACGAGAAGCTGCGGCTGGAGTGTGATGGTCTGGAAGAGCTGCTGGCTTACTACGACATGACAGAAGATCAGCTGGCTACCCGTCTGCAACAGATCGGGTATCACTACGACCCTATGAGCAATCAGTTCAAGGCACATGGTTAATTGAAATCAAAGGGTGCTCCGATGGGGGCATCCTTTTTATTACCTGACGAGGAGGTGTGAATTGAAAACGCTTTCAATTTCTCCCGTGTTGACGGTTATTTTCACGTATTTTCAGTCACAGGCAATCATTGAAAACCTATTCATGAAACTATCTTTTTTGTTTTCTTGTATCACTATGATTTAAAACGAAATTTATATTTCATTCAGGCGGACTAAAGGAAAGGGTTTTCATGGTGAAACTGTCATTTTTATGCGTTAAAGTGTGACTCACGTTAACTTTTAAACCCTTGGCTTTAGCTAGTATGCCCCCGCCGGAGCATATTCTGAGATAACAACAGCGCCGGCCCCCCCGATGGGATGACATTTTTTATTTGTAACGAAGGAAAATGGTTTATGGCTACCAAGAAGAAGACAGACCAGGATCTCCAACTGGATAAAGATCAGCTCAAGGCGAGTATCGTGCGTCACCTGCGTTCTACCTTGGGTACAAGCGAACAGAAAGCCTCTCCGGATGCCTGGTGGAAAGCGACCGCTGCCGCCGTCAATGAACAGGTGTACGAGCGCCTGACCCGTACTCAGCAGACTCACTTCAAGAAAGATACTCGTGCGATTCACTATCTCTCTGCTGAATTTTTGATGGGGCGTTTGACCTCCAACAACCTGCACAACCTCTCCCTCTACAAAGTCTGTGAAGAGGCGCTGGGTGAACTCGGTCTGGAACTGACCGATCTTTGTGAACAAGAACCTGACATGGCCCTTGGCAACGGCGGCCTGGGTCGTCTGGCTGCCTGCTTCATCGATTCCCTGGCAACCTTGAACTACCCGGCGGTGGGCTATGGCATCCACTACGAGCACGGCCTGTTCCGTCAGGAGATCCAGGATGGTCGCCAGATCGAGCGTCCGGACTCCTGGCGCGAATATGGCAACCCCTGGGAGATCTGCCGCCCGGAATCGGTGCAGGAGATCCCGCTCTACGGCTACGTGGAGACCGTCTTTGGTGACAAGGGTGGCCTGAAGAAGGTGTGGCACGCCGGTCGCAAGATCAAAGGGGTGCCCTGGGACATTCCGGTGGTCGGCTTCGGTGGTCACACCGTCAACATCCTGCGTCTGTGGGAATCCCGCGCCTCCGAGTTCTTCGACTGGGACGTGTTCAACGCCGGTGGTTATATCGACTCCCAGGCCGAGAAGGCCCAGGCCGAGACCATCTCCAAGGTGCTCTACCCGAACGATGAGACCGACGCCGGCAAGGAGCTGCGCCTGATCCAGCAGTACTTCTTCTGCGCCTGCTCCATCAAGGACATCATGCGCCGCTACAAGCGGGTGCATGGCAGTGACTTCAGCAACTTTGCCGCGCAAATCGCCATCCAGCTCAACGATACCCACCCCACCGTGGCCATCCCCGAGCTGATGCGCGTGCTGGTGGATGAAGAGGGGCTGAACTGGGATACCGCCTGGGGCATCTGCTATCAGGTCTTCTCCTACACCAACCACACCCTGCTGCCGGAAGCGCTGGAGAAGTGGTCCGTCAGCCTGTTCGAGAAGGTACTGCCCCGTCACCTCGAGATCATTTATGAAATCAACGCCCGCTTCCTGAACGAGCTGGTGGAGCCCAAGTGGCCGGGCAACGATGCCATCAAGGCCAAGCTCTCCATCATCGAAGAGGGTGACGTGCGCAAGGTGCGCATGGGCAACCTGTGCGTCATCGGCTCCTCCAAGGTGAACGGCGTGGCCGAGATCCACTCCAAGCTGGTAAAGGAAGATCTCTTCCCCGAGTATGCCGAGCTGTGGCCCGAGAAGATGTGCAACGTCACCAACGGCGTGACTCCCCGTCGCTGGCTGCTGGCCTGCAACCCGGAACTGGCCGAACTCTACAACGAGGTGGTGGGCAAGGAGTGGCCGCTGCAACTGGACAAGCTGCGCAGCGTGGTGAAGTTTGCCGACGACAAGGCGTTCCAGCAGCAGTTCATGACCATCAAGCGCCACAACAAGGAGAAGCTGGTCAAGGTCATCAAGGCGGAAACCGGCATCGACGTGAGCGCGGAGGCGATCTTCGACGTCCAGATCAAGCGTCTGCACGAGTACAAGCGCCAGCAGCTAAACCTTATCCACATCATGGCGCTCTACCGTCGCCTGCTGGCGAACCCGGACTATGACATGCATCCGCGGGTGTTCATCTTCGGCTCCAAGGCGGCGCCCGGCTACAAGCTGGCCAAGGACATCATCTACGCCATCAACAAGCTGGCGGAGCGGGTCAACAACGACGCCCGTATTCAGGGCAAGCTGAAAGTGGTGTTCATGCCGAACTACCGCGTGAGCCTTGCCGAGAAGCTGATCCCGGCGGCGGATGTCTCCGAGCAGATCTCCACCGCAGGTTACGAAGCATCCGGTACCGGCAACATGAAGATGGCGCTGAACGGTGCCATCACCATCGGGACGCTGGATGGAGCCAACATCGAGATCGCCGAAGAGGCGGGTGCCGAGAACTGCGCCATCTTCGGTCTGAATGTGGACGAGGTGAAGTCCCTGAAGGCGCGCGGCTACAACCCGTATGACTTCTACTACGCCAACTCCGAACTGAAAGCCGTGCTGGACTGGTTTGATACCGACTACTTCACGCCGGGTCGTCCGGGTGAGCTGGCCTCCATCAAGCGCTCCTTGCTGGAAGGGGGAGACCCTTACCTGACCCTGGCGGATTTCGAGTCCTACTCCGAGGCGCACAAGCTGATCGACGCTTGGTACCGGGATCCGGCCCTGTGGGCGAAGAAAGCCATCATCAACTCTGCCACCATGGGCAAGTTCAACTCCGACCGCTCCATCCAGGATTACGTAGACCGGATCTGGAAACTGACGAGCTGCAGCGTCGGCTGATGTCTGCTCCTGTGAAAAACCCCGCGATGCGGGGTTTTTTTTCATCTGTCGGGTTGAGAGAGGCTCAGGGCCTGTCGACCACCCGGGTGTCCGCCGGCACCCGTTTCTTGCCGGTGATCATCGCCCTGACGAGATCGCCCCGTACCAGACGATCCAGGGCGATGACGGCCAGTACATGGACGAAGATGGCCACCTGCAGCCCCTTGGCAAAGAACTCGTGGATCTCTTCCATGCGATGGGTGCCGGAGAGAGGCCCGTATTCGGTCATGATCCCGCTGGCGGCGGTGCCGACAAGGCAGGTCAACAGCAGCAGTATCATCAAGGACCCCAAAGGATTGTGACCGGCGTAGTAGGGGTGGCGCCCCTTGATCGTCTCCTTGAGATAGGTGATGACGCCGGCCGGTGTCGGCAACCACTGGGCGAAGCGGGCATGATAGGAGCCGATGAAACCCCATACGATGCGCAGTACCAGCAGTCCTGCCAGCGCATATCCCGCATAGCGGTGGTTGCGCGCTCCCTCTTCAAGGATGAAGAGATTCAGCACGCACAACAGCACAGTGGCCCAGTGAAATCCCCTGACCACCGGATCCCATACCTTGATTTCACGGTTGTTCTGCATCGTCTTTCCCATGAGGTGATCCCCTTGTCGTGATGTCCATGATCATCGCCATCGTCAGCCATGGCTGCGTGATGGCCGTTGTCAGCATCATGGAGGTGATTTCTTAAGTGCGAGTTAACGTCGTCGTGATGTCACGGGTAGGGAGTGCGGTGGTTTCGGGGCGAGAAAAAGCCCCGGCGATGCGGGGCTTGGAGGGGCATTAGGGGGCGAACCTCAGTGGAGGATATCCCCCATGAAATAGGCCAGCATGGTCAGGATGACGGTGAACACCAGGTTCAGTACCAGGCCGGCCCGCATCATCTCCCGTTGCTGGATATGGCCGCTGGCGAAGACGATGGCGTTGGGGGGCGTGGCCACCGGCAGCATGAAGGCACAGGAGGCGCCGACGGCGATCAGCACGGAGACCACGATGGGGGAGACCCCCAGTGCCTCGGCCACCCCGGCGAACAGCGGCACCAGCAGCGCGGCAGTGGCAGTGTTGGAGACCAGCTCGGTGAGGAACACCACGAAGGCGGCCAGGCAGAGCAGGATCACGAAGATGGGCATGGAGGAGAGGCCGCTGGAGAGGTGCTCCGCCAGGAAGGCGTTGGCCCCGGTCTGCTTGAGGATGGCGCTCAAGGTGAGACCACCCCCGAACAGCAGCAGCACGCCCCAGTCGGTGTTCTGGTTGATGTCATCCCAGCTGGCGACGCGGCTGATGGCGATGGCCAGGATGGCGCCCATGGCGATCAGGGTATCGAACTGGGGAATGCCGCCCAGCGCCTTGGCAAGAGGCTGGGATCCAATCCACAGCAGCACTGTGGTCAGGAAGATGGCCAGGGTCACTTTGCGCTGACCTGTCCACTCGATGGTGACCTGCTCGGTGCTGACCTGGTGGGAGAGATTGGGACGGGTCACCCAGTAGAGCAGGCCGATGCCTACCGGCATGAAGATGATCACCACGGGGATGCCGAACTCCAGCCAGTCGGTGAAGCCCAAGCCCATCTGGGCGGCGGCGATGGCATTGGGGGGGCTGCCCACCAGTGTGCCGATGCCACCGATGCTGGCGCTATAGGCGACGCCAAGCAGCACGAAGACCAGGGTGCGGCGCTCCTTGTGAACGTCCAGCCCTTTCAGCATGCCGAGGGCCAGCGGCATCATCATGGCCGCGGTTGCGGTGTTGCTGATCCACATGGAGAGGGCGGCCGTGATGGTGAAGAGCACGATGGAAGCCCAGCCCAGGTGTCCCTTGGCTAGCTGCATCACCTTGCCGGCGATCTGGGTGTCGAGTCCCTGCTTGGAGAGGGCTGCCGCGAGGGCAAAGCCGCCAAAGAAGAGGAACAGGACGGGGTTGGCAAAGTCGGTCAGCGACTTGCTCATGTCGAACACCCCGAGCAGGGTGGCGAGCACCGGGATGGAGATGGCAGTGATGGTGATGTTCACCGCCTCGGTCAGCCAGAGGATGGCGATGAAGATCAGGATGGCCAGCCCCTTGTTGACCATGGGGTCAAACGGGAGCCATGCCAGCATGGCGCAGAGCAGGAGCAGATCCAGGATGACGATCCCGGACTTGATGTCCAGCCAGCGTGAGGGGGGAGTCGGAGGTACAGCCGATGTGTGCATAACGTTCTCTCGGTTAATTTATGGTTGTTGTTGTGATGCCGAGGTTACATATATCCCCCTGTTTGAAACAGGGGGATATGGTCAAATCATGTGGCGACTCACAGAGTCAAGTGAAAATGGATCTTCAATCAAACAGAAATGAAACATTTTATTTTCATTTGACGGGGGAGGTGAAGGAGAGCAGCCACTCCTTGAACAGGCTCTTGGGCAGGGAGCCGCTGCGCTGTGCCAGGATCTCCCCCCGCTGGAAGACCATCAGGGTAGGAATGCTGCGAATGCCATAGCGACCTGCGATGGCGGCCTCCTGCTCGGTATCGAGTTTCACGAAGCGAAGGCGGGGCTCAAGCTCCCGGGCGACCTCCTGAAAGACGGGGGCAAACTGCAGGCAGGGGCCACACCAGCTTGCCCAAAAGTCCACCACCACCGGGATGTCGGACTGGATCAGGGCATCGAAGCTGGCCTGACGCCCCGCCACCGGGGTTTGTTCGAAGAGGGCGTGACGGCAGCGGCCGCACTTCGCGTTTGAGTCTGCTTTTTCGACAGGCAGGCGGTTGCGGGTAAAGCATTGGCTACAATAGGTGGTGACAAGTGACATAATTGCTTCCTTATTTCATGGCCCGGCAACATCTTTATTGCAATCAGAGCGCCGACTAACGGTAACATAGCACTCAGTGGTTTTTCACAGTTGGCCTCCGGCCGTGACCTGATGTCACCGGATGGCCGACCATGACATGAGAATCGAGACGGGATGAAGAGTGTTGCACGGGCCAATCGTGTTGTCTTTGGCCTTATCATCGTATCGCTGGTGGGCTTTTCTGCCTATTGCTGGCAGTTGCTCAGCCAGCAGCAGCGTGCCTTCGATTTGAGCGTGGCGGCTGAGATGGTGCTCAATCGGGTCAATACCGATACCGTCTATCTGCTGGGGCGCGAGAAGGCCAGCGATGGCAGCGTACAGCAACGCCTGAGCCTGCTTTCCAGTCACCTGGACAGGTTCGTCAGGCTGGTGCACGAGGATCCGGAGTCGGTGGACGACCCCGGCTCCCAGGCGTTGCAGCGGGACATCGACGGTTATCTGCTGGATCTCGCCAGGCTTTACACCATGGAGATGACCATCGAGTATCTGGCTCCCCGCTTCCAGGGCCAGCTCAAGGCGTTGCAAGGCACCCTGCCGGTCGGTGAGGCGCAGTACCGCGACCTGACCGAACTCATGCGCCTGCACCACTACCTCCGACGTAGCTGGGATCAGAACGAGCAGCGGCAACTGTTGCAACTCCAGCAGCACCTGCTTGACCGCTATGGCGAGCAGCCGAGGGTCGCGGCCCTCGTCCGGCTGGGCCAGGAGTTCAATCAGCAGGTGATGGAGTACCATCGCCTGCGCAATCAGGTGGTGGAGATGAAGGGGCTGAGCTCACTGCCCGCCTGGAAGCAGAGCAAGCTGGAGCGGGCCTCCTCCCTCAAGAGCCGCTTCTACCTGATGGTGCTGGGGGGGGCGCTGCTCTGCTTCTCGCTGGTGGCCGCGACCCTGTGGCGTCGCAACCAGAAGCTGAGCGAGCTCTCTCGCCATGCCGCGCTGCTGGCCCAGGCCAAGAGCGACTTCCTGGCCAACATGAGCCACGAGATCCGCACCCCCATGAATGCCATCATCGGCTTCAGCGCCCTGGCACTGCAAACCAGTCTGGATCCCCAGCAGCGGGACTATCTCAACAAGATCAAATCCTCGTCGGACACCTTGCTGCTGCTCATCAACGACATTCTGGATCTCACCAAGGTGGAGTCCGGCAAGTTGACCCTGGAGGAGATCGACTTCGATCTCAGCGAGCAGCTCGACTCCCTCGCCGCCATGTTCGCGGATCTGGCGGAGCGCAAGCACATCGAGGTCATCATCAACAAGTCTCCCGCCGTGCCCGACTTTCTGCGCGGGGATCCGCTGCGCCTCGGTCAGGTGCTGGTCAACCTGGTGAACAATGCCATCAAGTTCACCGAGCGGGGCGAGGTGGAGGTGGCCATTACGCTCACCAGCCAGCATCCCATGCGGGTCTGCTTCAGCGTGCGGGATACCGGCATCGGCATCGCCCCGGAGAAACAGGCCCAGCTGTTCCAGCCCTTTACCCAGCTGGAGGCGGGCAATACCCGCAAATATGGCGGCTCCGGGCTTGGCCTCAACATCTCCCAGCGACTGGTGGGGCTGATGGGCGGGGAGATCACCGTGCAGAGCAAGCCCGGGGTAGGCTCCACCTTCCTGTTCGAGATCCCCATCTCCCAGGCGGTGTACGGGGTCTCGGGGCGCCGGGTCTTCTTCGATCACCAGCCCCTGATCCTGATGATGGATGACAACGAGCTGGTGCTGGAACTGGCCAAGGACATCCTGGGGCGGGCGGGGGCGTCCGTCATCACGGTCAACAGCCTCTCCCGCGCCCGTCAGGTGCTGCGGGAAGAGGGGCATCACATCCGCCTCGCCATCCTCGACTGGCGCATGGGTCAGGAGGATGGCCTGGACTTGGCCCTCGAGATGTACCAGCACAGCCAGTGGCGGCGCCTGCCTGTCCTGATGACCAGCGCCTGGTCCAGGGAGGGGCTGCACGGGCGGATGGAGAGCATGGGACTGACCCATTTCCTGGCCAAGCCCATGACCGAAAACGCCTTGCTGGCCAAGGTGGACGAACTGCTCAACGGCAGCTCCCATGACAGCAAGGTCCGCCAGGCGGAGGCCCAGGGGGATCAGCAGCAGTTCCGGGAGCTGCTGCGCGGTACCCGGGTGCTGCTGGCCGAGGACAACCGGGTCAACCAGCAGCTCATTCTGGAGTACCTGCGCCGGGTGGAGGCCAAGGTCACCGTGGTGGACAACGGCCGCGAGGCGGTGGAGCAGGTGGCGGAGCAGCCGTTCGACGTCATCCTGATGGATCTGCAGATGCCGGTGCTGGACGGGCTGGATGCCACCCGCCAGATCCGCAAGATGGTGGACAAGCACGATGTGCCCATCATCGCCCTCACCGCCAGCGCCATGCCGGGGGACAGGGAGCGCTGCCTTGGCGTCGGCATGAACGGCTATGTCACCAAGCCGGTGAGCAAGCTCGATCTCTACAACAACCTGCTGCAATGGGTGAAGAGCAGCGGCGGGGAGCCCAAGGTGCCCATCGAGGTCAAGCCGCCGGCCCTCATGGGCGTGCTGGATCTGGAGGATGCCCTGCGCCGGCTGGAGCATGACAGGGAGGCGCTGCAGATCCTCTTCAAGCTGTTCCTCTCCGAGCACAAGGACGATCTGTGGGACATCCGCACCGCCCTGCGTCGCCAGCAGCCCGAAGTGGCGTGCCGCTTGCTGCATACCCTGAAGGGGGTGTCGGCCAACATCTCCGCTTCCCGCCTGCAACTGCTGGCCGGGGAGATGGAGTGGCGGCTGCGGCTGCAGGAGGAGCTGAGCGAGGGGGAGCTCAACCAGTTGCAGCAGGTCTTTACCCAGACCCGGGAGGAGGTCTCCCACTTCCTGCTCACCGGGGAGCAGCAGGAGTCGGTCGCCTTCCCGTTCTCGCCCCCCGACAAGCGGCTCTGAGGGAGGGCAAGATAGCAATCGTTCTCAAGTCACCCGCTTCAGGCTATGATGACCCACTCGTTCGCCCCCGCCAGGGGGCGATTGTATTGAGCTTCTCTTCACGATCACGCGGCAGCGCGCCGCGACCAAGGACTTCTCTGTGAGCGTATTTTTGCGGCTTGGCTGGTTTTTCAAGGATCAGTGGCGGCGTTATCTGGTGGCCATCTCCCTGCTGATGCTGGTGGCCCTGTTGACCGTGATCCCCCCCAAGGTGGTGGGCTGGGTGGTGGATGGCATCGCCAAGGGTGACCTGGACAGCGGCACCCTGACCGGCTATCTGGTGGGGCTTTTTGGCCTGGGACTGCTTATCTACCTGCTGCGCTATGTGTGGCGGGTCATGCTGTTCGGTGCCTCCTACCGGCTCGCCTACGTGCTGCGCAACCGGCTGTTCAGCCACTTCACCCGCATGAGCCCGGATTTCTACCAGCGCCACCGTACCGGTGATCTGATGGCCCACGCCACCAACGACATCCAGGCGGTGGAGATGACCGCAGGGGAAGGGGTGCTGACTCTGGTGGACTCCTTCATCGTCGGCATCCTGGTGCTCTCCATCATGTGCAGCCAGTACTCCTGGCAGCTGACCCTGCTCTCCCTGCTGCCCCTGCCGGTGATGGCCTTCTTCATGAACCGCTTCGGGACCCAGATCTACAAGGAGTTCAAGGCGGCGCAGGGGGCCTTCTCCCGCCTCAACAACAAGACCCAGGAGGCCCTCTCCGGGGTGCGGGTGCTCAAATCCTACGCGGTCGAATCCTTGGAGGACGAGGGCTTTGCCGAGCTGACCCGTCAGGCGGGGGAGCGCAACATGGCGGTGGCCCGCATCGACGCCAAGTTCGACCCCGTGATTTACCTGTGCATCGGCTGCTCCTATTTTCTGGCGGTCGCAGGGGGCAGCGCCCTGGTGCTGCAAGACAAGCTGACTCTGGGGGAGCTCACCAGCTTCACCATGTACCTCGGCCAGCTCATCTGGCCCATGTTCGCCATCGCCTGGCTGTTCAACATCATCGAGCGGGGCAGCGCCGCCTATTCGCGCATCGAAAGCCTGCTGGGGGAGCGCAGCGACATCGAGGAGCCAGCCCATCCCGTGGCGCTGGCCTCGGCCTTTCCCCTGGGGGTGCAGGGGCTGGGCTACCGGCTGGAGCAGCGCACCCTGTTGCAGGGGGTGGATGTCACCCTGCAGGCTGGCGCCATGCTGGGGATAGTGGGACGCACCGGGGCAGGCAAGAGCTCCCTGCTCAAGCTGCTGATGCGCCTGGCCAACCCCACGGCCGGGGAGATCCGCATGGGGGAGGTGCCCATCTCGCAACTGTCGCTGGGTGAGCTGCGCAGCCAGTTTGCCTATGTGCCCCAGGAGCCGTTTCTGTTCTCCACCACCATCGCGGCCAACATCGCCCTGGGCCGCCCCGAGGCGAGCCGGGAGGAGATTGAGCGGGTGGCGCGCATCGCCTGCGTGCACGACGACATCAGCCGCTTCCCCAAAGGGTATGAAACCGAGGTGGGGGAGAAGGGGGTGACCCTCTCCGGCGGTCAGAAGCAGCGTCTGGCCATCGCCCGCGCCCTGCTGCTGGATGCCCCTATCCTGGTGCTGGATGACGCCCTCTCGGCGGTGGATGCCCACACCGAGCAGCAGATCCTGCTGGCCCTCAAGGTCCACAAGCGCACCCTGGTGCTGGTGAGCCACCGCATGACGGCGGTGGAGCAGGCGGACGAGATCCTGGTGCTGGAGCAGGGAGCGATCAGCGAGCGGGGCCGTCACGAGGCCCTGATGGCCAGGAACGGCTGGTACGCGGACATGGTCCGCTACCAGCGCCTGGAGCAGGACGTGGAGGAGAGCCTGTGAACAGGATGACAAGACCCCTGGTTTCCTTCACCCCCCGCCCGGCTCCCGCGAGCGGAGAGGGGAGCAAAGAGAGTCAATTCCCGTGGAACGTTGCGCTGGAGGCAAGTCTGTGAATCCAACCATCAAACGGCTGCTCGCCTACTGCGCCAGCTACCCTCGCTGGCTGGTGCAGGCGGGCATCTGCCTGCTGCTCGCCACCGGCGCCGAGGTGGCGGGCCCCTTGCTCATCAAGCTCTTCATCGATGACTACCTGGCGCCGCGCCGGCTGGAGTGGGGCATCATCGCCGCCCTTGCCGCCGGTTATCTGGGGTTGCAGGTGTTGTCGGCGGCCGGCTTTTACCTGCAATCCCTGCGCTTCAACCGCATCGCCCAGGCGGTGGTGCAGCGTCTGCGCGAGCAGGTGTTCGCCACCGCCATCCGCCTGCCTGCCCGCTATTTCGACAAGCACCGCTCGGGATCCCTCATCTCCCGCATCACCAACGACACTGAGGCGATCATGAACCTCTATGTCCAGGTGATAGGGCTCCTGGTGCAAAAAGTGGTGCTCCTGTGCGGCATCCTGCTCTCCATGGCGCTGCTGGATCTGCGCCTGATGCTGGTGTGCGCCACCCTGCTGCCGGCGGTGGGAGCCGTGATGTGGCTCTATCAGAAACTGAGCGTGCCCGTGGTGCGGGCGACCCGATCCTTGCTCTCCGACATCAACAGCCGTCTCAACGAGTCGTTGCAGGGGATGCCGGTGATCCAGGCCATGGTGCAGGAGCGCCACTTCGCCAACGCCTTTGCCGGGGTGAACCAGCAGCACTGGCAGGCACGGATCAAGAGCCTCAAGATCAACGGCATCCTGCTGCGCCCCCTCATCGATCTCTTCTACATGATGGTGCTCATCGGTCTGCTGGCCCTGTTCGCCCACGAGGGGCTGAGCACGGCGGGGGCCATCCAGGTGGGTGTGCTTTACGCCTTCATCAGCTATCTGGGGCGGATGATCGAGCCCCTCATCGAGATGACCAACCAGCTCAACCAGTTGCAGCAGGCCATGGTGGCGGGGGAGCGGGTGTTCGCCCTGCTCGATGAAACCCGCGAGAGCACCGACGGGGAGGTGCGCCCCCTGGAGGGGCGGGTACGCTTCGATGGGGTGGGCTTCTCCTACGACGGGGAGCAGCAGGTGCTGCAAGATGTGAGCTTTGCCACCCGGCCGGGCCAGATGCTGGCGCTGGTGGGCCACACCGGCAGCGGCAAGTCCACCATCATCAGCCTGCTGATGGGTTTCTACCCCCTGGATCGGGGGAGCATCCACTTTGATGATCACCCCATGAACGGCCTGGCCCTCTCGGCGGTGCGCCGCAGCATCGGCCTGGTGCAGCAGGATCCTTTCATCTTCGTCGGCACCCTGGCCGAGAACCTGCGCCTTGGGCGTGACGGCATCGAGGATGGGCGGCTCTGGCAGGCCCTGGAGGAGGTGCAGCTGGCCGATTTCGTGCGCCGCCTGCCCGATGGCCTGACCACCCTGATGGAGGAGGGGGGCAAGAACCTCTCCGCTGGCCAGCGCCAGCTGCTCTCCTTTGCCCGCGCCCTGGTGGGGGATCCGCGCATCCTCATCCTGGACGAGGCGACCGCGAGCGTGGACTCCCAGACCGAGCTCGCCCTCTCCCAGGCGCTCTCGGCGGCGCGCCGTGGCCGCACCACCATCGCCATCGCTCACCGCCTCTCCACCATTGTGGATGCCGATGAAATCCTGCTGCTCTCCCGCGGGTGGGTGAGCGAGCGCGGCACCCACGGCGAGTTGATGGCACTGGGGGGGCATTATGCCCAGCTGTTCGAGATGCAGAGCCAGGGGGCCTGGCTTGAAGAGAAACGGGCCTGAGGCCCACCTAAAAAAACAGCCGGCATCTGCCGGCTGTTTTTTTGACTGGCGGGGTTACACCGTGGCCTTGCTGCGGCTGACCTGTTTGGGCTCCAGGGGCGGGAAGTCATCGTTGAAGAAGGTATCCGCTTCTTCAATTTGTGCCTTGCGCTGCTTCTGGATGAAGTTGTCGAAGTCGCGCTTGATCTCGGGGTCCTTGAGGGCCTCGTAGTCGAACACGTTGGCGGCATAGAGGTAGTTGAAGTAGATGTCGACGAACTCGGCGCTGGCACAGGCGGAGGTGAACTTGCTGTTCTGGCGGTCGAAGTTGACGCGGTACTGCTTGATCTTCGGCACATAGACCAGCTCGTTGCCCACCTTGAACACTTCCACCGTGACCCCCACCGTGATGGTCTTGTAGAAGTCCTTGTTGTTCTCCACCCCGAAGCGGATGGCATCCCCCTGCTTTTGCAGGAACTTGTTGAAGCTGGCCAGCGCCGTGGTGCCCTGGCTCACCACCACGTCCATGATGAAGTTGATGAAGTCGGTGGCGATGCTGAGCCCCTTGATGTGGCGGCTGTAGCTCTGCTGATCGATCTTGCTCGGCCCCATCAGGGGGATCTTGGAGAGGGCCCTGGCCCAGAGATCCGCGTCCGTCTTGTACTGCTCGCCATAGGCTTCGGCGTAACGGTTGATGTAGGCGGTGACCACGGAGGTGATGGCGATGAGGTAGGCCTTCTGTTCCGCCAGCTTGGCCATGACGGCGGGATCGTCCAGCAGCTCGTTGGCCACGATGAACTCCACCAGACCGTCCTTGTCGGCATAGGGATCATTGCCCACCGCCCGGGCGGTGTCGGGCAGATTGACGTCGTTGAAGAAGGCCTCGGCCTCGGCGAACTGATCATGGTTGCTCAGGCGGTTGGCCGGTGCCTCGCGCACCAGCTGGCAGAGCACCAGCTCGGCCTCGTAGTCCGACTCGCGCCACAGGGGGGCCTGCAACTGGTTGCCGAAGGTCTTCTTGTAGGCGAGGTTGAAGTCAAACAGCACCGAACTGCAGCCGCAATCCATGGCGAAGTCGACGGTGTAGCTCAGCGGCCCGGTGGGCAGGGGCTTGCTCATCTTCCCCTTGGCGCTGAGGTTGGCATAGCACTTGAGGTACTCCCGGCCAAACAGCTCGTAGGCACGGTTGTTGTTGAAGTTGAGCTGGAAAGTACCGGCGCTCTCGCCCCCGTTGAACAACTGTTGCACGTGACTCATCTCTCTATCCTTATGGTGAGATTGGTAGACGGGTTGACCCGGTGCCGAGTGGCTACTTCCGGGCCAGCAACAGCCTAGCGAGGGAGAGGGGGTTTGGTTACTGCGAATAATCCCAGTGGCGGGGGCGGGATCCTGGGCTAGCCCCCTGACGGGGAGTATTTCTCGTTGTGTTTCATTCGGATATGGCTGTCATGGTCCCGTCATCCGGGGCGGGACCTTGAAAAAAATCGGAAAAAGGGGAAAGAGAGGGGCGACCCGGGGTCAGGAAAGGCCGGTTTTATCATTTGCCAGGCAAATAGAACCTGACCATTGCATGAATTTTGCAAATACCCTTTGGGGGCCCGCTCACAGGGATGGCACGGGAGGCTTGTCTATCGGGAAGCAGGCTGGCAACATTTGCGTCACATTCACTCATCGGATCAGTTTGCAATGGACCTGCAACGCCTCAAAGCCAACCTCGCCCTTCGCCTGTTCGCCTGGCGCTACATTCCCGTCATTGGTTTTTGTGCCCCCGTCATCGAGCAGATGGACGCCAGGGCGCTGCGCATCCGCATTCCGCTGGGCTGGCGCACCCGCAACCACCTGGGCAGCATGTATTTCGGGGCGCTCGCCACCGGTGCCGACCTGGTGGGAGGGCTCCTGGTCATGGAGAAGGGGCGGGCGCGGCGCAAGAAGGTGCATTTTGCCTTCAAGGATGTGCAGGGGGAGTTTTTGAAGCGCCCGGAGGGGGACGTGCAGTTTGATTGCGCGGCGGGGGAGCTTATCGACGCCATGATCGACGAGTCCCTGGCGAGCGGCCAGCGCATCAACCGCCCCATCCAGGTGGTGGCCACCTGCCCGTCGCGCAACGGCGACGAGGCCATGGCCCGCTTCGTGCTGACCCTCTCCATCAAGGCCAGCTGAAGGCCAGAGGGCGCTTGGCGCCCTTGTTCAAGCCGGGATCAGAGGATCTCGGGGCTGACGCCTTCTTTCACGACTACCTTCATGCCGTTGAAGTTAACCGCCCGCTCGGCCACTGTGCTGGGAAGCGCTTGCGTGGCAGGGCGTCAGGATCAGGGGATCTCGGGACTGACGCCTTCCTTCACCACGACCTTCATGCCGTTGTAGTTGACCACCCGCTCGGCCACTGTGCTGGGTAGCGCTGGCGTGGCAGGGCGTCATGATCAGAGGATCTCGGGGCTGACGCCTTCCTTCACCACGACCTTCATGCCGTTGAAGTTGACCACCTGCTCGGCGACTGTGCTGGGTAGCGCTTGCGTGGCAGGGCGTCAGGATCAGAGGATCTCGGGGCTGACGCCTTCTTTCACGACTACCTTCATGCCGTTGAAGTTGACCACCTGCTCGGCGACTATCTTGCAGCGTTTGCGGGTCTCGACCTGACCGTCCACTTCCACCAGGCCCTCGGCGACCAGCGCCTTGGCGGCACCGCCACAATCGGCCCAACCCTGATGCTTGATCAGGTCACACAAGGCAACGAAGGGGTGACCTTCGAGCAGAAACGTCTCCATGGGAAATCCTCTAGCTGGATGAATGGCTGAAACAGCGGGGGCTCATTCTAGGCAGTTAGGCGGGGCAGGGAAAGGGCCCGGGCCGAATTGCCCCGAAAAAGGGGCGAGCACAGGCAAAAAAACCAGCCCGACCGGGCTGGTTGTGTCTCTGGGGGCCACTGGCGCTCAAGGGAGTTTCACCACCGCTTCCCCCGTCACGGCGAGGGCGCCGCCCTGGGTGAAGATGCGGGTGGCCAGGGTGGCGATGGGCTTGTCGCTTCGAAGGGCAATCACCTCCACCTCCGCTGTTACCTCGTCCCCCACGAACACCGGGAGCGTGAAGGAGAGGCTCTGGCCCAGGTAGATGCTCCCTTTCCCGGGCAGTTGCTGCCCGAGCAGCCCGGAGAAGAGGCTCGCCAGCAGCATGCCGTGGACGATGGGGCGCTCGAACACCGTCGTGGCGGCGAAGTCCGGGTCCAGGTGCAGGGGATTGAAATCCTCCGAGAGGCCGGCGAAGGCCGCCACCTCGGCCGGGCCGAAGCGCTTGGTCAGGCTGGCTTTCATGCCCACGGCAAAGGGTTGTGTACTCATGCGGGTTCCTCTTCTTGCTTCCTGACGCCGGCAAACACCGGATTGAGCCGTACCTTGACGTAGCTGCCGGGGGCCGCCTCCAACCCCTCGGCAGGCTGCCGGGCAGGGACGGGCTCTGCCTCGTCACGGTCTTTGATAAAGCGCATCATCTCGGGCCACCAGGAGCCGCTCTGGTGGGTCGCCCCCGCCAGCCACTGCGCCGGGCTGTCAGCCTCGGCCTCGCTCTGCCAGAAGCCGTATTTGTTGGCATCCGGCGGATTGATGATGCCGGCGATGTGCCCGGATTCGGCCAGAATGAAGCGCCGCTCGCCCCCGAACAGCGCCATGCCCTGCCAGGTCCCCTGCCAGAGGGCGATGTGATCGTCCACGGCGGACACCAGCAGCACCGGGGTCTTCACCTTGGCGAGATCGATGCGGGTGTGGCGGATCTTGAGCTCCCCCTTCACCAGCTGGTTTTCCAGGTAGAGTCGGCGCAGCAGGCTGTTGTGGGTCTTGCCCGCCACGTTGGTGCTGTCGCTGTTCCAGTGCAGCAGATCGAACGCCACCGGGCTCTGACCCTTGAGGTAGCTGTCGATGTAGTAGTTCCAGTAGAGGCTGTTCTCCCGCAGCAGACTGAAGGAGACCGCCAGCTGGCGCCCGTCCATGATGCCCCTGGCCTCGTTCTGCGCCTCGAGCGCTGCGATGATGGGCTCGTGGATGAAGATGCCAAGCTCCCCGGGCTGGGAGAAGTCCAGCAGGGTGGTGAACAGGGTGGCGCTACGCACCCGCTGCTTCTGGCGCCGCGCCGCCAGCCAGCCCATGGCGAGTGACAATGCAGTGCCGCCGATGCAGTAGCCGATGCCGTGCACCTCCCGCTCGCCGGTGGCCGCCTCCACGGCGTCCAGGGCGGCGATGACCCCGTCCACCACGTAGTCGTCGAGATCGACCTGCCCCTGTGCCACCCCCGGGTTGCGCCAGGAGATCATGAAGACCGTCTGCCCCTGGGCGACCAGCCAGGCCACCAGGGAGTTCTGGGGGCGCATGTCCATGATGTAGTACTTGTTGATGAAGGGGGGCACGACCAGCACCGGGGTCTTGCCCACCGTCGCCGTGGTCGGGCTGTACTGGATGAGCTCAAAGAGCTCGGTGCGCAGCACTACCCGGCCCGGGGTGGTCGCCAGATCCCGGCCGAGCTCGAAGGCGGACTCGTCGGTCAGGCGGATGTTGAGGTGATCGGCGCTGCGCTCCAGATCTTCGGCCAGGAGCGCAAGGCCGCGCACCAGATTCTGGCCGTCGGACTCCAGGGTGAGCTTGAGCAGCTCCGGGTTGGTGGCCAGGAAGTTGCTGGGAGCCATGGCGTTGACGTACTGGCGGGTGAAAAAGCGCAGTCGCTCCCGGCTCTTCTCGGGCACGCCCTCCAGGGCATCCACCGCCGCCAGCAGGTGTCTTGCGGTCAGCAGATAGGATTGCTTGAGGTAGTCATAGAGGGGTTGCTCGCTCCAGGCCTCAGCCTTGAAGCGGCGATCGCTGCGATCCGGGGTGATCACCGGCTCGCTCGGCTGGCCTGCACTCTTGAGCAGGGTGTGCTGCATCAGCTTGAGCTGATCCTGCCACCAGTTCATCTGGGACTGGATCAGCTGCCAGGGCTGCTGGCTGCCCTGCTCCAGCACCTTGCCCAGATCGTCCAGACTGGTCTGCAGCAGGGCCTGGGCCGTGCGCTCGGTCTGGGCTCTGGCCATGGCCAGCAGCTTGTCGTTGTAGTGGGCCAGGGCCTCGAACAGCGGGCCGTAAGATGATTGGCTCATGTGTTCTCCTTCACCCACGCCCGGGGCGGGCACTTGCCCGTTCTGTCGAGTCGTGGGGAGATGTGGCTGCCCGCAAGACGGGCAGCCAGGGGTTGTCAGGCCTTGCCCGTGCTCTTCTTAATGCCATCTGCGGTCAGGGCATCCAGTTCTTCCTTGAACTGCTGGCCGAGGGTGCTGAGCTTCTGGATGTCATCCAGCATCTGGCGGGAGAGCTGGCTGGCGCTCTCCAGCTGCACGGTGCCGAGGGCCGCCAGGCTCTGGGCATCCTGTACCTTGCCGACGGCCTGCAACTGGTTGAGCCCCAGTTCGGCGTAGGCATTGGCGGACGCCAGTTGCAACCGGGTCAGCTGTTCGATGTTGCTGGCCAGCAGCTGGTTGTAGCGGGTGAGGGGAGCGGCAAAGCCTTGCATCTGCTCGGTAAAGCTCTTGATCACGTCCATATTCATCATGGGTCTCCGGTTCGGCAGAACACTGTTTTTGCGGGTCAATCGACCCTTCTTGCGGGTACAGCACGTCATCCCTGTGTTACGTGTTGTTTGCTCTGTTCAAACACACGTTTGAGCATTCTGCAACCAATCCACCTTTGGTGTAAATGACATAAATGTTAGTTTCTGTTTGAATTTTCCAATCCGCCGAGAGAGCCATCCCCGGATTCAGACGAGAGGTGACGCAGGGCAGGGGGCGGGGTCTCGTTCCCTGGGGCCTGCGCTGGTACCCTTGAGCCACACCCTCTTCACAAGGAATCCCCGATGAAACCGTTCACCCTGCTGCTCGGCTGTGGTGCCCTGACCCTCGCCGGTGTCGCTCAGGCCAGCACGCCGGTCCAGATCTCCCTGCCCGGTATCAACCTGCCCTCGTCCAATCAGGTGGAAGGAGCACGGGCTTCCTTCCTCTACGGCCGCACCGGCCAGGTGAAGGGGATCGATCTGCCGGTGTTCGCCCTCTCCGATGTGGATCAGTTCACCGGCCTGCAGCTTGGTGTGTTCTTTGGCGCGAGCCGGGTGCGCCACCAGTTTGGCGGGGTCGCCATCAACGCCGTCAACTGGCACGAAGGGCAGGATACCGGCCTCAATCTGGGCTTCGTCAACCTGACCAACAATGTGAAGGGGCTCAACTGGGGGGCGGTCAACATCGCCCAGGGCAATGCCCTGGCCAACGTCGGCTTCGTCAACTATGCCGAACGCACCACGTTCCAGCTGGGATTCGTCAATGCCACCAAGCACCTGGACGGCTTGCAGATTGGCCTGGCCAACTACGCCGAGAACGGCATCTTCCCCATTCTGCCCCTGATCAACTTCAAGAAATCCTTCTAGGGACCAACTTGCCCTTGCTTTAGGAGGGGCAGCCATTACCCTGTGCTCCATCAAGGCTGCACAGAGGTAACAGGGGCATGACAACGGAACACATGGACGCCATCGGCATCGGCTGGGATGTGAGGGGCTGGCAGGGCAATGCCCAGGCGGTGGCGGTGGTGGGTTGGCAGGCCCGGGAGTCGCGTCTGCACTGGCTCGGGATCTCCCCCCTGTTTCGCCTGAGCTCCCGGGTCGCGCCGGATCTGGATGCCCTGCTGCGCCCGGCCCTGCAAGACGAGGTGGCGCTGATGCAGGTGCTGGCCTGCCCGTGCCTTGCTCTCGGCATCGATGCGCCCCTGGCCTTTCCCCGCGCCCTCGCCGATCTGCTGGCGGGGCGGGGGAGCGGCTTTCCCGTGCCCCAGCGGGAGATTGACAACCCTTACGCCTACCGGGATTGCGAGCGCTGGCTCCATCAGCACTATGGCAAGAAGCCCCTCTCCGCCACCTTCGACAGGTTCGGCAACAACGCCACCCTGGCCCTCTCCATGCTGCCGCGTCTCGGGGATCTGCAACTGGTGCCAAAACAGGCGAGGGCTGCCGGGCGCGCGGTGCTGGAGGTCTATCCCGCCCTGGCCAAAATGGGGGGCAAAGCCTCTGCTGTGCGGCCCGAGCTGCAACCCCACCTGCCGGCGTCCCTCATCCCTGGAACGGATCCCTATGATGCCGCGCTCTGCGCCCTGATGGCCCTGCAATATGCGGCCGAAGGGGCCGTCACCTCGCTGCCTGCTCTGGTGGACCTGCCGGAGGAGATGGCACCGGACGAAGGCTGGGTCTACCACTTCGCCCGGGATTGAGACGCCCAAGGGCACCGCGCTCCCTCTGACGACTGCTGGCGACTCGCTGTAGTCACGGCACTGGTGACGTGACTTGCTGTCGCCACTGCGTATGGCTTGCCGTTGCCACGGTGTCAGGCAAGGGTAGGCCGTGTTCGTCCTGTGATCTTCCGACGCCTCCTTGACCCTTGCCCTTGTTGCCTTATTTTGCGACTGCCGACTGCCGACTGCCGACTGCCGACTGCCGACTGCCGACTGCCTACTGGCGTCTTTCCATCGGACCTCATCCTTGATCCCGACTGTTTATGGTTGGTTGAAAAATCACCTTGTATGCCATCAGACAAGAGGCGTCCAGGTACATTTATCACCCCGCAGCAGCGGGGGAGATGGTTCCAGGGTTGTGCAGAAACAGAGTTGTGGCGGTCAAATATGCGGCAGGTTAGGCCTGCAGAAGCATAAATAGGGAGTCATGGCGTTAATTGCTGGAAGAGCCGTCTCTTCATCCGATATATTGCCTCTTTTCCTCAGGCTTCTTGTGCGGTGGTGTCGATGAAACGCATTCTCTCTATCCAGTCCCACGTGGTGTTTGGCTGTGCCGGCAACAGTGCCGCCGTGTTCCCCATGCGTCGTCTCGGCATAGAGGTGTGGCCCATCAATACGGTACAGTTCTCCAACCACACCCAGTACGAGGCGGGTTGGCAGGGAATGGCGATGCCGGCGGGCCACATTGCCGCCTTGTGCCAGGGGCTTTGCAATATCGAGGTGCTGGCGCGCTGCGATGCGGTGCTGAGCGGCTATCTGGGCTCGGCGGAGCAGGGGGACGAGATCCTGGCGGTGGTGGCGGCGGTGAAGCGAGCCAATCCGGCGGCCCTCTATTTCTGCGATCCCGTGATGGGGCATCCGGAGAAGGGGTGCATCGTCGCCCCGGGCGTCACCCGCTTTCTCACCGAGCAGGCCCTGCCGGTGGCGGACATCATGGCCCCCAATCTGCTGGAGCTGGAGACCCTGTGCGATGTCCATCTGACAACCCTGGCCCAGACCCGGGTCGCCGCACGCCAGTTGCTGGAGAAGGGGGTGAAGATGGTGCTGGTCAAGCACCTGGGTCGCGCCGCCAGCGTCCCCGGCCGCTTCGAGATGCTGCTTGCCACCCCCGAGGGAGACTATCTGATCGCCCGTCCCCTTTACGATTTCGCGCGCCAACCGGTGGGCGTGGGGGATCTCATCAGTGCCCTGATGCTGGCCAACCTGCAGGCGGGATATGATGGGGTGAGCGCCTTCGAGCGCACCAACGCCGCGGTGGATGCGGTGCTGCGACAGACCTGGGAGGCGAATGCCTACGAGCTGCAGCTCATCACGGCCCAGAGCGCCTTTGCCGATCCGCAGATTGCCCACAGGGCCGAGCGACTGGCCTGACGCCATTGATCAGCCCGTGACGGGACTGGCTGATCAAGGTTCAGCTTGCGGCACTGATCGGTGTTGCATCCTGAAAATGTTCGACCCTGGGGAAGGGGTCGTAGAAGTGGTGCAGCAGGGCCTTCCACTCCTGGTACCGGGGGGAGCCCCTGAACCCCCGGGTGTGATCTTCCAGCCGCGCCCACTGCACCAGCAGCAGGTAGTGATGGGGATCGTCCAGGGCACGCTGCAACTGGTGGCCCAGGTAGCCGGGCATGGCGCTGATGATGTGCTGGGCCCGGGCGAAGGCCTGCTCGAAGTCAGTTGCCTTGCCGGGAATGATCTGCAGATGGGCGACTTCCAATATCATGATGGCTCCTTGCCGATGAGTCTGATTGAACCAAAAACCTATGTGCGCCGAGCCTTGGAGGGGACAAAACCGGCACGCTGTCCGGTCTTGCCAGGCCGTCTGCCTCAGAGCTGCTTGTAGAAGAACTGGGTGGCGGCGAGGGTGCCGTCCCCATTGCGGGCGAAGTCCGGGATCTGGCCGGCCTCCTGATAGCCGAGCTGGCGATAGAGGCTGGAGGCCACGTCGCCGACCCGGGTATCCAGCACCAGCAAGGTACGCCTGGCGTCCCGGGCCCCTTGCTCCATGGCGTTCATCAGGGCGCGACCCACCCCCTTGCCACGGGCCTGGCTGTGGACCATCAGCTTTTCCACTTCGGCCCTGTGGCCCCCGTTGGCCTTGGTGCACAGGGAGAGCTGCAGGGCGCCCACCAGATGGTGCTGATCAAACGCCACCCAGAGCTTGCGCACTCCATCCGCCAGCTCCCCCTCGATGCCTTGCCAGTACGCCAGCCCCTGCTCTTCCTGCAGGGGGGGCAGAAAGCCCACCGAGGCACCGCTGGCCACGCAATCTTGCAGCAGGGCGATCAGCGCCGGTTTGATGCCTCTGGTGCTCTCGACCTCAAGGATCTCCATTGAATGTCCTCATCTTCTCTCTTGGCCCACGTGGGGGATTAACGTCTCGGGCGCGGACTCTCCTGCCGGTGCCATTATCATCCGGTCAGGTGCGCCGTCTCTTAATGGATCAGTCCCTGCGCTGCCAGCCACTGGAACAGCAGGCGGGAGACGGGGGAAACTTCGGCCAGGTGGCGGCTGTCCAGCCAGCGCAGCTCGGCGATCTCCGCCGAGGCGACGGGCGTGCCGTCGGCGTCCCCCGTGTAGCAACGCAGATTGACATTCACTCCTTGCGGCTTGCCGTCCGCCTGGGCGCTGAACTCGCAGGCGAACGCCAGGGTGTCGGGTTTCAGGATGACCGCGAGCTCTTCCTCGATTTCACGAACGAGGGCCGCCTCGTCGCTCTCGCCCGGCTCGCGCTTGCCCCCCGGAATGTAGTAGATGTCCTTGCCGTGGGAGCGGGCGCACAGCAGTTGTCCCTCCTTGAAGGTCAGCCAGGCGAGTTTGTCGATCATGGGCAGATTCCTCTTGTTGCCGCTTGTCAAAGGGGGGGCTCGCTGCTCGCACAGGGTGCGATAGGGGCGGGTTTCCCGCATCTCGGGCGCCAGTCCCAGCCGGCTAGCCAGCGCCAGCAACTGCGCGCGGTAGGCGGGCAGGGCGGTCTCGTCGTCAGTCATGATGGCGAGCTCGGCAAAATCACCGACGCCTGCCAGGTGATCCACCGTGACGTGGAAGGCCCCCAGAAAATAGATGCTGCGCCGCTTGTCGATGGTCAGCACCGGCTGGTAGCCCAGGGTGCGCACCATGCTGGCCGCCTTGCCCGCATCGGGGATGTTGACCGCCTCGCAGCGATCGGGTCCGGGCCCTTTGACTATCCAGAGCCGGATGCCGCTGGGGGCCATGGTGCGGATGATCAGGCTCTTCTCCTCCCGGGCCAGGGCGCCATCTGCCGTGTCGAAGTAGCAGTCCTGCTCATGATTGTCCGCCACCATCACCTCGGGGCCGAGGGCCGTGAGGGTATGCACAAAGGCGGTGCTGTCCGTCAGGCGGTATTTGAACTCCACCTCGAAGCGCCCCTGAAAGTGGGTGGTCATGGCCTTGCGACGGCTCCCGAACGGCAAATGAATAGGGCAGCCTAGCAAAAGTGCCGGGCTCTCCCAAGCATCGGGATCACAGCTTCGCATCGACTGCCGACTTTATGACCAGATGGTGAGGGAAAATCCGCCCTGGTGCACAGCTTGTGGCCCGGTGGCTGGGCGCCGTACGGGGGCTGTGCTCTAATAAGCTCCCTCTTTGGCGGTATTTCCGCCCTGAACAACGACAACGAGGCGGCGGCCCCGGCCGCGCCAGTGGAGCCACAGATGCAGATCACCTCACAGACCCCCTTTATCGGACTGGGCGTGGCGGGCAACTTCGCCGGTCACCTGGAGCAGGCAGGGGAGGCGGCGGACTTCGTCGCCGTCAAGGTTGACGACAAGGTCGCCCCTAAGGCGCTGTTCCCCTTCTATGTGCCGAACCATCCCGGCCAGCTCGGGGTCTTTCCCCTGAGCGGCGATGCCATCTTCCTGCCGGAGGCGGCGGTGAGCGGGGACGAGAAGGTGCAGATTGAACCCGAGGTGGCACTGTGGTGCGAGCTGGAGTACGCGGGGGAGCAGGTGGTGGCCATCCATCCCAAGGCGTTTGGCGCCTACAACGACTGCTCCATCCGTCGCCCCAATGCCAAAAAGATCAGCGAGAAGAAGAACTGGGGTGAAGAGAGCAAGGGGCTGGCCGCGAACCTGCTGCCCCTGACCCACTTTGCCGCAGGATGCGAGCTCGATGACTACCGCATCGCCTGCTATCTGGAGCGGGACGGGGAGCTGCACCCCTACGGGATCGACAGCGCGGCGGTGGACTACAGCTACTTCCACGGTCAGTTGCTGGCGTGGGCCATCGACAAGTTCAACCATCAGCAGGACGAAGGCCCGGCCGAGCATATCCAGGGGCTGCTGGCCCAGGCGGGGCGCCCGGCCCATGCGCTCATCAGCATTGGCGCCACCCGCTACACCCCCTTTGGCGAGACCCACTTCCTCGCTCCCGGTGACACCGCCTGCGTGGTGGTCTACCCCGCCAGTCGCTACAGCGAGAGCGACATTCGCGAAGCCATCGCGACCCGCCGCGTTGGCGCCGATGTCTCTGTCCTGCTCCAGGCGGTCAAGACCCGTTGATCGCGATGCCTTCCCAACCTGGGGAGGCATCTTCTTTCTCTATTATGCCTGCGCACACTCCATGCTGGCGTCATGCATGATCAGCCGAAAGAGGAGTGGCAGATCAGGTGGGTTGCCATGGTGGTGATCAGAGAGTGCAGGGAGCAGGATCTGGCGGCTTGCTCAGCCTTTACGCCGAGCTCAGACCACGGGATCCCGTGATGCCGCTTTCCATGGCGAGGGAGACGCTCGCGAGCCTGCTGGCCAGGCCCGAGGTGCGGATCATCGCGGCGAAGGTGGGCGGTGAGCTCGCCGCCACCTGCCAGCTCGGGGTGATCCCGACCCTGAGCAACGGCGGCAGGCCCTTTGGCATCATAGAGCACGTGGTAACGGCCTCTGCGTTCCGACGCCAGGGGCTGAGCCAGAAGGTGCTTGAACAGGCGCTCTCCCTGGCCTGGGGGCTGGATGGCTACAAGGTGATGCTGCTCTCGGGGGAAGGGCGCGATGAAGCCCATCGCCTCTATGAGAAGCTGGGCTTCAAGGCGGGCATCGAGAAGGGGTTTGTCATCAAGCAGGCAGAGGCCCAGGGCTGCACCTTGACGAGGTTCGGCCCCAAGGCTTAGCATCGGCGCTTTTGCCATAAATTGAGCCAGCAATTCATGAAGATAGAACCAGCACAAACCGAGGATTACCCGGCCCTGATCGCTCTCTGGGAGGCCTCGGTACGCGCTACCCATCACTTCCTGCAAGAGGAAGACATCGCCACCCTCAAGCCTCTCATCCTCGAACACTATTTCGATGCCGTGCGCCTTTATTGCGCCAGGCAGGATGGCGTGATCGTCGGTTTTATCGGGGTGGCTGAGGGCAATATCGAGATGCTGTTCATCGCTCCCGAGGCGAGAGGGGGCGGGGTCGGCCGCCAGCTGGTGGACCACGCCATCCGTTGTCTGGGGGCGACTCGCGTGGACGTCAACGAACAGAATGCCCAGGCTGTCGGCTTCTACCAGCACCTGGGCTTCGAGGTGACGGGGCGCTCCCCCCTGGATGGCCAGGGCAAGCCCTATCCGCTGCTGCACATGGCCTTGGCCGCCGGTTAAGGGCGCCAGAGCATAAAAAACCGCCCGAGGGCGGTTTTTTGTTGTTCAGGAGGTTTGGCTCGCGCCTCCTCACTCCTCGCTGGAGTTGTCCTGATAGTCGCCCCGCTGGGCCTTGGGGAGACGGCGCATAGGGGCGAAACCGATGTCCTCGCCCACCACTTCCCGCTTGCGGGACTTGTTTTGCGCAGGCTGGGCAGGCTTCTTGGCGCCATCCCCTTTGCCTTTCCCGGCGGCGGGCTTGCCCTTGGCGTTGGCATGGCCACGGGCGCGGGGCGGGTTTTGCACCGGCTTGCTGCCCGGCAGGGTCTGGCGGCTCGGCTTGCCGCTCGGCTCGTATCCTTCCAGGATCTCCACGGTCAGGGATTGGCCGATCAGCGCCTCGATCTCCTTGAGCTGACCCAGCTCGTCCTGGCTCACCAGAGAGATGGCCTCGCCGCCACGCCCGGCGCGGCCGGTGCGGCCAATGCGGTGGATGTAATCCTCCGCCATCTGGGGCAGCTCGAAGTTGATCACGTGGGGCAGCTGATCGATGTCCAGGCCGCGAGCGGCGATGTCGGTGGCAACCAGCACCCGCACCTTGCCTTCACGAAAATCCGCCAGCGCCCGGTTGCGGGCCCCCTGGCTCTTGTCACCGTGGATGGCGACCGTATCCAGGCCATCTTTCTGCATTTGCTGGGCGAGCCTGTCGGCAATCTGCTTGGTGCGCACGAACACCAGCACCCGCTGCCAGTTGCCACGGCCAATCATGTGGGAGAGCATCTCCCGGCGGCGCTCCCGATCGACCTGGATGATGCGTTGGCTTACCTGCTCTGCGGCGGTGTTGCTGGGATCCACCTCGATGAGGGTGGGATCCTTGAGCAGATCGTCCGCCAGCGCCTTGATGTCATTGGAGAAGGTGGCGGAGAAGAGCAGGGTCTGACGCTCCTCCGGCAGGGCCTTCATGATGCGGCGAATGTCGGTGATGAACCCCATGTCGAGCATTCTGTCCGCTTCATCCAGCACCAGTACCTCGAGGGCGCTCAGGGTCAGGGCGCCCTGGGTCAGCAGATCCAGCAGGCGGCCCGGGGTGGCGACCAGGATGTCGACCCCGAGCTTGATGGCGTCCAGGTTCGGCTTGATGCTGACGCCGCCATAGGCGATCAGGGTACGAAACGGCAGGTGGTGGGCATATTTGATGATGCTCTCGCCCACCTGGGCGGCCAGCTCCCGGGTCGGGGTCAGCACCAGGGCTCGCACCTGGCGACGACCGCCACGACCGTGGTTGGCCAGCAGTCGATGAAGCATGGGCAGGGTGAAACCGGCCGTCTTGCCCGTGCCTGTCTGGGCGCCGCCCAGCACGTCCTGCCCGGCCAGGATGGCGGGAATGGCTTGCTGCTGGATGGGGGTGGGTTGTGCGTAACCCAGCTCCTTGACGGCCCGCAGGATGTGCGGTGACAGACCCAGTTCATTGAATGACATGTTCGAGGGACACTCCGAGCCTTGGGCTCAACGGGTGACGGCAGCCTTGGTCCGTCACGACATGGAAAATAGGGTGGGTCGCCATCGAGGCTGGGCCTGAGCCCGGCAAGGCGACCGCACAAGAGAACAGTGGGCGCGTAATATAGCAGATGCGAGTCGCACGCGCAGCAGCCGTGTCGCAAGCGGGGTACCCCGGCAGGGAAAGGCCAGAGGCTGCGAAGGGGGCCGGGTTCGCCTCGGCGCACGCCCGTCAGAGCAGTCCCTCGATGGCCTGCACCAGATCCTCCGGCCTGGTCTGGGGGGCGAAGCGGTCCACCACCCGGCCTTCACGGTCAATCAGGAACTTGGTGAAGTTCCACTTGATGGCCTCGCTGCCAAGGAGCCCGGGCTTTTGCTCCTTGAGCCAGCGATAGAGGGGGTGGGCCCCGGCGCCGTTGACCTCGCATTTGGCCATCAGGGGGAAGCTGACCGGGTAGTCGAGAGAGCAGAAGCGGGCGATCTCCTCGGCATCGCCCGGCTCCTGATGGCCAAACTGATCGCAGGGAAAGCCCAGGATCTCGAAGCCTTGGGGGCCGAACTGGCGATAGAGGGCCTCAAGCCCGGTGTATTGGGGGGTAAAACCGCAGCGGCTTGCCACGTTGACCACCAGCACGACACGGCCCTGCAGATCGGCGGTGGACCAGGCCGTGCCATCGAGTCGTTGCAGGGGGATGAGGGGCAGGGGCATGGTTTCTCCTGATGCAAGAGGGGCGACAAGGCGCCCGGGGGACAATCCTTGCACGTTAACGGGCCGAGGGCCGGGGAGCAAGGGGGAGGGCGTCTGTGCCCCCCAGACTCCTATTGATGGCGGGACTTCTCAAGAGAAGCAATCCGGTTTGTGCCGATGGTCCGAAGTCGCTACAAAGCGCACTCTCTCCCCTCGCTGTGAGCCTATCTTGGACTATCAAGCCGTCATGGATGCCATCTACACCCGGGGTTGGGTGATAGTGGATGATTTTTTAACCGCCGCCGAGGTGGATGCCCTCAAGGCTTGCCTGCCGGACGAGTGGCGACCGGCGGGGATCGGGCGCGAGACCCTGCATCAGGACAACCGCGATATCCGTCGGGATCAGATCCACTGGCTCGACGCCTCCCTCGGCGCGCCGGTGGCCGACTATCTGGCCCGGATGGAGTCCCTGCGTCTGGCCGCCAATCGCAGCCTGATGCTGGGGCTGTTCGACTACGAGGCCCACTTTGCCCGCTACCGTCAGGGGGACTTCTACGCCACCCATCGCGACGCCTTCGCCGGGCGATCCAACCGCCGGCTCACCTCGGTGTTCTACCTGAACAACGACTGGCAGCCAGAGGCGGGGGGAATATTGCGGGTCTATGACGACAGCGAGCAGTTTCTGATGGATGTCTCCCCCCGGGGCGGGCGGCTGGTGCTCTTCCTGTCTGAAGAGTTTCCCCACGAGGTGCTGCCCGCAAGCCGGGAGCGCTACAGCATTGCCGGCTGGTTTCGGGTCAACGGCAATGGCGCCGGGCGGGTCGATCCCCCCCGCTGAGCGCATTTCATCCTGTTTCTGACACAGGAAGAGACTTTTATCTGCCCGGGCAGGGGGAGGTGCGCCCCATCGGCTGACAAGGCTTCCCCTCCCTTGCTACACTGCCCGCACTTATGTTCGTTTCTGGCTTCGTCCGGTTTTCATGCGGTTGGGTTTGACATGGTGATGACGAAGCCGCTTCTCCCAAGGGATCACATCTAATGAAGAACATGCATGTCTTGCTGCTGTGCGGCGGTGGCGGCTCCGAGCACGAAGTCTCGCTGCGCAGCGCCAATTTCCTCGAAAAACAGCTTGGGCTCCTGCCCGGTATCGAAGTGACCCGGGTCGAGATGTTTGCCGACCGCTGGCTCTCCGCCGACGGTCGCGAGTGCAAGCTGGGGCTGGACAAGCTGCTCTCGTTCGACAGCGTGGCCCGTCCGGTGGACTACGTGGTGCCCTGCATCCACGGCTATCCCGGTGAGACCGGCGATCTGCAATCCTTCCTCGAGCTGGCCGGCCTGCCTTATCTGGGTTGTGACGCCGAGGCGAGCAAGGTGTGCTTCAACAAGATCACCACCAAGCTGTGGCTCACCGCCATCGGCATCCCCAATACCCCCTACCTGTTCCTGACCGAGCAGGGCGAGGCGAGCCTGATCGAGGCGAAAGCGGCGCTGGCCAAGTGGGGCAAGGTCTTCATCAAGGCGGCCTCCCAGGGCTCTTCCGTGGGTTGCTACTCCGCCAGCAACGAGGCAGACCTGGTGAAGGGCATTGCCGATGCCTTCGGTTACTCCGAGCAGGTATTGATCGAAAAAGCGGTCAAGCCCCGCGAGCTGGAAGTGGCGGTCTACCAGTATGGTGACGAGCTGGTGGCCACCTATCCGGGGGAGATCTGCGTACCCCAGGACAAGTTCTACACCTATGAAGAGAAGTACAGCAGTGCCAGTCACACCGAGACCGCGCTCAAGGCCGAGGGACTGACTCAGGCGCAGGCTGACGCCATTCACGAGTACGCGCTCAAGGCGTTCCGTCAGCTCAAGCTGACCCACCTGTCGCGCATCGACTTCTTCCTGACCGAAGAGGGGGAGATTTTGCTCAACGAGATCAACACCTTCCCGGGCATGACCTCCATCTCCATGTTCCCGAAACTGCTGGAGCACCACGGCCACAGCTTCGCGCACTATCTGGAGCAGATCCTGCGAAAGGCGGTCTGACGTCGCCAGACCCGGTTGCAACGGATGGTGAGTAGGGGCCTCAGGGCCCCTTTTTTCATGGGGGCGAGGCGGGCAGAACGCGGGGAGGGAAGGGGGCAGGGCGCCGCCTGGCAAGCCTTGCCGCCAGGAGGGCGCGCCGTTACAATCAGCCCCCTTTTGTCCCGCCACAGGCACCGTCAGAGCCGCGTTCCATGAAGCCCATCCCCGATCACGCCGTCAACCGCCTGCGCATCTGGCGCAAGAGCGTCTCGACCCGACCCTTTCTTGCCCGTGGCGGCAGCGTGCCACGCTGCGATGCCTGCCAGCTGCGCCACGACTGGTGTGCCTGCGACTGGCGCCCGGCGCTCAAGGCCGAGGCCGGTTTCTGCCTCATGATGTATGACAGCGAGCCCATGAAGCCCTCCAACACCGGGCGCCTCATCGCCGACGTGCTGCCGGATTCCACTTGGGCCTTTCTCTGGTCGCGTACCGAACCCCATCCCGAGCTGCTGGCCCTGCTGGCGGATCCCGCCTGGCAGCCCTACGTGGTCTTTCCCGCCTGCGAAAAAGCGCCCGACCGCCTGACCGGCGAGGTGGTACTGGCCCCCGGCAAGAAGCCGCTGTTCATCCTGCTGGACGGCACCTGGCCCGAGGCGCGCAAGATGTTCAACAAGAGTCCCTATCTGGACAGCTTCCCTGTGCTCGCCATCAAGCCGGACGCGCTCTCTACCTACGGTATGCGCGTCGCCCACAGCGACGAGCACCTGTGCACCGCCGAGGTGGCCGCCTGCGTGCTGGAAGTGGCCGGGGAGCTACGGGTGGGGCAGGCGCTGCAGCTCTGGTTCAATCTCTTTAGCAGCCGCTACATGGCTGGCCGGGTAAGCCGTGCGCCCGGTGCGGATGAAGCGCCCCTGCTGGAGGGGCTGGAGGCCATCAAGGGCCAGAGCCGCGCTCTGGATTAATTCTCAGCAGCCGCTACATGGCTGGCCGGGAAAGCCGTGCTCCCGGCGCTGATGAAGCACCCCTGCTGCAGGGGCTGGAGGCCATCAAGGGCCAGAGCCGTGCTCTGGATTAATCCTCATCAGCAGCCGCTACATGGCTGGCCGGGTAAGCCGTGCTCCCGGTGCGGATGAAGCGCCCGTGCTGGAGGGGCTGGCGGTTATCAAAGCCCAGAGCTGCGCTCTGGATTAATCCTCATCAGCAGCCGCTACATGGCTGGCCGGGTAAGCCGTGCGCCCGGCGCTGATGAAGCGCCCCTGTTGCAGGGGGTGGCGGTTATCAAAGCACAGACCCTCTCGCACGCTGATTGATGAAAATAAGGAATTAGTTGGCTGCCATTGTTTCGTTGGCTTCATGAGCCTGCCCTCGCTAGGATAGCGACCTGTTGACTCCTTCAGGCTCCAGGCCATGCCGGGCGCCGCCAATCACACGAGGTCTATGGATGGAACTGGAACTGCTCACCCTGGTCGCCCTGTTCGGGGTGGCCCTCATCGCCGGCTTTATCGATGCCATCGCCGGGGGCGGGGGACTCTTGACGGTGCCGGCCCTGCTGGCCACCGGCATGCCGCCAGCCCTGGTGCTTGGCACCAACAAGTTGCAGAGCAGTTTCGGTTCTTTCTCCGCCACCTGGTTCTATGCCCGCAAGGGGCTCCTTGAGTGGGCCATCATCTGGCCGGCGGTCATCTGCACCTTCATCGGGGCGGCCATCGGCACCCTGGCGGTGCAGACCATCGATGCCGCCATCCTGGAGCGGCTGCTCCCCTTCCTGCTGATGGCGTTTGCCTGCTACTTCTACTTCTCCCCCAGGGTGAGCGATGCGGAGAGCCAGCGCCGCCTCACCCCCATGGCGTTCGCCCTGCTGGTGGGCGGGGGCGTGGGCTTTTATGACGGCTTCTTCGGGCCGGGCACGGGGTCGTTTTTTGCCATCGGTTTCGTGGCCCTGGCGGGCTTTGGCATGGCGCGGGCCACCGCCCACACCAAGCTGCTCAACTTCACCTCCAACATCGCTTCCCTGCTCTTCTTCACCCTGGGGGGCAAGGTGGTGTGGAGCGTGGGGCTGTGCATGGCGCTGGGGCAGTTCATCGGGGCGCGCATGGGCTCCAAGCTGGTGCTCAAAAAAGGGGTGAAGCTCATCAAGCCGCTGCTGGTGACCGTCTCCCTGGTGATGTCCGCCAAGCTGGTGTGGAGCCAGTACCCCGAGCTCTTTGCCTGGTTGGACTGAGCCGGTCCCCCCCCATGACGAGGGCCCGATCGCAGATCGGGCCCTCTTGCGTTTCAGCCCTGTGCCGTCAGTTGCCGGAAATGGGCTTGCAGCGCCTGCACCAGGCGGGCGATGCGATCGCGCTTGAGGCTGTTTGGCCGATAGACCAGGTGGAGCGGGCGGCCCAGCCCCGGCAGGGGGCGTGCCTGTGTCCCCTGCTCACCCACCAGCGCCAGCAGGCCGGCGGGCAGGAGCACGGGGCCAATGCCTGCCTTGGCCAGTTCGATCAGCGCCAGGTAGGAATCGAGCTCCATGGCGGGGATAAGCCCGAGGGCGGCCAGGGGCTCGCGCAGATAGCGGTTGGAGGGGTTCTCCAGATCCATGGTCAGGATCTTGCGCACCTTGCCCTGCATCCCCTTACTCACGTCGCCTTCAGCCAGTTGCTTGCTGGTCACAGTTTCTTGCAAGGTGCCCTGGTGATCCGGCTGCGCCGCCTCATCCAGAGCGTCCCCCACCAGATAGAAGGGCTCCTCCAGCAGCCGTTCAGCACACAGCCCATGGCCCGGCGGCAGGCGACCGGCGCAGATCCCGAGCAGGGCATCCCCGCCGCGCACCCGGGCCAGAATGACCGGGGTGTGGTGGGTAGAGAGGGCAATGTGGGGATCCCGTTCAAGGTAGGCGTGCATGAAGCGGGCGAGGTAGCCCGCCAGCAGGGTTTCGGAGCAGGCGATGGACAGAGGGGTCTGATCCGTGAGGATCTGGCTGTCCGCCAGCACCCCCTTCATTTCGGCGAGGCTCGGGGCTACCCGGGCGAGCAGTTCACGGGCCTGGGGAGTGAGGCGGATATGACGGCCATCCGGCTCGATGAGCTTCTTGCCAAGGCGCTGCTCCAGCTGGGCGATGCGCTTGCTGACCGCCGACTGACTGATATAGAGGCGGCTTGCAACCTTGGCCATGGTGCCCTCGCTTGCCAGCAGGCAGAGTGTCTCCAGCCCTTCCAGTAACATGCGTCCTCCCTCCTCGTGTGTTGGACGCGGTTACCTTAGGGGCTGGTGGCATCAGGGGCAAGTACCGTTTGCGGCCCTTGATAGCGGCCAGCGCCACGCCTTGACGGGGGGCGCGAAGATCACCAGGTTGCCGATGAGGCTCACCACCACGCCGACGATGGAGACCGTTTGCCAGACAAAGCCTTCATAGAAGGTGGAGAGGGTGAGGGCCACCAGGGGGAAGAGCACGGTGGCGTAGGCCGCCTTGCTGGCACCGATGCGCCCCACCAGGGTGAGGTAGGCGGTGAAGGCGATGACGGAGCCGAAGATGGCCAGATAGACCATGGCGGCGAGGTAGCGCGGGTCGGTGGGCAGGGTGAGTGACTGACCGAGTACAGTGACCCAGCCCAGCAGCAGCGCCACGCCGTAGACCATGCCCCAGGGTACCATCTGCAATACGTGATAGCCCTGGCGCTGTCCCCGGGCAGAGACCAGGTTGCCCAGGGAGAAGCAGAGGGTGCCGGCGCAGGCAAAGAGCAAGCCCTTCCAGCCGTTTGCACCCAGTTGCGCATCCGCCAGCACCGGCCAGAAGAGCAGCAGGGTGCCAAGCAGCCCCAGCAACGATCCTTGCAGCCAGCGCAGGCCCGGTCGTTTACCCTCGAACAGCCAGAGATTGAGGCCGTTGAAGATGCTGGCGCTGGCGAAAATCACCGCCGACAGACCGCTCGGGATATAGAGGGTGGCGTGGTAGAAACAGAGGAAGTTGGTGGAAAAGAGCAACGCGCCGAGCAGGGCAGCATAACGCTGGCCCGCCCAGGGCAGTCGCGGAAACTTGCCGCTCACCGTGAGCAGGGCGAACAGGGCCAGGGCCGCCAGGGCGAAACGATAGAGCACCGAGACCTCGATGGGGATGGGGCCGAGCTGCCAGGCGATGGCAATCCAGGTGCTGCCCCAGATGAGGACGGTGGAAACATAGAGCATCAGATTCATGGTGTGATCCCATCAAGAGAAGATGATGTGATCAGCATGAACCGTGAGGCGGGGTGCCGGCTTGCACCATCTTGCGGTTTTTTCAACGGAGGCGCAGCCTTTGACCATGAGGCGCGATAAGATGGCGACAGGAAAGGGGCGGCAAGTGCCAGAGAGGGAGGCAAGCGTGCAGCATGCCATGCAGCAGACAAGACAGGCGGGGGTCTTTGATGCCCTGGTGAGCACCGGTGCCAGACTGGAGGACTCCTGCTGGCTGGAGCCCGGGCTCGGGGTGGCGAGCTGGTGCAACCGCTACGATCAGACCCGCTACCACAAGCCGGGCAACCACACCATCAGTGTTTACCTGCAGGGGGGCGAGCAGACCGAGCGGCTGGACGGCCCCGGTGGCCATGGCGGTGCGGGCAAGGTGTGCATCATGCCGGATCACCACAGGTCCGAGTGGCTGGTGCGCGAGGAGTTTCGCTTCTTCCACCTCTACTTTACCCCCGCCCACTTCACCCGTATCGCCGAACAGGCGTGCGACAAGGAGGGGCGTCATCTGCAACTGGAAGACAAGACCTTCATCGACGATCCCCAGGCGGCGGCCCTGGTGCAGGGGCAATTGATGAAGCTGGACTGGCAGCACGGCATCGATCGCATGGCGCTCTCCCACGGCGCCTGGATGCTGATGCTGCACGCCTATCGCCATCACACCCGCGAGGCCCCGGCGCTGCCGGAGGTGCGCGGCGGCCTGGCCCCCGCCGTGGTGCGCCGTGTACAGGAGTATCTGCAGGCTCACCTGGCCGAGCCTGTCACCCTGGGAGAGCTCGCGCGGGAGGCGGGTCTGAGCGAATACCACTTCGCCCGGATGTTCGGGCAGAGCCTGGGCTGTCCGCCCCACCGCTACCTGCTCGGGCTGCGGCTCAAGCGGGCCAAGCAGTTGCTGGCGGGAAGCGAGCCCCTGGCCAGCATCGCCGCCCAGTGCGGCTTCTCCTCCCAGGCCCATTTTGGCAACCGCTTTCGGGAGGCGTTCGGCCTGAGCCCGGGCCAGTGGCGAGCCCAGTTGTCATTCTCCTGTCACAGATAACCCTGAGACTCTGGGCAAAAGAGGTGTACCCTCTGTCTCTTGTCCATTGAAAGGAATGCCCATTGAATCATCGCAAACGTCAGACTCGTACTCGCCATCTCTGGTTCAACCACTGGAATGCCCCCCTCTATCGCGCCACCCAGCCGACGCCGCCCGAACCGCTCGTTCCTCACAGTTCCCGCTGAAAACGCCCTAACCCGATAGGATTTTTCCGGCAACTTTGCCACTATTGCGCCATCAGGATGGACTGGATATGGCCGCATGTTTCTGGAACGCATTGAAGTCAAAGGTTTTCGCGGAATAAATCGCCTCTCCCTCGGGCTGGACAACACCACTGTGCTCATCGGCGAAAACGCCTGGGGCAAATCCAGCCTGCTGCGGGCCCTCTGGTGCCTGCTGGGGGATGCCGAGCCCTATCAATTTGGTCAGGATGATTTTCACCGGCCCGAAGATCCCGAGCTCGAACCCTCGCGCACGCTGCAACTGGTGCTCACCTTCAGCGAGTATCGTCCCCAGATGTGCCAGCACTCCCGCCGTCTGGCCCGCCTCGGGGCGGCCTGGATCCCCCACAAGGACAAGTTCCACCGGGTGCATTATCGTGCCAGTGCCGAGTTGCAGGACGATGGCAGCGTGCTCACCACCCACGACTTTCTCGACGGCATCGGCAAGAGCCTGGCCATCGACAACAACGAGGCGCTGGTGCGTCTGCTCATTACCATGAACCCGGTGTTCAGGCTGCGGGATGCCCGTACCGCCCGGGAGGGCATCGAGCGGCTGCCCTGGGGGGATCTGTGCGAGCAGCGGCTGGACGAGCTGGCCGGCAAGCTCACCGACGAGCCCCAGCGCATCGGCGAGCCTGAACTTAAGGAGGCGCTGCAGGCGGTGCAGCAGTTGATGGAGCACTACTTCAGCGCTTTGGCTCCCATCAAGCACAAGCCTCGCAGCCAGCGGGATATCGTCAATCGCCCCATGACCCTGCGCAATCCCGGCAACCTGCAGGTGCTGCTGCGCAATGCGGACAACCGGGCGCTGCAACTGGCCATGGCGGGCATGGCGGCCATGCTGCTCCACGCCCGGGGCAACCGGGAGCTGGAGGAGGGGGCCAGACCCATACTGATGCTGGAAGACCCCGAGAGCCGCCTGCATCCCACCATGCTGGCCCTGGCCTGGGGTCTGCTGGAGCAGTTGCCCGGCCAGAAGCTGCTCACCACCAACTCGGGGGACCTGCTCTCCTCCTTGCCCCTCAATCAGGTGCGCCGTCTGGTGCGCCGCCAGCAGGACATCCTCTGCCATCAGTTGGGAGGGGAGCGCTACAGCAGCGACGACCTGCGCAAGATTGCCTTCCATGTGCGCATCAACAGGCCCATGTCGATGTTTGCCCGCTGCTGGTTGCTGGTGGAAGGGGAGACCGAGATCTGGCTGCTCTCGGAGCTGGCCCAGATCTGCGGCTACAGCCTGCGGGCGGAGGGGGTGCGCATCATCGAGTTCGCCCAGTGCGGCCAGGCTCCTCTCATCAAGGTGGCCCGGGACTTCGGCATAGAGTGGCACCTGCTCACCGACGGTGACGAGGCGGGCGCCAAATATGCGAGCTCCGCCCGCTCCCTGCTCAAGGGGGAGCGCGAGCGGGATCGGCTGACCCAGTTGCCGGCGGCAGACATAGAGCACTACCTCTACCAGAACGGGTTCGAGGGGGTGTTCCGGCGCGAGGCGGGGGTCGGGGGGCGCTCCACCCTCAACGCCGGGCGCATCATCGCCAAGGCGATCCACCATCGCAGCAAGCCAGGCATGGCCCTGGCGGTGGTGGAGGAGGCGGAGCGCCTCGGCAGCGAGCACATTCCCCCTGTGCTCAAGCAGATGTTTGCCCGGGTGGTCGCCCTTGCCCGGGGACAAAGCTGACCGGCGACGTTGGGAAGACGGGGGGAGTTTGGATATACTCCCTGCCTCTTGTCCTTCCTTACCCTGTGACGGGTGCACCCGCACCCGGACTGCTGCCGGAGACCCTATGTTCGTCCAACTTCCTTTTTGGCTCTTTCCCCTGACCGGTCTGATGGCCCTGGGGGCCCTGATCGCCGTGGGACTCGTCCTGTGGCGCGGGGATCTCTGCCCGGGCCAGCGCTCGCGGATCACTACCCAGCTCTTCTCGGTCTGGGTGATCACCGGGCTCTCTCTGATGCTGGCGGTGGAGGCCAAGGTTGCGGGCTGGCTCATCTGGAGTGGGGGGGCCGCCCTGGTGCTCGGTATCGTGCTCTCCCTGCTTCAGTCTCGCCTGGAGGGCAAGCGCGCCATCCCCGCCACCCTGCTGTGGTTGCCCGCCATGCCGCTCGCCCTCTACGGACTGGGTCTGATGCAGATCCAGGGCTGGCTCGGCGGCCTGCTGCAGATGGTGCTGCTGGGGTCGGCCTTTGCCCACCTGATGCTGCTGCGTGCCCGCCACCGCCTGCAAGCCTTCAATCTGCTGCTGCCCCTGGCGGGGCTGGTCTCCGCCATCCTGAGTCTTATCTGGCTGGCGGTGCTGGTGGGTTGGCAGGGGAGCAGCGCCGGGCTCGACCCGCTGATCCCCGGGGTAGTGACCCAGGCCGGCCTGCTGGTCGCAGCCCTGCTGCTCTGGTTCAGCCCCATCTACCGTCAGCAGGAGACGGCCCCCGTGGTGGTCTCCGTGACCCTGTGCGGCCTCATCATCGCCCAGATTGCGGCGACCAGCGTGTTGCACCAGCTGGCCTGATCCCGGCGCATCCTTCCGCCCGCACCTTGTCGCGCGGGCTTTTTTTATGGCAAAGAGGGGCAAGGCGGGGAGGGGCCTGAGGGGGAAGAGATCGTTAGCTGCCTGAAAAAACTGCGATTTGTTGCAAAAGAGCGCAGTATGTGACGGTTTAATCCCCGAATAAACTTTTTTTAGGATATTTACTTGCAATCTCAGCGTTGGCGCCTATTATGGGCGACCTCGGACGCGGGGTGGAGCAGCTCGGTAGCTCGTCGGGCTCATAACCCGAAGGTCGTCGGTTCAAATCCGGCCCCCGCAACCAACCATTTGTGTCCATGGCAAGCGCATAGCGCAGCGGTGGAGACGAAGACAGCAAGAAGCAACTGCTCTGCTTTTTGTGGTGGCAATACAATTCGGACGCGGGGTGGAGCAGCTCGGTAGCTCGTCGGGCTCATAACCCGAAGGTCGTCGGTTCAAATCCGGCCCCCGCAACCAAC
>NZ_JBFWLQ010000003.1:0-65004 GCF_050252055.1 Aeromonas sp. | reverse complement strand
AAGCAACTGCTCTGCTTTTTGTGGTGGCAATACAATTCGGACGCGGGGTGGAGCAGCTCGGTAGCTCGTCGGGCTCATAACCCGAAGGTCGTCGGTTCAAATCCGGCCCCCGCAACCAACTTCTGACTGATTTTCTTCTGCATTACCTCTCTGATCCCCTCCAGCATCTGTTGCTTGCACACAATAATGTGTGTTTTTCCGATCCCTCTCGCCATTTGTTCGGTATCATCCTGCTTTCTGTTCATGGATGAGGCCGCACCCTGTGATGACCCCTTTTAGCTATTCTTCTCCCCAAATCACGATGCAGAGCACCTCCCTCGCCGAAGTAATGGCAGGGCCGGCTGCCGTCAAACTCCTGCTCATTGCCGACTCAGCGCGCGATACCCTGCTGGCGACGCCTCCCTTTGCCGCCGTGGCAACCCAGATAGCCCTGGGTCAGAAGGCCCCCTATTCCCTTGACGACAGTCAGGGGCTGCAACGGGTGATCTTCATGGATGCCCGCCCGGTCCTGGATCATCGGCTCTACAAGCAGGTGCGCAGCTGGGTGGGCTCGCTGGCGGGTCTCAAGGCGACGCACCTGGCGCTCCATCTGGAGGGCTTTGACGATGAGCATCGCGCGCAACTGGCAAGGGTGGTGCTCGCCTGCCTGCTCGCCGCCGATGTGACCCTGCCGACCCAGAAACGGAGTGAGGCGACAAGACCGGGTTATCAGCAGTTGCAACTTTCCCCCCCTTGCGAGCTGGACATGGCCCGCCTGAGCGCAGAAACCGAAGGCAACGGTCTGGCTCGCCACCTGGCGGTGCTGCCAGCGTCCGAGCTCAATGCCCGTCATTACCGGGTCTATGCCCGGGAGCTGGCGCAGCAGGAGGGGTGGCAGTGGCAGGAGTTCGACGAGGCGGCCCTCGCCAAGCTCGGCGCCGGCGCCTTCCTGGCGGTGGCCCGTGGTTCGGCGGACGGTCAGGCCGCCATCGTCAGGCTCAGTTACTGTCCGGCCAACCCGGTGCGCCGCGTCGCGCTGGTGGGCAAGGGGATCTGCCACGACTCCGGTGGCTACAACCTGAAAGTCGGTGGCAGCATGTATGGCATGCACCTGGACATGGGGGGCAGCGCGGTGGCCCTTGGCACGCTGCTGGCCATCAGCCGGGCGAAACTCCCCGTTGAGGTGCACTGCTGGCTCGCCATCGCCGAGAACCACATCGGTCCGCAGGCCTTCCGGCCCGGTGAGGTGGTGACCGCCCTCAACGGCACCACCATCGAAGTGGTGGACACCGACGCCGAGGGGCGCATGGTACTGGCGGATGCCCTGACCCTGGCGGCCGGGGACAAACCCGACTTGCTGATCGACTACGCCACCCTGACCGGCGCCTGCAAACGGGCGCTCGGCAGCCGTTACAGCGGCGCCTTCACCAACCGCCCCGAGTGGCTCACCACTCTGATCGCGCTGGGCCAGCAGAGCGGGGAACGAGTCTGGCCCTTCCCCCTGGACGAGGATTACGATGACAACCTCGATAGCGAGTGGGCCGATCTGTTACAGTGCGCGCCGGGCGCCTCCCCGGATCACATCGATGCCGCCCGTTTTCTCACGCGCTTCGTGCCCGCCGAGCTTCCCTGGTTGCACCTCGACCTGAGTGGTTTTCGCAACAAGGGGGGCAATGGCGTGGTGGGCAGCGAGGTAACCGGCTTTGGTGTCAGGCTGACCCTGACCCTGCTCGACAGCCCTCTGGGGATGGGTGCGCCCGACGCATGACAACGTGGCCAAGCACAATCAATAAGGACAAGCGTGAAACAAGCAAGCTATGACTGGGTGCTGTTCGATCTGGACGAAACCCTGCTCGATTTTCCGGTCGCCAGGGCGCTGGAGCGGACCCTGCAGATCTACGGCGTGGCGCCGACTCCCCCCAAGATGGCGGAGTACCATGCCCTCAACCAGCGGCTCTGGCAGCAGTACAACTCAGGGGAGATTGACGCCACCCACCTGCAGCAGACCCGTTTTTCGCTCTTTGCCGAGCAGGTCAACGTGGCGCCCATGGCGATGAACGAGACCTTCCTGCAGCAGATCATCGCCCTGAGCGTGCCGCTGGAGGGGGTGGAGGAGACCCTGCAGGCCCTGAAGAGCAAGGTCAGAATGGGGATCATCACCAACGGCTTCAGCCTGCCCCAGCGCGGGCGCCTCGACAAACTGGGCTGGAACAGCTGGTTTGAGCCTCTCGTTATCTCTGACGAGGTGCAGGTGACCAAGCCGGCGGCGGCCATCTTCCAGCATGCCCTGGCGCAGATGGGTCAGCCGAGCCCGGCGCGGGTGTTGATGGTGGGGGACAATCCCAAGACCGACATCGCCGGTGCCGCCGCCCAGGGGCTTGCCACCTGCTGGTACAACCCGGGACGGGAGACAGGTCCGTGCGAGGCGACCCACGAGATCCACCACTTCGCCCATCTCTGCGCGATCGTGCTGGGAGAGTAGGTCCCCTATGCCCGCAAGGGTGTAAAAAAACAAGGCAGCCCATGGGCTGCCTTGTTTGCATCCGGCGTCTGCTAGCGGCCGAGGCGGGCGAGCAGCCAGGCCTCCAGCAAGGCCACTCCGGGGGCCAGCACGGCTTCGTCGAAGTCGAACTCCGGATGATGGTGGGGGGCCGCGAGGTTGGCTCCCAGGATGAGATAGGCGGCTTCACCGCCGTGCTGCTGTACCCGCTCGATGAGGAAACCGGCATCCTCGCTGGCCCCGAAGCGGCGGGTGTGGATGGTATCAAGGGAATTCCCCTCTGCGAGAGGCACGATTTCCTCGATGAGGGCTGGGCTGTTCTCGATGCCGATCGCTTCCCCCTGTTTGCGGATGTGGTAGGTCGCGCCCTGCATCAGGGCCGCCCCCTCCACAATCTGCTGCACCTGATTGAACATGTAGTCGTTGAGGGCCGGCGTCGCGCCACGGGTCTCCCCCATCATGCGGGCATGGCCCGGGATGACGTTGCGTCCACTGCCGCCGTTGAGCTGGCCCACGTTGATGCGGGTCATGCCGTCCCGATGGCGGGGAATGCCGAGCATGGCGGTGGTGGCCATGCAGGCCGCCGCCAGGGCATTGTGGCCCGCGTTGGGCTCGAGCCCCGCATGGGCGGCTTGCCCCATGAACTCCACGTCGAATTTGGTTGAACAGAGAAACTCGGTGGGGTTGACCACCAGCTCACCGCTGCTCGCGTGAATGCCGATGTGCAGTGCCAGCAGGGCGTCCACGTCATCGAGCTGCCCCCCTGCCGCGAGCGCCTTGCCGCCTCGGCAGCCCTCTTCAGCCGGCTGGAAGAAGAGCTTGATGCGGCCAGTGAGGCGATCGGCGAGGGCCGCGATCCGCTCGGCCAGCACCAGCCCGATGGCGGTGTGACCGTCGTGGGCACAGGCGTGCATCCAGCCCGGGTTGGCGGAGTGCCAGCCTCCCTGGCCGGGCAGGTGTGACGCCTCCTGGCTCTCTTCGACCTCCACCGCATCGATATCGAAGCGAAACGCCAGGGTGGGGCCGGGGCGCCCGCTCTCCCAGAGTCCCATCACGCCGGTGAGTGCGTCGATCCGCGTCATCCACTCCGGATGCGCCCCCTGGTGCAGGGCACGGGCCTTCTGGGCCTGGACGTCTATTTCCCGTCCCATGATGAGGGTGCTGGCGAGCAGTTGATCCCCCAGCATGATGGAGAAACCGAGTTCACTGAGGTGTTGGGCGATGAGGGTGGTGGTGCGAAATTCACACCAGGCGGCTTCGGGGTGACGATGAAGGTCGCGGCGCCAGTGGCGCAAGGCATCCTGAGTCATGGTGGTTCCTGCGTGGCAAATCCAGCGGCCATTGTGACGGGCAGGGGGGCAAGAGTAAATCCCGCAGGGGGAGATGCGACAAGGGGAGCCCGGGCTCCCCTTGAAAGAGGGCATGGATGTCGACGAGGTCGTTTTGTGCGCGCAGATCGCGCTCAATGATGGCTTGGCATCATCCTTTGCCAGAGCGCGTCAAAAACCCATGTTGCAGTCTGTTTTTTGAACCACCCCTCTGGTGGTAGAGGTGGCAGATGGCTGATTGACCGACTTAGAGCTGTGCCAGCGACGGCATGGAGACGGCAACCAGAGTGAAAAACACGGTGAAAACGGCGGTAACTACGAACTCTTTCATGATTTTATCTCCCTTGGTTGGCTCATGATGGAACCAAGATACCACAACAGAACGATAAAACAACGAAAAATGTAATTATGAGGCGAAAATGGTTTAGCGGTGAAATATGGCTGTATTTTTCCAAGTTTAAGGGCATTTTTTGTCCTGGAAAGGATTTCATGGTGATGCCAGTGAAATGGGATACATATAAAGTCTTTAAATACATTGAGTTATGTTGATTTTGTGACTCTCTCCTTGGAGGTTCCGATTGGCTTCTTTGTGGTGATCTCCATTTTTAGTCAGCAAAATGGCCTGCGGGATGCGCCGATTGGTGTCGCCATAGTGAGGTTGGTGGCTGTCAGCCAGGTTTTGTCATCCCATGTCATGTTTTCTCACGACTTGTATCCCAACCCCAGTCTGCAAGGCTGTTGCCAGCCAGGGTTATCCGATGAAGGCTCAATTTTCTGCTCATCCCAAACAGGCTGAGAGCAAAAAGAGTACAGAAAAACGACAAAAGGGCCGCCAAAGGAGCATGGAAGGGAAGGGGGAAAGCGGGAAAATGGGGGTTCGATCTTCATGGGGCCTTGGGTGGCCGGAAGCCCCGTTTTTCGCTGTTTTCTTGGGGGGGCGAGCCACCGGGCCCGCGCGCAGGGGAAGCGGGAGATATCGTCTGCCCACCCGGGTTGCTATATGGCGCCAGTGTGATGGGATGAAGGGCAGGGGAGGCCTGGCGCAGGGCCGTGGCACTGCGCCACCAAGGCCTTTATCCATACCCGTCGCGAACAAGGTGAGCAAGTAGAAAAGCGGGGGAAAGAAGTAAAGGAGAAGGTCGTGGGGTCAGAGGCTCAGGGCCGCCGGGCAAGGGGTAAGACATGGCGACAGTGGCCAGTGGATAGCCGGGCCCCCGCAGAGGGAGGAGGGGGTGAGGAGCCCGCATAAAAAAACCCTCCAGAGGAGGGTTTTTTGTCAGACCACAGCCTTTAGAACAGGGTGGTGGAGAGATCGTACAGCTCCTGGTTGAACGGGCGCTTCAGATTCTCGATGCAGTCGATGATGTCGTGGTGCACCATCTCGTTGCCCTGAATGCCGACGCAGCGGCCACCCTGGCCCGCCAGCAGTTGCTCGACGGCGAAGGCACCCATGCGGCTGGACATGATACGGTCACGGGCAGTGGGAGAACCGCCACGCTGGATGTGACCCAGGATGGTGGCGCGGGTTTCGCGGCCGGTCATGGCCTCGATGTCTTTTGCCAGGGCGTTGACGTCGGTGACATGCTCGCAGATGGTGATGATGGCGTGCTTCTTGCCCTTGGCTTCCCCTTCCTTGATCTGTTGCAGCAGCTTCTCCTTGTCGAAGGCCACTTCCGGCACGATCACGTACTCGGCACCACCGGCAACAGCGGCAGACATGGCCAGATCGCCGCAGTGGCGGCCCATGATCTCGACCACGGAGATGCGGTGGTGGGAGCTGCAGGTATCGCGCAGGCGGTCAATGGCGTCCACGACCACGTTCAGGGCGGTGTCAAAGCCGATGGTGAAGTCGGTACCGGCGATGTCGTTGTCGATGGTGCCCGGCAGGCCGATGCAGGGGAAGCCCTCTTCGGTCAGCTTCTTGGCACCCATGTAGGAGCCGTCACCGCCGATGACCACCAGGGCATCGATGCCGTGTTTCTTCAGGTTTTCGACCGCTTCGGCACGGACTTTCGGATCCTTGAAGGCGGGGAAACGGGCGGAGCCGAGGAATGTACCGCCACGGTTCACGACGTCGGAAACGCTGTGACGCTCGAGCTTGACGATACGGTCTTGGTGCAGACCGAGGTAGCCATCATAGATGCCGTAAACTTCCAGGCCATGATGCAGACCGGCGCGCACCACGGCGCGGATGGCTGCGTTCATACCCGGTGCGTCACCACCACTGGTCAAAACACCAATACGTTTGATTTGTTTGGTCATGAGTGCCTCTGGATCTGAGTTGTCGAAAATCAAGATTCTGAAAAATACGGCTGGCCGCTTTTACTATATCGGCTTTCCTATGGCGAGAGGGTCCATAGGAAAGCGATATGCAAAGAGGGGCGGGGCCCCTCTTTGCTTGGCGCTTACTTGGCGGCGCCAGCGATGATCTGGGAGAAGTCGTCCACTTTCAGGGACGCGCCACCCACCAGGCCACCGTCGATGTCCGGCTGGCCGAACAGGTCGGCAGCGGTGGCGCCAGTCACGGAGCCGCCGTACAGGATCTGTACCTTGGCAGCCACGGCTGCATCAAAACCGGCCAGGTATTGACGGATGTGAGCATGCACGGATTGTGCGATCTCCGGGGTGGCGGTCTTGCCGGTGCCGATGGCCCATACCGGCTCGTAAGCGATGACGGCGTTCTCGAAGGAGGCGATGCCGCAGCGATCGATCACGGCCTTGAGCTGGGTCTCGACCACCTGGTTGGTGGTACTGGCTTCGAACTGGGCCAGGGTTTCACCGATGCACAGCACGGGGATCAGGCCGCCCTTCTGGATGGCTTCGTACTTGGCAGCCACCACGTCGTCGGTCTCTGCGTGCAGGGTACGACGCTCGCTGTGGCCGACCAGGGAGTAGGTGCAGCCGAAGGCTTTGAGCATGGAGGGGGCGTTTTCGCCGGTGAAGGCGCCGGACTCGTGAACGTCGGCGTTCTGGGCACCGTAGGCGATCTTGCTGCCGGCGGTCAGCTGTTCAACCAGACCCAAAAAGATAACCGGCGGGCAGACGGCCACTTGCACGGAAGGATGAGCGGCAGCGGCCGGGGTCAGTCCTTTGATCAGGGCTTCTACAGAAGCCTTGGTGCCGTTCAGTTTCCAGTTACCCATTACCAGGTGCTGTCTCATCTTCTATATCTCCTAGGCATTTGATTGCGCAACATTATATGAATTGAACCGAGCCCAAGATAGCTGACCCGGCGGCAAATGACGTAATTTTTTTTCGCTTTCCTGATCCAAATCAGGAATGCAAGGCGCGATTGCTCACTCGGTGACCTGCCCACGCAAACGGGCCCACCATACCCCAATCCACTCGTGAATGGCAGCCTCGGAATACATCAGATAACGCCCCTTGGGGAGGTAGCTGTAGAGGGGTTGCGGCTCCTGACTCTGCTTGGCGGTGTAATCGGTGGGAGCCGGCACCGCATCGAGTCCCTGACTGCGATAGAGGGCCATGGCCCGGGGCAGGTGGGTGGCCGAACTCACCAGCGCCACCCGCTTGCCGTTGAGGTGGGCGGCGATGCTGACCGCCTCGTCATGGGTGTCTTTGTTGTTTTCAAACAACGTCATGCGCGCACGCGGGATGCCAAGGCTTGCCGCCATGCGGGCGTTGACCTCGGCGTTCGACAGGGGATCCCCGGCCACGGCGCCGGAGAATACCAGCTCGGCCTCTGGATAGGCCAGGGCCAGGCGAACCCCTTCCAGGGTGCGCGCCAGGGAGATGTTGTTTTGCCAGGCGCGCTCTGGGATGGCCGGATCGCTCACATGACCGTTGCCCAGCACGACGATGGCCTGGATGTCCGAATGCTGGCTCACCTCGAAGGGGGGATAGGTCTGCTCCAGGCTGCGGGCCAGCTCGTAGCTCACCGGCCGCGTCCCCATCAGGGCGATGATCACCAAGGAGAGGGTCGCCAGCAGCCTGCCGCTTTTTTGAAAGCGGGTGAACCAGAGCAACGCGAGCGCCAGCACCAACAAGGAGAGAGAGAAGGGGAGCGGCATCAGCAGATGGCCCAGCCATTTCTTGATGACAAAGAAGTTGAGCTCGAACACGACAGACACGTCCTTGAGTTTTCAGCAAATTCGGGATGTGACAGAATACCCCTCTTTTTTCCTGTGGCCCAATCCGGTGTGGTTCCTCCTGCGGCCCTCATGGCGGGGCGGTCGAAGATGAGTGTGTCTTGAAGCAAGATCAGAGTTTTGACGGGCGCGCGGACAAGTTCGCTCGCAACATTTACGACTCCACCAAGGGGCGCATTCGCACCACCATTGTCTGGAGTGACATCGAAGCCTGCCTGGCGCGCCTGGGCAACCGGCCGCTGCGCATCCTGGATGCCGGCGGCGGCTTTGGCTACTTCGCCCAGAAACTGGCGGCCATGGGCCATCAGGTGGAGCTGTGCGATTTGTCGGCAGAAATGCTGGATCTGGCCCGGGAGCAGATCGCCCAGAAGGGGTTGGAAGACAGAATTCGTCTCATCCATTGCCCCATTCAGGATCTCAAGCACCAGGTGACCGGCACCTTCGATCTGGTGCTCTGTCACGCGGTACTGGAGTGGCTCGCCGAGCCGCGCCAGACCTTGCTGGGTCTGTTCCCTTTCGTCAAGGCAGGGGGCATACTGTCGCTGCTTTTTTACAATCGTCACGGCCTCCTGTTCCAGAGCCTGGTGGTGGGTAATTTCGACTATGTGCGCCTGGGCCTTCGCAAGAAACGCCAGACCGCCCTGACACCCACCAATCCCCAGTTGCCGGAGCAGGTCTATGACTGGATAGGCCGGGGGGGATTGCGGATCATCGGCAAGACCGGGGTGCGTGTCATCCACGACTACATGCGCCACAAGCAGGATCAGGTCGAGAAGTTCGAGGATCTGCTCGCCATGGAGCAGCAATATTGCCGCCAGGAGCCCTTTGTTTCCCTGGGGCGCTACATCCATGTGATGGCCCAGAAACCGGCCGGTTGAGCCCCACCGGCGTGAATACGATGCGGGATCCAGCCGCCGGGGCGCCACCGACCCCGGCCTATATCACCACGGCAGGCAAAGACCTGCCGACTATAACAACGAGATGATAACGTCATGATGAGTACATCCCGTACCCTGCCAGAGACGGTGGGATGGGTCAGACAGGAGGGGTTGGCGCTGAACCTCCCCACCGACAGGCTGGCCTTTCTGATAGCGATCAAGACGCTCTCCGAGGACGAGTCTGATCTCTCGGAGGCCGCGCTGCACGATGCCTTTGGCTATGTCAGCAGTGCCTTCGGCCAGATGGACGAGACCCTCACCGGTCGCGCCAACAACGCCATCAACGATCTCATTCGCCAGCAACTGCTGTCGCGTTTCACCACCGACATGGTGGCGGGGGAGAGCCTCTACCGCCTGTCGCGTCTTGGCATGAGCATCGTCGATTTCTTCATGGATCAGCGCCAGGTGGACTCCATCAAGCTCTCCATCCTGCTCGAGCACCTGGCGGCCGAGCTCGACACCGCCCGCAAGGCGGCGCTCGAGACCAACACCCGGGAGCAGTGGGACGCCGAGGTGCTGCCGCGCCTCTCCTTCTCCCTGGAAGAGACGCTCGGGCGCATCGATCTCACCCAGCGCGCCATGGACGAGCAGCAAAACCAGGTCAAGAGCGAGATCGCGGCCCTGCTGACCCAGAACTGGGTCGATGCCATCCACAGCTGCGAGAAGCTCCTGCACGAGACCGGCCAGACCCTGCGCGAGTTGCAGGACACCCTGGACGCCGCCGGCCACCGCCTACAGGCGGGGCTGCTCAACATTCAGGAAGCGGCCCAGGGGCGCGATGATCTGTTCCACGTCGAGGAGCTGACCCACGCCCTGCAGGGGCGTCTGGACGTCATCACCGCCTGGGGCCAGCAGTGCATTGAGCTCTGGTCCCGTTATGACAGGCACGTCCACAAGTTCATCCGCAACGCCATCGACATGGACAAGAACCGCGCCTTCAGCCAGCGGCTGCGGGAATCCATCCGCAACTTCGAGCAGCACAGCTGGTTGTTGCGGGTGGCCGAAGAGCCCCGTTTGCTGGAGCTGCGGGATGAAACCATCGCCATCCACGACGAGGAGGTGACCGGCGAGGTGCCCCTCGAGATGGAGTACGTGGAGATGGTGGACATCAACCAGGAGCTGGCGGAGCGCATCGAGCGCTACCTGGCCCGCTACCCGGAGCAGGGAGATCGGCTGGATCTTGCCGACGTGCTGCGGGAATACCTGCTGGACTACCCGGCTCATGCCCACTTCGACGTGGCGCGCCTCCTGATCGATCAGGCCGTGCGTCTCGGCCATGCCAGCGGTGAGCGCGAACATCACCGCCAACCCGCATGGAAACCCATCAACCAAGCTGGATCCAAGGTTCAGGCCTATGTCATCGATCAATACTGAATTCCCCTTGCCCCTGCGCCTCGCAGAGGCCATCGCCAACCCCTTGTTTCCGCGCATCGACACCGCCCTGCGCTCCGGTCGCCACATCAGTGCCGACGAATTCGAGCAGCACTCGGCCCTGGTGGAGTACCACCAGGAGCTGGAGATCTTCTACGGTCGCTATCAGGTGGAACTCATCAAGGCGCCGGAAGGCTTCTTCTACCTGCGTCCGCGCCCGAGCGCCGACATCGGTACAACAGTGTTATCTGAGCTCGATATGCTGGTGGGCAAGGTGCTCTGCTACCTGTTCCTGAGCCCGGACAGGCTCGCCTCTGAAGGGGTGTTCGCCATGGGCGAGCTGCAAGAAGAGGTGCTGAGTCTGGCGGACGAGAAGCAACTGCTGCGCATGGTCAACAGCCGCTCCGGCGGCACGGATCTGGACAAGAAGAAGCTGCTCGAGAAGATCCGCACCTCCATGCGTCGCCTCAAGCGCCTCGGGATGATCACCCCCCTTGGCAACAGCGACAAATTCCGGGTCAACGAGTCCGTGTTCCGCTTCGCCGCCGATGTGCGCTCCGACGAGGATCCCCGTGCGGTGCAACTGCGGATGATCCAGGAAGGGGAGGCCATTTTCCACGACGACGAGATGCCGAGCAGCGATTCCCTGTTCGAGGATATCGAAGAGGATCTGGACGAAGAGCAGCTGGAGCTGGAGGTGGAAGATGATCTGCAACGTTAATGTGCCGGCACTGATGGTGTCTGCCGGTTTGATGGAGAGTGTGGCGTGAGAGGCAAATTCAAATCCCTGACCATGGTCAACTGGAACGGCTTCTTCGCCCGCACCTTCGATCTCGACCAGCTGGTCACGACCCTGTCCGGCGGCAACGGCGCGGGCAAGTCCACCACCATGGCGGCCTTTATCGCGGCCCTCATTCCCGACCAGTCACTGCTTCACTTCCGTAATACCACGGAAGCGGGTTCCAGCAGTGCCTCCCGCGACAAGGGGCTCTACGGCAAGCTGCAGCGTGGCCACTGCTATTCGCTGCTGGAAGTGATGAACAGCCGCGAGCAGCGGATCTGGGTCGGCGTTCACCTGGAGCAGGTGGCCAACCGTGACAACAAGGTCAACATCACCCCGTTCGCCCTGGTGGATGTGCCCGAGCACCTGGCGCCCACGGATCTGCTGCTGGAGAAGCTCGACGACGGCAAGGGCCGGGTACGTGCCTTCGCCGATCTGAAGGGGGCGGCAGCGGAGCTTGGCGCCATCAAGGTCGCCAAGTTCAATACGGTGACCGATTATCACAACTTCATGTTCGAGTTCGGCATCACCCCGAAGAAACTGCGGGATCAAAAGGATCGCGGCAAGTTCTATCGCCTGATCGAAGCCTCCCTCTACGGCGGTATTTCGTCTTCCATCAGCCGCTCCTTGCGTGAATACCTGCTGCCGGAGAACTCCGGGGTGCGCAAGGCGTTCCAGGACATGGAGGCGGCCATCTACGAGAACCGCCGCACCCTGGAAGCCATCAAGGAGACCCAGGGTCAGCGGGATCTCTTCAAGAATCTCATCACCGAGACCACCCACTATGTGGCCGCGGAGTATGTGCGGGGCGCCGCCGAGAAGAGCCGTCTCTCCGAGCTGGCCCTCAAGGCACGCTCTGAGCTCGCCGGCAAACGCCGTTTGCTTGCCGAGGAGAAACAGCGCGCCATCTATCTGGCGGACGAGGTGGATCAGCTCACCAACCGCGAGAAGCTCCTGACCGACGAGCTGGAGTCCGCCGCCGAGCACCTGGCCAAGGTGATGGCGGCCGTGGCGCTGCAAAAGAAGATTGCCCTCTATCGCGCCGATCTGGCGGAGCTCAACGACAAGCTGGAGCAACAGCAGGCGGTGGTGGAAGAGATCCACGGCCAGTTGCTGGAAGTGGAAGAGCGCAAGGAGCTGGCCCAGGCAGAGGTAGACAGCCTCAAGACCCAGCTGGCCGACTATCAGCAGGCGCTCGATATCCAGCAGACCCGCGCCATCCAGTACCGTCAGGCGGTGCAGGCCCTCGATGCTGCCCGCGAGCAGTGCGAGCTGCCGGGGCTGACCGCCGAACAGGCGAGCGACACCCTGCACCAGTTCCGCGCAGCCGAGCAGAGCCTCACCAGCCGGGTGCTGGGGGCCGAGCAGCAGCTGGCGCTGGCCAAGGCGGCGGTGGCCGAACACGAAGCGGCGCTGGCGCTGCTGCTCAGCATCGCCCCCGAGACAGTGCGCGAGGCTGCCTGGCCCACCGCGCAGGGGCTGCTCAAGCGCCACATCGAAGACAAGGCCCGCATTGCCCAGGGGCAGGGTCTGCGCGCCGCGCTGGCTCGCCTCGAGAAAGAGAGCGAAAGCCAGAAGACGCTCTTGCGGCTGCGAGACGAGCTGGCCCAGGCGTCTGGTCAGCACATTGCCAGCCAGGACGAGCTGGAGATCTTCCTCGAAGCCCAGCGCACCCGCCAGGAGGAGCTCTCCGAGCAGCAGGCAGAGGCCAATCAGCGCCGCGCCAGCCTCGAACATCAGGGCACTCAGCTGGGTCGCGATATCGCGGAGCTGACCAAGCTGGCCCCGCGCTGGCTCAAATCCTTTGAAAAACTCGAGCAACTGCGCGAGCAGAGTGGCTTGGCCTTGGCCACCGCCGAAGAACTCTCTTCCGGCATGCAGAGCGTGCTCGACAAGGAGCGGGAGTTCGAGCAGGAGAGCAACCGCATTCAGGGCCAGAAACAGGCGCTGGAGATGCAAATTCGCAACCTGCAGCTGGGTGCCGGCGAGGCGGATCCGCGTCTTGCCCGCATCGCCGAGCAGGTGGGGGGCGTGCTGCTCTCGGACGTCTATGACGACATCTCCATCGATGATGCCCCTTACTACTCCGCACTCTACGGCCCGGCTCGCAGCGCCCTGGTGGTGCTCGACCTCGAAGGCGCCATCGAGCGGCTGAAAAAGCTGGAAGATTGCCCGGAAGATATCTACCTCATCCAGGGCAACCCCGACTCCTTTGACGAGGATCTGGTGGAAGCGGATGAGCTGGGGGACGCCGTGCTGGTGCGCACCAGCAAGCGTCAGGTGCGCTTCTCCCGCTACCCCGAGCTGCCGCTGTTTGGCCGCGCCGCCCGGGAAAAACGGATCGAGCAGCTCGATCTTGAGCGGGAAAACCTCATCGAGGGCTACGCCAAGGCCGCCTTCGAGCAGCAGAAGTACCACCGTCTCTACGGCCACTTCCGCGACTTTATCGGCCAGCATCTGGATATCGCCTTCCGCCCGGACCCCGAAGCCGAGGTGCAGGCCAAGCAGCACGAGCAGCGCAAGCTGCAAGAAACCATCGCCGAGTGCGACAAGCAGCTGAGTGATGCCAAAGCGGCCGCCGCCCAGCTGACCCGCCATATCCAGCTGGTGCAGGGGATGCTGCCCTTTGCCCACCTGTTTGCCGAGGCAGACCTGGCGGCCCGCCTCGAGGCGGCTCACGCCGATGTGGAGGCCCTTAAAACAGCCGAAGCCTTTATCGCCAAACACGGCAAGGCGCTGGAAAAACTGGAAACCATGGTGCAGGTGCTGCGCCAGGATCCCCAGGATCTGGCGGCCCTGCAGGCGGCCTTTGACGAGGTGAGCGACCTGCTGGCCGAGCAGAAGCGCCGTTGCTACGCCTTCGATCAGCTGGTGGCCCGTTTGCCGCACTTTGCCTATCAGGATGCGCAAGATCTGCTGGGCAAGGCGTCCGAGATGAGCGAGCGACTCAAAGAGAAGCTCAAGGCGGCAGAGCTTACCGCCCGCACCGCCGGTGAGCAGCACAAGCAGATCACCCAGCGCCACACCGAGGCGCTGCAACTGCGCACGGCGCTGGATTCCAGCGCCTCGGCCAAGGGGCAGACCCTGGCGGAGTTCGAGCAGGAGCTGGCGGCCATGGGGCTGACCCTCTCTGACGATATGGAAGAGAAGGCCCGTGCCCACAAGAAAGAGATTGAAGAGCTGCTTATCCGCACCCGGACCCGCCGCACCAGCGCCGAGGCCCAGTTGCAGGTGTGCAAGCGCGAAATCGAATCCCTTGGCGGTCGTCTCAAGCTCGAAGGCAAGGATTACTACAGCGCCCGTAAATCCCTGGTGGGTCACAAGGCGAGCTGGTCGCGGGTGGTGCGTCTGGCACGGGAGACCGACGTCGAGAAGCGTCTGAACAAGCGCGAGCTGGCTTATCTTGACAGCGACGAGCTGCGCTCCATGTCGGACAAGGCCCTCGGCGCCCTGCGGGTGGCGGTGGCCCACGACGAGGCCCTGCGCGATGCGCTGCGGCTGTCGGAAGGCAACCGCAGCACCGAGCAGAAGGTGGCCTTCTACGTGCAGGTCTACCGTTACCTGAAAGATCGCATTCGCAACGACATCATCCGCTCCGATGACCCGGTCGAGGCGATCGAGGAGATGGAGATCGAGCTGGCGCGTCTCGCTGACGAGCTCAAGCAGCGGGAAACCCACCTGTCCCTCTCCTCCCACGAGGTGGCGGCCAAGATCACCAACATCATCCGCCGGGAGCAGAACCGCATCCGGGTATTGAACCAGGGCCTGCAGAACATCGCCTTCGGTCTGGTGCGCGGGGTGCGTCTCAACGTCAATATCCGCGAGGCCCACACTCGCCTCCTGACCGCACTCGCCGATCAGAGCGCCATGCACAACGATCTCTTCGCCGACAAGGAGCTCAGCTTCTCCGAGGCCATGGCCAAGCTCTTCCAGCGTCTCAATCCGCAGGTGGAGCAGGGGGAGCGCAACTATCAGGTGATGGGGGACGTGCTGCTGGATTATCGCAACTACCTGGAGCTGGAGATCGAGGTGCAGCGCGGGGCCGACGGCTGGCTGCGTGCCGAGAGCGGCGCCCTCTCCACCGGCGAGGCGATCGGCACCGGTCAGGCCATCCTGCTCATGGTGCTCATCAGCTGGGAGGAGGAGTCCCGCCGTCTGCGCGGCAAGGACATCGCTCCCTGCCGCCTGTTGTTCCTGGACGAAGCGGCGCGGCTTGATGGCAAATCCATCGCCACCCTGTTCGAGCTGTGCGAGCGCCAGGATATGCAGCTGCTTATCGCGGCGCCGGAGAACATCAGCCCCGAGAAGGGCACCACCTACAAGCTCATCCGCAAGGTGCAGGGCAAGCACGAGCATGTGCATGTGGTGGGGCTGCGCGGCTTTGGCTTCGCCGACGACAAGCTCATCGCCTGACATCTTCCCCTGACAGGGGCTGACGGGTGAACACACAAACGGGAGGCTTGGGCCTCCCGTTTTCCATGGGAAATGTGAGAGAGTAGGCCCCTGTTAACGGAAGCCTGACTGGCGATGCTGGTCGCTCTGTCCCATCGAGGAAGCAACGCATGACGACGCGACAAAAAGGGCTGCTGGCCTGCCTGTGCCTGCTGCTGGCCGCCTGCAGCAGCCAGCCTGATGCAGGCAGTGCGGGCAACTGGCGAGGCTATACCCAGACGGGGCTCGCCTCCTATTACGCCGATCGCTACCACAACAAGCGCACCGCCAGCGGGGAGCCTTACCAGCGCCACGCCAACACCGCCGCCCACATGACACTGCCCTTCGGCGCCCTGGTCAGGGTCACCAACCTGGCCAACGACAAGAGCGTGGTGGTGCGGGTCAACGACAGGGGCAACTTCCCCCGCGGGCGCATCATCGATCTCTCCAGGGCGGCGTTCAGCGCCATCGGCAATCCCCGATCCGGGCTTATCAAGGTCAGGATTGAGGTGCTCTAGTCACCGGGTCTGCATGTGCCGGTGCCCCTCCATACCCGGGCCGCTGGAAGAGGGCATTTCCCAGTGATCGCGGGCCATCTTCTTTATTCCATTGGTGAGGTCGCCAACGCGACTTCCCATTTTCCGGTGTGCCATTAAGATAGCCAAACGAAAAACAGGGTGTCTTTGCCATCTGGCGGCAACCGGGCATGGCATGGTGTGCGAGACACCCCTTCAACCCCTGCCCATGTTTTGTCGCTAAGGAGCAGGCTATAAAGAGAGACGTCATTCACAGGGAGGATCAGAACATGACTGACAAGCGCGCCATTCAGGCAACGGCCATCCCCGAGCACAAGGCAAAGTCCCTCTATCCGGAGCCCTTTGCCTCCCTGGTCAAGCACCGCACCCGGCGCAGGCTGGGGGATCATTTCGGCCTCGCCAACTTCGGGGTCAATCTGACGACCCTGGCACCGGGAGCCATCTCGGCGCTCAAGCACCATCACGGCCTGCAGGACGAGTTCGTCTATGTACTCTCGGGCAATCCCACCCTGCGCCACGGGGAGGAGGAGTACCGGATGTCGCCGGGGGAGTGCATCGGCTTCAAGGGGGGCAGCGGCCTGGCCCACCAGTTGCTCAACCACGGTGAGGTGGACGCCGTCTATCTCGAGGTGGGCGACAGGCTGCCAGGGGACACCGTCGACTATCCCGATGACGATCTGGCCCTGGTACAGGGGGCCGATGGTGCCTGGTCAGCCAGACACAAGGATGGCACCCCCTACTAGGGGGGCCTCTTCGCGCAATGAGAGAGACCTCCATGGTGTTCAGCCCCTTTTCTGCTGTCAGGGCAGAGGATTTTCTGCCGCTGCTCAACGACGAGACGCTGCGAAAGCACCTGATCCCTCACCCGCTTTTCGATGTGGCCGGGGTGCACGACTGGATGGCGTACAAGCTGGGAGTCGACGCCCGGCCAGATTGCCGCGTGCGCGCCATCTTCCTCGACGGCACCCTGGCGGGGTGGTGCGGCATCCAGCCCGATGACGAGGGGGTGGAGCTTGCCATCGTGCTCGCCAGGGCCGGCTGGGGAAGCGGCGTGGCGATTTTCAACGAGATGATGGGGTGGGCGAGGGAGCTTGGCCATCGGACGATACTCTTTCACCTGCTGGATACTCGCCCGCCTTATCGGTCCCTCGCCAGACGGGCCATCTGGGTGAGGAAAACGCGCCTGGGCGAACACCCTTTCACCACCTATTGCCTTGACGTTGAACGTTGGTCTGCAGGCCCTTAGCCTGGACCAGGGGGGCAGCAAGCCGTGCCGCCTCCTGGCGGGTCCCGTTGCCACCCTTTGCGCCATGATCCCTCCCGCTCGTTTGTTCCTCCGTGCACGGCGTGGTTATCCACCCCGTTGAACACAGTGTTCATTCTGCCCCCCTATATGGCCCCCACCGTCCTGCCTACACTGGGCAACGTCTGATGGAGGCGCATCCGGCAGTATAAATCGCTGTCCAGGTTGCACTCTCTGGCGTGTTGACGATGTACAACGGAGATAACTGGATGAAAAAAGAGACAGACAAACTGGTATCGATCGCGGTGCTCAAGGCCCGTGACGGCATGGGAGAGCGCCTTCGCGATGCCCTGCTCACCTTGATTGGCCCCACTCGCCAAGAGCCAGGCAACCTCGATTACGTGCTGTTCGAGTTGAAGGATGAACCCGGCACCTTCTACATGCGGGAAGCCTTCGTGAGTCAGGCCGCCCTGGATGCCCACTGTGAGACCGCGTATTTCCAGGCTTTCGCTCGCCAGGCGGACGAACTGCTGGCCGAACCCCTTCGGCTTGTCTTCATGGAAGAAGTGAGCCCCTGATCCTTGCCGCAGAGCCCGATGATCCCCTCATCGGGCTTTTTGCCTTCAGCCTCGCTCCGGCAGGTTCATCTGCTCGCTCATGGTGTCGATGAAGTGGCGGATGGCGGTGGTCGTCAGCTGCCCGACCAGGGGCGGAGCATGGAGCACGCAGAGATCGGCGGGGATCCCCTGCTCGAGGCGGATGAAGCGCACGTGGGGCCACTTCTGGCGGGCGTAGCTCGCGGGCACAAGGGCCACCTGCTGGCTGGTGGCCACCACGGCCATCAGGGTATTGGGCTCCACCACCTCCTGACGCAGGCGGGGGTAAAAGCCCTCCACTAGGCAGGCGTTGATGATGAGATCCGTGGAGGCGGAGTTGGCGCGGCTCATCAGCACGAAGGGCTCTGCGGCGAGTTCAGGGAGGGAGACCCGCTTGCGATCCCGCAGGGGATGCTCGTCCGATACCACCAGCACCATGGACTCCCGATAGACAGTCTCGGCCTGCAGCGGGTGGATGTTGAGGGTGTCGGCGAAGCGGGCGAGGCCGATGTCTATCTCCTTGCTGGCCAGCGCCTGCTTCTGGCGCTCGGGGGAGAGCTCGGTGAAGGAGATCTCGCACTCGGGGTGGCGCTGGTGACACTGGCGGATCACCTCGCCAAAGCCGGCCCAGAAGATGGAACTGACCAGCCCGATGCGGATCTGGTTGCGCTCCATGCGCCCTGCCTGCACCACCCGGTTGAGGCCGCTCTCCAGCACGTCGAACAGGCGATCGCATTCGGCCTGCAACAGGCGCCCTGTGGGGGTCAGGTTCACCTGGCGGGTGTGGCGCTCAAACAGGGCCACACCCAGCAGGGATTCGAGTTCCTTTATCTGGGCGCTGAGCGGCGATTTGGAGACATTGAGCCGCAGGGCTGCCCGGCTGAAGTGGCCCTGGCTGGCCACTTCATGGAAGTAACGCAACATCTTGAGGGTGACGCGATCGCGCCATTGGTTGTCCGGGAACATGGTCTCTCCAGGCTTGAGGGGTGAGATCGCCGTCAAAGTTCGGGCACGGGAATGGCGGGGCAGGGAGGCGGGTCCCTCCTGAAACCGCGATCCGCATCACTTCGGTTTTCGCCCTCCGGCGACCCGTTTGACGGAGAAATGGCATGAAGCAGCGGTTTTTGGGCCATTTCGGGTGCGTCATTACCCCATTACGTCGCTCATTGTGTTGTATATCGGGATAATCAGGCCGATTTTAGCGATTTTTGTCGTCCAATACCTCCCCTAGAGTGAGCGTCATGTCTCATTCACAGCCTCAAGAGGTACAACTCATGCAACACGATCCCGTACTCAACGCCGTCGCCACCATTCTTGCCCGCAAGCCGGGGTTTGCCCCCCGCGCCGCCATGATCCTGGGCTCCGGCCTCGGCGTGCTGGCCGATGCGCTGGAAGAGAAGGTCACCATTCCCTACGAGGAGCTGGAGGGCTTCCCGGTCAGCACGGTGGCCGGTCACAGTGGCGAGCTGGTGCTCGGCAAGCTGCACGGGGTGGATGTGGTCTGCATGAAGGGGCGCGGCCACTACTACGAACACGAGACCATGAAGGTGATGACCACCCCGGTGCGCACCTTCAAGCGCCTGGGCTGCGAGCTGCTGCTGGTAACCAATGCGGCCGGCTCGCTGCGCCCGGAGCGCATCGGGGTCGGCTCCCTTGTCATCTTCAACGATCACATCAACACCATGCCGGGCAACCCCATGACGGGTGCCAATGACGAGGCCTACGGCCCGCGCTTCTTCAGCCTGGCCAATGCCTATGACAAGGGGTTGCGCAGCGAGGCGCTGGCGCTGGCCGAGCGGGAGGGGATCGCCGTCAATCAGGGGGTATTCGTCTCCTACAGCGGACCCTGTTTCGAGACCGCCGCCGAGATCCGCATGATGCAGATCATCGGGGGTGACGTGGTGGGGATGTCGGTGGTGCCCGAGGTGGTCAGTGCCGCCCACTGCTCGCTGCCGGTGCTGGCCATCTGCGCCATCACCAACATGGCGGAGGGGCTCGGTGACGTGCAGCTCTCCCACGAGCAGACCCTCAAGTGCGCCAAGCTGGCGGAAGCGGACTTCATCCGCCTCATCAACACCTTCATCCAGCACCACTTCCAGTAAGCAGGGAACGACCAGGAGGTCAGATATGTTTGCAGCAGGATTTCTCGGTATGGCGGCGCTGCTCCTCATCGCCGTGTTCGCATCGACCAACCGCAGGGCCATTCGCCTGCGCACCGTGGGGCTGGCGCTGGCCTTGCAAGTCGCCATCGGCGCTCTGGTGCTCTATGTGCCGCTGGGACGCCGGGCGCTGGAGGGGATGGCCCACGGGGTCGAGGCGGTGCTGGCAAGCGGCAAGGCGGGGATCCACTTCCTGTTTGGCAACCTGGTCAACTTCTCGGTAGAGGGCATCGGCTTCGTGTTTGCCCTCAACGTGCTGCCCCTGGTGGTCTTCTTCTCGGCGCTCATCGCCGTGCTCTACTACCTCGGCATCATGCAGGTGGTGATCCGCATCATCGGTGGCGCCATGGCGCGGCTGCTTGGCACCTCCCAGACCGAATCCATGTCGGCGGTGGCCAACGTCTTCGTCGGCCAGAGCGAGGCCCCGCTGGTGGTCAAACCCTACATGCCCAGGATGAGCGATTCGGAGTTCTTCGCCGTCATGTGCGGCGGCATGGCCTCGGTCTCCGGCACCGTGCTGGCGGGCTACGCCATGATGGGAGTGGACATGCAGTACCTGCTGGCGGCCTCCTTCATGGCGGCGCCGGGCGGGATCCTGTTTGCCAAGCTGATCATCCCCGAAACCAGCCAGCCGGATTACGTCTTTGACAACAGCATCCAGTTTGATGGCAAGAAGCCGGAGAACGTGCTGGCAGCGGCAGGCGAGGGGGCCAGCAGCGGCCTCAAGCTGGCGGCGGCCATCGGCGCCATGCTGATCGCCATGATTGGTCTGGTGACCCTGGTCAACACCCTGCTGGGCGGGGTGGGGGAGATGGTGGGCATGCCGCTCTCCCTCGAGCTCATCCTGGGCTGGATCTTCTCGCCGCTCGCCTTCCTGCTCGGGGTACCGCTGGCGGACATCGGCATCGCCGGCGCCATGATCGGCAAGAAGCTGGTGGTGAACGAGTTCGTGGCCTACAGCGATCTGGCGCCCTACCTGAAAGACGCCAGCACGGTCACCGCCGCCGGTCTGCAGGTGCTGGAGGAGAAGTCCAAGGTGATCATCAGCTTCGCCCTGTGTGGCTTCGCCAACCTGGCCTCCATGGGGATCCTGATCGGTGGCCTCGGCACCCTCTGCCCGTCGCGCACCGACTTCATCGCCCGCTACGGTCTGCGTACCGTGCTGGCGGCCACCTGCTCCAACCTGATGAGCGCCGCCATCGCCGGTGTCTTCTTCTCCCTCGCCTGAGTCTCTCACCCTTTGTTTCGGGGCGCTGCGGCGCCCCTCTCTTATCCCGACAGGAGCTATTTATGAACGACGTGACTGCTTTTGAACCTGCCTGCGCCACCACAGAGGCGGCCATCCGGGCCATCCACTTGATGGATCTCACCAGCCTCAACGACGATGACCACGACGCGCGCATCATCGCCCTCTGCCATCAGGCCCGGACCCCTGTCGGCACCACCGCTGCGGTGTGCATCTACCCGCGCTTCGTGGGGCTGGCCAGGCTCACCCTGGCGGCTCAGGGCACCCCCGAGGTCAAGGTTGCCACCGTGGTCAACTTCCCCCACGGCGACGATGATCTGGCAACCGTGTTGGCCGAGACCCGCGCCGCCCTCGCGGATGGCGCCGACGAGATCGATCTGGTGATCCCCTGGCGTGCCTTGATGGCCGGGGACGAGGCCCCCGCCCGGGCGCTGGTGCGCGGCTGCAAGGCGTTGTGCGGCGCCCGGGTGCTCAAGGTGATCATCGAATCCGGCGAGCTGCAGGAGCCTGCGCTTATCCGCGCGGCCTCCCTGCTTGCCATTGAAGAGGGGGCCGACTTCATCAAGACTTCCACCGGCAAGGTGGCGGTCAATGCCACCCCGGCGGCGTGCCGCACCATGCTGGCGGCCATCGCCGAGTGCGGTGTGCAGGATCGGGTGGGGTTCAAGGCGGCGGGCGGGGTGAAAAGCGCACGGGAGGCGGCGGAGTATCTCGCCATGGCGGCCGCACTCTTTGGCGAGGAGTGGCTGGTGGCCGAGCGGTTTCGTTTCGGTGCTTCCAGCCTGCTTGGCCAGTTGCTGGCAACCCTGGGCGAGGGCAAGCTGTCCCCTGCGACCGACCACGGTTATTGATCTCTTCCGTCGGCGCCTGCGGGCGCCCTTGCTGACAGGTGTATCCCATGTCTTTACTTCCCCATGTTGCAAAGGCCCACGGCAAGGTGTTGCTGTTCACCCTGCTCATCAGCCTCTCGTTTCCCATCGGCAGCGCCCTCACCGCGGTGCTGGACCCGCTGGTGGTCACCTGGGTGCGCTACCTGCTGGCCTCCCTCATTTTCGTCGGGGTGCTGGGGTATCAGGGGGTGCTGGTGCAGCCTTCCCTGCGGGATCTGGGGCGCTACACTCTTATCTCGCTGCCGGCCCTCTGCTACTTCGTCGCCATGTTCGTGGCATTGCAGGAGACCAGCGCCCTCGATGCCAGCGCACTCTACACCACGGTGCCGCTGATCAGCGCCCTGGCCGGCATGGTGATCTTGCGCCGCGCCATCGGCTGGGGAATGGGGCTGGCCCTGCTGGGGGGCATGGTGGCTGCGGCCCTCATCATCTTTCGCGGCGATCTGGGATTGGTGGCGAACCTCAGCCTCACTCCCGGCAATCGCATCTACCTGCTCGGCTGCGTGGCCATGGCCCTCAACCCCATCCTGATCAAGCGCTGCTATCGGGGGGAGTCCTTCCTCCACTTGACCGGCTGGACCCTCATCTGCGCCACTGTGCTGCTCACCCCGGTGGCGCTGCCCGGATTGCTTGAAACCGACTGGAGCCGGGTCTCCCTGCCGGTGGGGCTGGGACTTGGCTATCTGGCTCTCTTTGCCACGGCGCTGAGCTTCTTGTTGTTCCAGCAGGGAAGCGTGGCGCTGCAACCGGAACAGGTGTCAGCCTATACCTACCTCATCCCGGTAATGGTGCTGCTCACCGGCATGCTGACCGGGGAGACAGTACACTGGGAACAGGTAGGCTGGGGGGTAGGGGGTGTGCTGCTGACCATGGTGGTCATGGTGCTGTTGCCCCTTCATGCTGGCAAACGGGGGGCGGTCTGAGGGGCTGCCTGTAGCCCTTATCAACCAGGGAGTGCGTCATGAGAAGAACCCTGATCCTGGTACGTCATGGCAAGTCGAGCTGGGAGGACGCATCTTTGTCTGACCGCGCTCGTCCGCTGGCGGCGCGCGGGCTGCGCGATGCGCCCCTGATGGGGGCTCGCCTGGCGCACCTGGGGGTGAAGCCCGATCTCATCCTCTCGAGCCCCGCCAGCAGGGCCCTGTCGACCGCCCGGCTGCTTGCCGCAGAGCTGGGTTATTCCCCGAACCACATCGCCATCGACGAGGGCCTCTACGAGAGCGATGCCGGGACCCTTCTCGGGGTGGTGGGGGCGCTTTCAGATGATCTCGCCTGCGTACTGCTGGTAGGTCATGATCCTGCCTTCACCGACCTGGCTCATGGCTTTTCCTCCGGTATCACTCGCATGCCGACCTGCGCCGTCGCCCGCTTCATCTTCGACGCCCCCTCCTGGTCGGCGCTCCCGTCCTGCTCGCCGGTGGTGGCCGTGCTGGACTTTCCGAAGAAGAGGTAGGGGGGCGTCGGTTGCAGGCAGAAACGACAAGGGGAGCCTCGGCTCCCCTTGTCGTGATGGTGACGGGGTCATTTGGCCGCGATGGGCCCCTTGGTGCCCGCGTCGTTGTCGACCCAGCCATCTTCTCCCTTGAGGCGGCGATCCCCCTGGATGGTGTAGATGACCATGCCCTCCTTGAACACCAGGGCGCCGTCGGATTTCCTGGCACTGACCTGCTTGTCGTTGACCCACACCTGATCCTTGTCATCGATACGGATGTTCGCGACCGTGGCGCCCGTCTCGGGGAAGGTGGCGACCCAGTTGCCGGCGTAGGGGCTGGCGCTGGCCGCTGCGGGGGCGGCGCCAAATCCGGCGGCGGCGTTCTCGGCCTTGCTCTTGTTGATGTCACAGCCGCTGAGTTCGCTCACCTGGGTACAGCCTGAGCGCTCCAGCTTCTGCTCATAGCTCATGTTCAATCCGCCTTCGTCGGCCGGGGCGGCGGTGCCAAATCCTGCCTTGGCGTTTTCCGCCTTGCTCTTGTGAATATCGCAGCCCTGGGCTTCGGTCACCTGGGTGCAGCCGGAGCGTTCCAGCTGCTCGGCGTATTTGTGGCTGATGGCGTGAACCTGGGCGCTGCCCAACAGGGTGAGGGTCAGGATGAGCGCGGTCTGTCTGAACATGATCAATACCTCTGGCAATGGGTCATTCGGGCTTGCTGCTCCCTGGGCGGCAAGGGGCTTGCGTTGGCGAGCTGCAGCCCTCTCTCACCATAGCAGGAGGGAGCGAAAGACGATGTCTGCGTCAGCTCTGGGGGATGCGGACCCCCTTGTCGAGGTAGAGGCTGCTGTAGTGGGCGCGGTGGGTGACGAACATCACCTGATGGCGACTGCCATCGGAGAGAATGATGAAATCACCGGCCTGGGCCGGGCTTTGCAAGCGGATCTCGTGTTCGGGGGCCGTCAGCTTGTCGGCCTCCTCCCGGAAGGTGAGGGTGTAGGAATACATATGGCGCTCCACCGCAGGCTCATATACAGACACGCCTACAACTCTAGCCCCGGTAGCCGGGATCCGCGGCGCCCAAGCGGCGCCGATGGTGCAGATAATGTCAGCCGCGGTGAGGCACAGGGATCAGGGACGACCACTGAGCAGGATGGCGCCGCCCAGGGTGATGAAGAGCCCGCCGGTGATGCGGCCAACGAGGCGCTCGCTGCGACCTGGCTTGAAATAGCGACCGGCGCGCCTGGCCAGGGCGACATAGCACAGATGCACCAGGCTGACGATGGCGCAGATGGTCAGGTACATGGTGATGAACTGCAGCGTCAGCGGACTCTGGTGATCGAGGAACTGGGGCAGCAGGGCGCAGAGGAAGACGATGGTCTTGGGGTTGCTGGCGGAGACCAGAAAGGCTTCTCGCAACAAGGAGAGGGTGGTTCTGGTGCGTCCCCGAGCGGTGGAGGGAGAGAGCCCTTGGGCACCGGTATTGGCCGCGCGCAGCGCCTTGTAGCCCAGATACACCAGGTAGCCACCCCCCGCCAGCTTGAGGGCGACAAAGAGGGGAGGCAGGGTTTGCAGCAGGGCCCCCACCCCCATGGCGACCAGACCGATGAGGATGGCCTGGCACCCCAGGTTGCCGAGGATGCTGACAAGGGCGGCGCGCCAGCCGTGTTGCAGACCGTTCTTGACCACCAGCAGCACATTGGGGCCAGGAGTCAGGGTCGCCAGCAGATAGGCCAGCGCAAACAGCATCCAGGTATTCGGGTTCATGAGCACGTCCTTGGCGTCAAAGCTGGCATGATGCCAGCCTCTTTGACGAGTCGTCCAGCGGCGTCTCTCCCGGCCCCGAAGAGGATCCAGGCGAGAGCAATCAGGTGCAGCATGTTCTGTGGCTGGAAATGCAATAGGCAAGGATATGTATAAAAAAACCGCATGAAGGCAGTTTTTGATGATGCCTTCACATCGCAGATAAGCTGTCTTTTTTCTCGCCGGTCAACTAATGGCGTCGCAGCATACTGATTTCACCGATGTCGATGGATTGCCAATCGTAACCGCTGACCATCCTGCCACGAGCTTGTGGACGGGTGACGGTTTGAAAGAGCGATCTTCCTTTGGTGCGAGACAGGTCACGGTTGTGGACAGAAAGATCCCCTCTACTTGGCCATATGGAACCGCAATGAAAGAGGGGGGAGGATGTCACTTTTTGATGAGCGTCGTGTGCAGGATCTCTGTGCCCGCTTGCTGGCAGACACTAATAACCAGGGATATTCACTCGATAGCAAGCATGGCCGCGAGTTGAGAGATCTCCTGCAGGCTGTGGGTGGAGTCAAGCCAGTGGGACGAGGGGCTCGTCATGTGTTGACCGATGCTGGAAGGAATTATCTCGCAGCACAGCTGGCACAGGTTGCACCAGTGATGCCGGACAGGCGTGACACGATACGGGCTCTCGGGGTGGACCTGCCCGCACATCTAAACCAGGCCAGTTTTCATGCCCTCTGGCATGGGGACAGCAAGAGCGGGATAGATCCAGATAATGATGCTATCGATATCACGCTGACACAGGATGAAGTGATTCGACTTCGCACGCTGAGCCCGCTGTCACTCATCGACAAGGACGGACTGCGCCACGACATGAGGGCGCAACTGGCACTATTGGGAGAGCTGGTCTTACCGGAGCGCTGCTTGAGTAAGTTACATGGCATTGAGTGGCAGGGGCGGCAACTGGTCACGGTGGAGAACAAGGGAGCTTTCGTGGATTACCCGCTGCAAGTGGGGGAGTTGTTGCTCTATGTGCCTGGCCGCAATACCAAGTTGGCACGTCAGGTATTCCCGCTGTTGCCGGCTGCCGTACCCTGGGCCCATTTTGGCGATCTGGATCAGCGCGGATTGGATATCGCTAACGAGCTGGCCCATGCCCTTCGTCGTCCGTTGGCTCTTTGGCTACCCGACACCTTGATGGCCTATGTTCATCACTATGCCCGCACTCTGATCCGCCGTCTGGAGGGGCAACCGATCAGCAGAGGCAAGATCCCATGGGAGGAGGTCCCCGTGGTGAGTGAGCATGGCAAGCAACTGGAAGAGGTCCTTATATATCTGATCGAAAAGGGATTGTGGTTGGAACAGGAAGTATTGGTGCTAGCCGGAGGTTGGCAGTCATGGCCACTCGACGCGCCTTGCGGCCAACGCAGTAATGAAAAAACCGCCATCAGGCGGTTTTAATGGTTGTCAGCCCCTATTTCAGGGCTTTTTTCAGCTTTTTGATCTTGCCTTCGTGCTTGGCGATTTTCGCCTGGCGGGCGGCGATCTTCTTCTTGATCTCTTTCTTGCTGGCCATGGGGCGGCTCCTTGTCTCGTGGGCGCCATGGGGATCAGGGTGCCCGGGGTCTTTCCATGCGTGCCGGGAAGGCCCTCTCCATTGGCGTACTGGCGGCCAGGGGAGGGGGCATACCGCGGAACTGGTTTGCAGGATAGTCCAGTTTCCCGCGGGTGCCACCCGAACGGCAGGAAACAGAGGCAACAAAAAAGCGCCCCTGGGGGCGCTTCTGGCTTGAAGGGGTCGGAATCAGGCCTTCTTCAGGTAGGCGGCCACCAGCACTATCTGCATGCCGTTGACCTTGCCCTCGATGTGCAGCGGGTTGTTGGTCAGGCGAATGCCCTTGACCAGGGTGCCGCGCTTGGCGGTGAAGCCCGCGCCCTTGACGTCCAGATCCTTGATCAGGGTGACGGAGTCTCCTTCCACCAGCACGGCGCCATTGGAGTCGACGGTCGGTACGCTGTCGTCATCGTCGCTGGTCACGCCGGCGTCTGCCCAGGCCTTGACCTCGTCTTCCATGTACATCATGTCCAGCATGTCCTGGGCCCAGAGCTCGCCCCGGGCGACGAGGGCCTTCAACTGGCGCCAGGCCATCACCTGCACCGCCGGCACCTGGCTCCACATGCTGTCACCCAGGCAGCGCCAGTGGTTCACCTCCGTGGTGTCCGGCTGCTCCAGCTGGCCGCGGCAGGTGGCGCAGAGGGCCACGCTGTGGTCGTCGTCGCTGGCGGGGGAGTGCGGCACCGGGAAGGCAGTCAGCGCATGTTCTGCGCCACACAGCTCGCATTTGGCATTTGCACGGGCTTGCAGGATGGCATTGATGGTCATGATTGGGTTCCGTTTATAGGGGTAAAGCGGCTCGCCGTGGCGGGCTGCGCGAATGAGGGGCCGGAATATAGCACAAATCCCTGCTTTTTGTCAGGCTACCAGAGGCGCACAGGCGAGTGCTTTTTGACGGTAGATCGCTAGAATGAGCCTCCCTTTTTGCGCCAAAGGACAGGTTTACCGTGCTGGCCGACCGTTTTCGACAACTGGACTGCTTGCTCACCGCCGAGCGACGCTGGTGGCAATACCAGCCCTATCACCATTTGGGGATCGCCTTTGCCCGCGAGGCGCCAGCCCTTGCGAAGTGCCTGGCAGCCCTGACCCTTGACGAGATAGCGCACCTCGACGGGGACATGGATGCGCTCTGCACCCTGCTCGCCCCCTGGATCCCGGCGGGGGCCGAGTTGCAGGCTCTCGGCGAGCTTGCCCCTTTCGCCCCCGAGCCCGTCCAGTGCGCCAGGGCCATGGCGATGTACATGCCGGGACGCAAGCAGGGGCAGATAGAGGCCTTCACCGGCTGTCTGCCCCCCCACCAAGGTCCCTATCTGGAGTGGTGCGCCGGCAAGGGGCATCTGGGACGCCTGGTGTCGCTGCACCGTGGCGCCGAGATCCTGAGCCTGGAGTGGCAGGGGGCGCTCTGCGAGGAGGGGCGGCGGCTCGCCGCGCGCGACGGCGCCAACATGCGGTTCGTGGAGGCGGATGCCTTTGCCACCGAGTCCGGGGCCCTCATCGCCCCGCACCATCACGCCATGGCGCTCCATGCCTGCGGCGATCTGCACACCCATCTGCTGACGCGGGTGGCCGAGGGGGGCGCCCAGGGGGTGACCCTCTCCCCGTGTTGCTACCACCTCATCAGGGGAGAGCACTATGCGCCTCTCTCCCGGGCCGCCAGGGCCAGTGCCCTGCGCCTTGGCAAGAGCGACCTGAAGCTGCCGCTGCAGGAGACGGTGACCGGCGGCGCCCGCATCGCCCGGTTGCGGGAGCGGGAGGTGGTGTGGCGCCTCGCCTTTGACTGCCTGCAGCGCCAGGTGCGCGGGGTGGATGAGTACCTGCCGGTGCCCAACCTGCAAAAGAGCCTGCTGACCGGAGGCTTCGAGGATTTCTGCCATTGGGCCGCCGAGCGCAAGGGGATGAGCTTGCCCGCGGGGCTCGACTACGCCGCCTTGCTGGCACAGGGGGAGCGGCGCTTTGGCGATGTCGCCCGCATGGAGCTGGTGCGCCACCTGTTTCGCCGTCCCCTGGAAATCTGGCTGCTGCTCGATCGCGCCCTTTTCCTCGAGGAGCAGGGCTACCGGGTCGAGGTGGGCACCTTCTGTCCCAAACCTATGACCCCGCGCAATCTGCTGATCCGGGCGGTGCGCGCAGGGGGGATCTGAGCAAGCGTCTGGACAGGTCGGATGGCTGCGGCCGCAAGACCAGGGGCTGGATCCCCCTGCAAACGAGCGCCATCTGAGTGCAGGGAGGCATGGCTCACAATTTCGCCAAATTCTTAATTCTTGTCGTGAATTTAGTTGTCAGGATGCCTATGCTCGCCCTGACATTTTCAAGACAAGGATGGTTACCCATGTTCATGCTCACGCGCACCGCCTGCCTGGTTGCCCTCGTCTGGGCACTGCCCGGCCAGAGCGCCATGACAATCCAGCCCGATCCCCAGAACAGCGGTGGCTATGTGATGGCGGCGGCGGATCTTGCCAGTGCGGCCCAGGCCAAGACCGCCAACCCCATGTACGGGATCTGGTCCCACGCCCTGGCCACCCGGCCCAACACGGTGGTGGAGGCCATCGTGGCCCGCGCCCCCGGCAACCCGGACAACGTCAAGCGGGTCGAGCGGGTCTTCACCGAATCGGACTGGGAGTTCCTGACCCAGATGGCCGCCCCGGAGTACACCTACGAGCGCTTCCTGCGGGCGGTGGGCAAGTTCCCCGCCTTCTGCGGCGACTACACGGACGGGCGCAATGCGGACGCCATCTGCAAGAAGTCCATCATCACCGCCTTCGCCCACTTTGCCCAGGAGACTGGCGGCCACATCGCCAAGGAGAATGTCTCCGACAACCCCCTGGGGCTGGAGGAGTGGCAACAGGCCCTGGTGCACGTGCGGGAGATGGGCTGGTCTGAAGGGCAGACCGGCTACACCACGGGGTGTGGCCAGAGTGACTGGCAGAACCGGCGCTGGCCCTGCAGCACCGGTCAGGGCTATTTCGGTCGCGGCGCCAAGCAGCTCTCCTACCACTTCAACTACGGCGCCTTCTCCGAGGCCATGTTCGACGGCGACGCCTCTGTGCTCCTCAACAACCCCGGGTTGGTGGCGGACTCCTGGCTCAACCTCGCCTCCGCCATCTGGTTCTTCCTGACGCCCCAGGCTCCCAAACCCGCCATGCTGCACGTCATCGACCGGACCTGGGTGCCCTCCCAGCGTGAGCTGGCGGCGGGCATCGGCTACGGCTTTGGCACCACCATCAACATCATCAACGGTGGCATCGAGTGCGGCGAGCAGAACAAGAACAAGGGCCAGCCGGTCAACCGTATCCGCTACTGGGAGGGGCTTGCGGCCCACTACGGTATCCCGCTACTGGCGGACGAGAAGAACACCTGCTGGCAGCAGACCCCCTATGGCAGCCTCAACCTCAACGGTGCCACTGACGTGCTCTACACCAACTGGGACGGCAACTGGAAATACTACCCGGACAGACCCGGCGGCTACTCCTTCGAGTGCGATCTGGTGGGGTACCAGACCGCCTATTCGGCCCTGGTGCCGGGGGATTACGAGAAGTGCGTGACCAACTTCTACGGCTCCCACGCCAGCTGGCCCAAGGTACGGGTGGTGGCCACGCTGGATCCGGCCCCGGTCGACCCCGGCACGCCGCCGGTGGACGGGGTACCGGCCTGGGAGGCAGGCAAGGTCTACACCGCGGGCAACAAGGTGAGCCACAAGGGGATCATCTATCAGGCCAAGTGGTGGACCCAGGGCAACGAGCCGGGCAAGGGGGATCCCTGGGCTCCGGTGACCTGAGAGTCAGTACAAGCGCAAGCACCCCGGGGAGGCCGCGCGCCTCCCTTGTTGATCGCCGCGCTGGCTTGCTGCGCCTCTTTTGGCACTGATAGCCTGCGGATTCACACCGAGGGAGGATGACCATGAACATCGCCATTCATTTTGAAATTCCGGTACAGGATATGGAGAGAGCCATCCGCTTCTATGAGGGGGTCTTCGAGACGGTGCTGGAGCGGGTGCAGATCGATGGCAACGAGATGGCGCTCTTTCCCCTGGAAAGTGGCACGGCGGGCTGCTCCGGCGCCCTGGCGAAGGGGGAGAGCTATGTGCCGAGCCTGGATGGCACCCGGATCTATCTGCGGGTGCCTGACATCGAGGGGGCCATGGCCCGGGCACTGGCATCGGGCGGGGCCTGTCTCTATCCCGTCACCCAGGTCGGGGAGGGCCTCCGGGTGGCGGAGTGTCGGGATTGCGAGGGGAATCGCATCGCCTTGCAGGAGGGAACCTGACCATTATTTATCTGGTGCATGGGGTGTGTTGAGTCATTCACGCGATGAATAAAGAGGGGGATTTTCCCGCTCCGGGAGCCTCAGACCCGCGGTGAGGCCCCGGAATGGTCAGTTGCCGCCCCCCGGATCCCGTGCTACTTCATCTGGTGCGGCAAGAAGGCGAGCACCCGTTCGCCCGGTCTGTCGCCCCAACTCTCAGGAGGCATCATGGAAGGGCATTGTCTGTGTGGCGGGATCACCGTGTCGAGCGGCGATCACAAGGAGGTCAACCTGTGTCACTGCGCCATGTGCCGGCGCTGGTCAGGGGGGCCCATGTTCGCGGTGCACGGGGGCAAGGGCGTGCGGTTCACCGGGATGACCCCGGTGGCCTACCGCTCGTCGGAGTGGGCGGAGCGCGGATTCTGCTCCACCTGCGGCACCCATCTTTTCTACCATCTGTTGCCGACGGACGAGTACATCCTCTCCGCCGGCCTGTTTCAGGATCAGGGGTTCGAACTCACCGGGCAGATCTTCATCGACGAGAAGCCCGACTTCTATGCCCTCAAGAACGACACCCCGACCCTGACCGGACAGCAGGTGTTCGAGCAGTTCGCCCCCAAACCCTGAGCCTGTGGCCACCTTGAGGAGAAGCCATCATGGAGGAACAACCGAAGGTGAAGGGGCCTGCCTCCTATTTTCCCGCCATCGAGCAGAAATACGGCCGGCCCATCGCCCACTGGCTGACCCTGCTGGCGGTGCGAGAGGAGCGCAAACACATGGCCCTGGTGGCCTGGCTCAAGGACGAACACGCCATGGGCCACGGCCATGCCAATGCCCTGGTGGCCCACTTTTTGGCGCAGCCCGATGCGCCCGGCGTGGCATGACAGTGTCACAGTGCAAAACGTGCAGGAAAGCCAGAGGAGCAGAGAGATGAAGATAAGCGTCAGCGTCTGGGTTGCCAGGCCGATTGCCGATGTGTGGCAGGGCTGGAACACCCCCGCCAGCATCATGGCGTGGAACGCCGCCTCCCCGCAGTGGCACTGCCCCCAAAGCCGGGTGGACCTGCGGGTGGGTGGGCGTTTTTGCCACCACATGGCGGCGCGGGATGGCAGCACGGGGTTCGATTTCGAGGGGACCTTCACCGAGGTCACTGCGCCGACGGTGCTCGGCTACGTCATGGACGATGGCCGCGAGGTGAGCGTGCGGTTCGTGGCAGAGCAAGGGGGCACCCGGGTGGAGGAGCTGTTCGATGCCGAGTCCCTGCACAGCGGCGAACAGCAGCGGGCGGGGTGGCAGAGCATCCTGGATAACTTCAAGCGCCATATGGAAGCCGCCGGCTGACCCCTGCGGGGCGCCAAGAAAAAACCACCGCAAGTTGGCGGTGGTTTTTTTATGGCGTTCGCCCGGGGCAAGGCGGGGCGGGGAAGGGGGTCACTCCTCGATGTCCAGCAGCACCAGGATGGCGCTCTCGCCCCCCCACTCCCGCGGCGCCTGGTGAAAGGCGCGCACAGCGGGGTGCTGGGCCAGCCAGCTCGGGATGCGCTGCTTGAGGATGTGCTTGCCGATGCCGTGCATCACCGAGGCGACGTGGATGTTCTCTTTTCGGCACAGGGTGAGCAGGGCCGCCAGCTCCTGCTTGGCCTGGTGCTGGTTCATACCATGCAGATCCAGATAAATCTCCGGCGGGTAGCTGCCGCGCTTGAGCTTTTTCAGCTCGAATTTTGACACGTCGTCGCGCACGTAACGGGTCGGCCCGTCCGCCTCGAGATGGGGCTGGTACTCGTCGCTGAAAAAGTGGTCAACCCCAAGCTTTTCGCGGCTCTCGCGCACTTCGCGTTTCTGCTTGACCGGGCTTGAGGAGGCCCTTATGGTATCTTGCTTAATTTTCCGGGTACCTGTGACAGCATCACGAAACAGCAGGCTTTCCTCGTCTGTGAGTGAGGGCGTTTTTTTCATCAGGTACTCGTCTTGCTCGCTGTATAAAATTCTCGGGCCGGATATTACTCGACTTGGAGGTGGATTTGGACAAGATATTTATCGATGAGGTGGTTGCCGAAATGCACACCATCCAGGACATGTTGCGCTGGGCCATGAGTCGTTTCAACGACGCCGGGATCTTCTACGGACATGGTACCGACAACGCCTGGGATGAGGCCGTGCAACTGGTGCTGCCCGCGTTACATCTGCCGCCGGACGTGGATCCGGGCATGCGCCACTCCCGCCTGACCACCAGCGAGCGCCACCGCATCGCCGAGCTCATCATCCGCCGCGTGCAGGAGCGCATTCCGGCGCCCTACCTGACCAACAAGGCCTGGTATGCGGGCTGGGAATTCTACGTGGACGAGCGGGTACTCATTCCGCGCTCCCCCATCGCCGAGATGGTGGCAAACCGCTTCGCCCCCTTCCTGAAAGACGAACCGACCCGGATCATGGACTTGTGCACCGGCTCCGGCTGCATCGCCATCATCATGGCCCACGAATTCCCCCATGCGGAAGTGGATGCCATCGACATCAGCGTCGATGCCCTCAACGTGGCCGAGCGCAACATCAACGATCACGGGCTGGAGCAGCAGGTTATCCCCATTCGCTCCGATCTGTTCCGGGATCTGCCGGCCGGTGACAAGTACGATCTCATCGTCTCCAACCCGCCCTATGTGGACTCCGAGGACATGTCGGATCTGCCGGAGGAGTTTCGCCACGAGCCGGAGCTGGCCCTGGCGTCGGGCTCCGACGGCCTCAAGCTCACCAAGCGCCTGCTGGCCAATGCCGCCGACTTCCTGAAAGAGGATGGCGTGCTGGTGGTCGAGGTGGGCAACAGCATGATCCACCTGGAAGCCCAGTTCCCCGAGGTGCCCTTCACCTGGGTCGAGTTCGAAAACGGCGGCCACGGCGTCTTTGTGATGACCCGCGCAGAGCTCGAGCAGTACCAGGCCCATTTCGCCATTTACAAGAACTAAGCAGCAAGGAGCATCCATGGCAGGGAACAGTTTCGGCCAACTCTTTCGGGTCACCACTTTCGGCGAGAGCCACGGTCTGGCGCTGGGCGCCGTGGTCGACGGCTGCCCGCCGGGGCTGGAGATAAGCGAAGACGATTTGCAGGGGGATCTGGACAGGCGCAAGCCCGGCACCTCCCGCTACACCACCCAGCGCCGCGAGGCGGACGAGGTGAAGATCCTCTCCGGGGTGTTCGAGGGCAAGACCACGGGCACCTCCATCGGGCTGCTCATCGAGAACACCGATCAGCGCTCCAAGGACTACTCCGAAATCAAGGATCTGTTCCGTCCGGGTCACGCCGACTACACCTATCACCAGAAGTACGGCCAGCGTGACTACCGTGGCGGCGGCCGCTCCTCGGCCCGCGAGACCGCCATGCGGGTCGCGGCGGGGGCCATCGCCAAGAAGTACCTGAAACAGGTGCACGGCATCGAGATTGTGGGTTTTCTCTCCCAGCTCGGCCCCATCAAGGCGGAAGGGTTCGACGAGAGCCAGATCGAGCAGAACCCCTTCTTCTTCCCCGATGCGGGCAAGCTGGAGGCGCTGGATGAATACATGCGTGCCCTCAAGAAAGAGGGCAACAGCGTGGGGGCCAAGGTGTGCGTCGTGGCGCGCAACGTGCCGGTGGGCCTTGGGGAGCCGGTGTTCGACCGCCTCGACGCCGACATCGCCCACGCCATGATGGGCATCAACGCGGTGAAAGGGGTGGAGATCGGTGACGGCTTCGCGGTGGTGGAGCAAAAAGGCTCCGAGCACCGGGACGAGATGACTCCGACCGGCTTTGCCAGCAATCATGCGGGGGGCATCCTGGGGGGCATTTCGTCGGGTCAGGAGATCGTGGTGAGCATGGCCCTCAAGCCCACCTCCAGCATCACGGTGCCAGGCAAGACCATCACCACCAGTGGTGAGGCCACCGAGATGATCACCAAGGGGCGTCACGACCCCTGCGTCGGCATCCGTGCCGTGCCCATCGCCGAGGCCATGCTGGCCCTGGTGCTGATGGATCACCTGCTGCGCCACCGCGCCCAGAACCAGGGCGTGCACACCCAGACCCCGCAGCTGCGCTGATCATGCTGCGGGCCAGGTGAGTGATCACCAGGAACGACAAGGCGACCCCAGGGTCGCCTTTTTCGTGGTTTTTTGCCGGCGCCTGCCTCAGGGGGCCGATGGCGTCGAGAGCGATGGGTGCCGGGTTGCGTCCAGGCGGCAGCGGGGCGGCGCAAAGGCGGGGTCCGGTGAGGGCAGGGTGGCGATGGCGGCATCGATGCGGGCGAGCGCCTCATCGTTCACGGCCTCTTTGGCAAACATCAGGCGCACCGGCTGCTGGTGCAAGAGCACCTGACACTGGATGGCGTCGCTCGCCCCGAGCTGGCCGAGGTGGTAGCGGGCGTATTGCCACTCCATGATGACGCCGTCGAGGCGGCGTGCCAGCAAGAGGGTGAGCAGCCTGTCATCGCTGTTGTATTCACTCGCCTGCCCGAGGGCAGGGCACTCCTCGTTCATCGGCAGGGGGCGGGTACCCCGCAGCTTGCCAAGTCGCAGCCCCTTGGCCTGGCAGAGGGTTGCCAGCTCGGTGAGCCCTTGCCAGCCGTCGGGCTCCCCGGCCTGCGGGCGCTGGCTCAGCAGCACGAAGCTGGCGCGCCGATAGGGGGCGGAGAAGCGGGCGAACCGCTCCCGTTCAGGGGTTTTCAGGGCGCCCATGGCCACGTCCAGCTGCTGGCGCTCCATGAGGTAGAGAGCCCGAGCCCAGGGGAGGTTGCGAAAGGCGGGCTCAACGCCTGCCTTGTCCAGGATCTGGCGGGTCAGGGTCACGTCCAGTCCGCCGAGGGTGCCGTCGGCAGCGATTTGACTGAAAGGGGGCCAGTGGCTCCAGGCCACCGACAGGGTCTCCCTGGCGACGAGGGGCGGGGCGAAGAGCAGGGGCAAGACGAGGCCCAGCATGCGCCGGGCGGTGGGGGTGAACTTCCGTTTCAATCAAAACCTCCTGTTCCGTGTATCGCGCCGTCCCCGGCAGGCTGTGCAGGGGCTTTGATACATACGGCGATTCGGGCCATTTTGTCCTGCCTTTGTCGCTATTTCCAGCCGCGCTGGGAGGTGCATCACATTTTCCTCGTCTAAGTGCGCCAACTCCGTTAGACTGCGCCTCTATTCTTTCCCCTTTGCTCTGCTCCCCGGGGAAATCGTTGTTTTCTCTATAGGCCCGGATCCTGTGAGATGGCATCGGCTCAGCAGAGGAGCCCCACCACGATCTTTGGCGCCCCTATCCCTAGCAGGTAACTATGAGTTTTACTTCCCTCGGTCTGGCCGAACCCTTGTTGCGTGCCGTTGCCGAGCAAGGCTACGACACCCCGTCTCCCATTCAGCAACAAGCGATCCCGGCGGTACTGGCTGGCCGTGATCTGATGGCCGCCGCCCAGACCGGGACCGGCAAGACCGCAGGTTTTACCCTGCCGATGCTGCAGCGTCTGACTGAAAGCAAGCGCAAGGTCTCCCCGAATCGCATCCGTGCCCTGGTGCTGACCCCGACCCGCGAGCTGGCCGCCCAGGTGGGCGAGAGCGTGCGCAACTACGGCAAACACCTGCCGATCCGCAGCCACGTGGTATTCGGCGGCGTGAGCATCAACCCGCAGATGATGGCGACCCGCCGTGGTCTGGACGTGCTGGTGGCCTGCCCGGGCCGCCTGATGGATCTCTACAACCAGAACGCCGTCAAGTTTGACGAAGTGGAGATCCTGGTGCTGGACGAAGCGGACCGCATGCTCGACATGGGCTTTATCCGCGACATCCGCCGTATTCTGGCCCTGCTGCCGAAGAAGCGCCAGAACCTGCTCTTCTCTGCCACCTTCGCCGACGAAATTCGCGAGCTGGCCACCGGTCTGCTGGACAACCCGGCGGTGATCGAAGTGACCCCGCGCAACAGCACCGCCGAGCGCATCGAGCAGCTGGTACACCCCTGTGACAAGGCCAACAAGATTGCCCTGCTGAGCCACCTGGTCACCAGCAACGACTGGCAGCAGGTGCTGGTGTTCACCCGTACCAAGCACATGGCCAACCGCGTTGCCGAGACCCTCGACAAGAACGGCGTCAGCGCCGCCGCCATCCACGGCAACAAGAGCCAGGGTGCCCGTACCCGTGCCCTGGCCGGTTTCAAGGATGGCAGCGTCAAGGTGCTGGTGGCGACCGACATCGCCGCCCGTGGTCTGGACATCGACAAACTGCCGCAGGTGGTCAACTTCGAGCTGCCGAACGTGGCGGAAGATTACGTGCACCGTATCGGCCGTACCGGTCGTGCCGGCGCCGCCGGTCACGCCATCTCCCTGGTCGCGGCCGATGAAGGCAAGCTCATCAAGGCCATCGAGCGGCTGACCAAGCAGAACATTCCGTGCGAGCAGGTGGCCGGTTTTGAAGCCTCCCGCGAGACCCTCGACAACATCGCCCGTGGCATCGGCGCGCCGCTTCGCAAAGAGCCGCGCGATCCGAGCGAGCAGCGCCGTGCGCCGCGCCCGCAAGGTCAGGGCCAGCGTCAGGGTGCCGGTCGCTCTGCCAACGGTGGCAATGGCGGCGGTAATCGCTCCGGCAACGGTGGCAAGCCCAAGCCCCAGGGCGGTCAGCGTCCGGAAGGCGGCGCCGGCAAACCGGCCCAGGCCCGTCGTCCCCGTCGCGCCAGCCACAACCAGTAAGCGGTCAGGGAGCCAGGCTCCCCCACTGTTCGGTTGATACAAAAAGCCCCGCCAATCTGGCGGGGCTTTTTTTGTCCTGGTAGACGCTATTCACCGTAGAGGCGGATCTCCAGCACATGAGTGATGGCCTCGCCGCTCCAGTGGTATTCCAGATGACGGGCGTGGTCCACCCGGCTGACCAGACGGGGGCGATAGAGCACGTGACAGTCGTGACCGGGGTGGCGCACCGAGCGGTAGTGGATGCCGTCCGCCCCGGCGACCTTCTGCTCCCGGGCGAAGGCCTGGGCGGGGCCGTAATCGGTGGCGTGATAGAGGGGGCCTGGCAGAAACGCCGGGCCCGTGATGTCAATGAGGCTGGCGCTGAACTGCGCCTGGATCACCCGCATCTGCACCTTCTGGGCCGGCTCCCGGGTGTACCCGAAGATCCGCTCCCTGTGGTAGACCGTCTCCTTGATGCCGGTGTCGAGGGAGGGGGCACAATAGTAGCCGCCAAAGTCCCCCGTGGTGAAACGGGCACCCTCGGGATTGAGGTGGGTGAAGGCGGCCATCACATAGCTGCCGCCGGGCAGCCCCACCAGCCAGTCTTCCCTGGGCACCCGCATCAGCTCGCCCGCCTCTTCCCTCAGCCTGTCGTTGGTCAGGGCCTCGACGGCCCAGACCGCCTCCAGCTCGTCGGCGGTAGCGACGTCTTCATAGAGGCAGATGGGGGGAAAGCGGCTCGGAATGATGCGATAGGCGCAGGCATTGTGGAAGGCGCGCAAGGGCGGGGAGGACATCAGGCCATCTCCCCGCGCCAGGCGTGCAGCCGGGTGGCCACTTCGTAGAGATCGGCCACCCGCCCACCCTGCATGACCTCCATGGCGCTGCGCCCGGCAAAGAAGGGGTGGCTGTTGGGTTTGCGCACCCAGCCATAGATGCTCTCATCCAGGCTGAACAGCAGCCGCAGGCTCTTGTGGATGTTGAGTAGATAGCTCATCCGCTCCTGGAGATCGGCGCTCAGCCGAATGCCGCCGCTGGCCTCCTTGTACTTGTTAAGGGTGGAGCGGGAGGTAATGCCAAGCAGCCTGAGCTGTTCATCCGTGCTGCACTGCCATTTGTCCAGGATGCGAAACACCACGGGCAGGGCCTTGCTGGGATCGACGGCGGGCTGTTGCCCGGGGAGAGATGCGGTGGCGACCATGTTGCCTCCCGGGTTGGCGTGCCAGACGGGCACGGGATCATGAGTGGTCTGCTAAGCAGTGTAGGGCAGGGGCGCAGTCATGTACATATCTATACATGATTGCACTCAAATGTTCATTATTGGATGGGCTTCGCGAGGAGGGGCGTGGGTCGGCCAAGTGAGCCCGTGCCAATGAAACGCCCCGCCAACTGGGTTGGCGGGGCGTATCTCTTTACGGCGTTTCTGTTTGTCGGGTCGGGGAGATCAGAGGGCGGGCAGCAACCCCATGCTGACGCTGACCTGTACCCCGACGATGAGTACCCCCATGGCACCGGCCAGACCCAGAGCCAGCACGCCACCCGGGACGCGGTAGTGGTCTGCTTCGGCCTGCTTGCGGCTCTGCCACACCAGGGCCACCGGCAGCAGCACCGCCAGCACCGCCAGCGCAATGGCGGCGTAACCGAGCGCCATGATGAAGCCTTGCGGGAAGTAGAGGGCGAACAGCAGGGGCGGCACGAAGGTGATGAGGCCGGTCTGGGTGCGGCCCTGCCAGTTGTCCTTGCGACGGGTCACCTTGGCCATGAAGTCGAACAGTCCCAGGGTCACCCCGAGGAAGGAGGTGGCGAGCGCGAGATCTGCGAACAGATGCATCGCCTGGTTGAAGGCGGGCCAGCTCACCAGGCCGCCGACGTTGGCCAGCAGGCTGTCCAGGGCGCCGCCGGTCTGGATCAGGGATTGCTGGCCCAGCAGCCCCAGAATGGCGACCTGCCACAGCACGTAGAGCACAAGCGGCAGGGCGGAGCCCCACACGAAGACCCGGCGTAACTGCCTGGGGTTGTCTCCGAGGTAGAGCATGACGCTCGGGATGGAGCCGTGGAAGCCGAAGGAGGTGAAGATGACCGGCAGGCCCGCCAGCAGCAAGCCTTCCCCGAGGGGCATGGAGAGCAGGTGCTGCCCCTGGGCGCGGGGCAGCAGCAGCGCCAGCACCGCCACCATGATCACCAGCTTCACGGTGAACATCAGGCGGTTGAGGTAATCCACCTGCCTGGTGCCGACGCACACCATGCCGCCAAACAGCAGGGTAAAGACCCAGGCCGCCTGCTCCTGGCCGAGGGGAAGACCGGCATCGGCCAATGCCTGGGCCAGCAGGCTGCTGCCGCCGCTGATGTAGGCGGAGGCCAGGGCGTAGAACAGCATCAGGATGCAGAAGGAGGCGATGCCCTTGCCCCAGGGGCCGAGCAGGTGATCCGCCAGCTGGTGCAGGTACCACTTGCCGGTGCTGAGGCTGGCTTCCACCTGCAGCATGGCGGTGAAGGCCATCAGGGCCCAGAGGCCGATCATCAGCATCAGGGTGGCGGGGCCGCCCAGGGACGAGGAGGCCAGCGGCAGGGCCAGCATGCCGGCGCCTATGGTGGTGCCGGCAATCAACAGGGTACAACCCAGGGTCTTGGTATTCATGTCATCCATCCGAAAGTGAGGGGCGCTGTTGCAAACAAGAGAGAGCCAGTTGGCTGTGTCGGGGGACGCCTCCGGGGAAAAGCCGGAGGCTAGCAATATCGGTGTGGATACATCTGTACCTGAAACCTGTCAGTTGTAAAAATTGGTTGCCAAGTTAGCGGATTGAAATGGCGGAAACAACCCCTTAAAAGCGGATTTTGTGCTGTAGCAAGCCGAAGGGTGGCAATAAAAAGTGACACATTGCGCCATGCGCCAAAAAAACGCGCCCCTCAAGGGGAGGCCGCCCGTCAGGCTGCGTTGCGGGTCGACATCGAGAGCGCCCGCGTTGGCGGCAACAGGGCTTGCAGAGGGTAACACGGGGCCCTGGTGGTGCGACTGGCCCGATATAAGCAAACATCGGGTCATACTCCAAAAAGCCATCATTTTCACTTATATCGAGCCGAGGCGCCGATAAACGGGTCCTGGCGCGGGGTGGCCAACCCTGCCGGCGGGGTTGCCGCCCGGCAGATAACCTCAAAGCCAGAAGGCGCAGGGCAAAAGCTGAGACAACAGGGGAGAACACAAGCAGGTGTGGGGGAGGAGGCTCAGGGGCTGGCACTGCGGGCCGCCCCCGGGGTGGTGCGTCGTGGCCGGGTCAGCGGCGGCGTTTGAGAGTACGGCTCACATAGTGCAGGCCGCTCTGGTAGTCGCCATTGACCGCCTTGAGGGCCAGCGTCAGGGCCTGGCTTGCCAGGGCGTCGTGCTGCTGGGGCAGGGAGTTGATGCCAAAGGGGAGGAAATCGAGCAGGCGGTCATCCCCGAAGGTAGCCATGGCGAGCTGGCTCATGTCGGCCTCCTGCTCCAGCAGGTAGTCGAGCACCCCCTCCATCAGGATGTAGGAGGTGGTGATCAGCGCCTCGGGCAGTTGGCCGAGCTGCTGATGGAGCGTCTTGATCAGGCGATACCCTTCGGTGCGCGAGAAGTGGGCCCCTTCACACAGGTGGCGGGTCGCACTGTGGCTGGCAATGGCCTGCTCGAAGCCCGCTTTTCGCTCCTGGCTGATCGTCAGTTCCGGCAGCGCGGTGATCAAGGCGATATGCTCGATTGCCGGGGTGAGCAGGGAGGCGGTGAGATCCAGGCTCGCCTTCTGGTTTTCACTCGCCACGGTGACGAAATGCTCGGTGGCCATGGCACGGTCGATGGCGAGGATCTGCACGCCCCTGGACTGCTGCTCCAGGTAGAAGGGATCCGCCGGGGGGAGGCAGCTTGCCACCAGCAGCGCGTCCACATGGCGGCTCACCAGCATCCGGGCCAGCTCCTTTTCGGTGTCCGGATCGTCCTCCGAGCAGACGATGAGCAACTGATATCCCTGGGTGCGGGCCCCTTGCTCCAGGCGCTTGGCGAGCTTGGCGTAACTGGCGTTTTCGAGGTCGGGCAGGATGAAGCCGAGGGTGCGGGTCTGGCCGCCGCGCAGGGAAGCGGCGCGGCTGTCCGGCTGATAGTTGTGGGCATGGACCACGGCCATCACCTTGTCGCGGGTTGCCTGGCTGATGCGGTATTGATCGGCCTTGCCATTGATCACATAGCTGGCGGTGGTGCGAGAGACACCGGCCAGCGCGGCGATTTCATCCAGTTTCATCATGTTGGCTCTGTTTGAGTTGCAAGGCCCGCGCCGGTTCCTGGTTGGGGCGCCGAAAAGTGTGCGCGGGATCATATCATTGAAACGTACTTTCTGCGGGATCTTGAACAATGCGCTGAAACGATTCAGTCTGAGTGTAAGTGAAACGATTCAGCTTGTCAGTAACGGATGATTATCTGCACTTGGAAATGGGTTCCGGCTCACCAAAGCGAGAGATCACCGTCTATTGTCAGCAGGCAAGTTACCCAAAAATCGAGTTGAGTTGAGCCGGTACGCCGCGAGGTGAAGCCGGACCTGATGGAGAATCTCTATGTTGAAGTTGGCGCGACAGCAAATCCTGCTGGGACAATCGGTGACGACCAAGGCGGACGCCATCGCCCTGCTGGCAAGCAAACTGACCGACGCCGGTCTGGTTGAAGCAGGTTACGTGGACGGCATGCTGGCGCGGGAAGCGCAGCACGCCACCTATCTTGGCAGCGGTATCGCCATTCCCCACGGCACCACGGATACCCGTCATCTGGTGAAGAGCACCGGTGTCATGGTGGCCCAGTTCCCCCACGGCATCGAGTGGGACGAGGGGCAGATTGCCTACGTCGCCATCGGCATCGCCGCCAAGTCCGACGAGCACCTGGGGATCTTGCGCCAGCTCACCCACGTGCTGGGTGACGAGCAGGCCGCAGCCCAGCTCAAGGGGGCGACCGACGAAGAGACCATCATCAATATCCTGACTGGCACGACTGCCGCCAAAGAGGTGCAATACCTGACCCTGGCGGACTTCCCGGCCGACGACCAGGACCAGTTGCTGCTGGGGGCAGCGGCCCGCGCCAAATCCGCAGGCTGGGGAGACGCCGCCATGGTGAGCGCCCTCCTGGCCAGCCAGCCTGTTCACCTGGGGGAGGGCATCTGGCTGGCCCGTGCGCAAGCGGCCCAGACCGGTTGGGTGCTGGCCACCCCGAGCACCCCGCTGAACGTCGGTGAATTGCCGGTCAGCGCCCTGCTGCTGCTGTGTGCCGCAGATAGCGGCCATTTGCCGCAACTCGAGAATCTGGCCAAGCTGGCCGCAGCCGGCCAGCTGGCCACCCTTTCTGGCAGCGACGGTCTTGCCATGTTGCAGGCGGGTCCGGCGAGCGGGCTGTCCGAGACCTTCACCATCATCAACCCCCACGGTCTGCACGCGCGTCCGGGCGCCATGCTGGTCAAGGTGGCCAAGGAGTATGAATCCGACATCCGCGTCGCCAACCTCGATGGCAGCGGTGAAGCCGTCTCTGCCAAGAGCCTGATGAAGGTGATCGGGCTTGGGGTCAAGTGCGGTCATCGTCTGGCGTTTCGCGCCGAAGGAGCGGATGCCGAAGCAGCCCTCAAGGGCATTGGCGAAGCCATTGCCGCGGGTCTTGGCGAGGGGGCGCACTGATGGACATCGTCACCATCACCCTCAATCCCGCGCTCGATCTCACCACCCGTCTGGAGGCCATGCACCCTGGCGAGGTCAATCTGGTGAGCGAGGCCAACTTGCGCGCCGCGGGCAAGGGGATCAACGTCGCCATGGTCTTGAAAGATCTCGGCCGTGACGTAGGCCTGACCGGCTGGCTCGGTGAGGGCAACCAGCAGAGCTTCGTCTCCCTGTTCGAGGAACGTGCTCTTGCCGATCACTTCGTGCGCGTGGCGGGCGACACCCGGATCAACGTCAAGATCTCCGAACAATCCGGCCGGGTGACCGATCTCAATCTGCCGGGACTCGCCGTGCAGGAAGGCGATGTCAGCGCCCTGGAAGCGGCGCTGGAGCGACTGGCTCCCCACACCGACTGGTTCGTGCTGGCGGGCAGCCTGCCCAAAGGGGTGTCCCCCGATTACTGTGGCCATCTGATCCGCCTGCTCAAGGCCAAGGGCAAGCAGGTGATCTTCGATTGCAGCGGCGCGGCGTTGAGCGAAGGGATCAAGGCGGCGCCGACCCTGGTCAAACCCAACCTGGAAGAGCTGAGCCAGTGGGCCGGTCGCCCCGTGAAGACCCTGAGCGAGCAGGCCGAGTGCGCCCGCGCGCTGCAGGCAAGCGGGATCCCCAACGTGGTGATCTCCAATGGTGCCGACGGCCTCATCTGGTTTGCACCGGATGCCACCTGGCAGGCGATTCCGCCGCGCATGGAGGTGGTCAGCACCGTGGGTGCCGGCGACTCCCTGGTGGCGGGCCTGGTCCATGGCATGAGCCTGGACTGGACGCCGGAGCAGACCCTGCGTCTGGCCACCGCCGTCTCGGCATTGGCGGTGAGCCAGGTCGCGGTCGGCTTCAACGATATCAATGTGCTCAAACCGTTACTCGAGCAGGTGCGCGTACAGCGTCTGGATGATCTGGCACCGACTCAACCCCAACCCCATTTGATGGCTAACTCAGGAGATGCCCAATGAAAGCAATTCTGGTTACGGCTTGCCCGGCGGGCATTGCCACCAGCTTTCTCGCTGCAAAACGGATAGAACAGCAGGCCAAACTGGCTGGCTGGGAGCTCACCCTCGACGTCGACTCCAGCGTGCAGCCCCGTCAGGTTCCCTCGAAAGAGCAGATTGCCGCCGCCGACCTGGTGCTGGTCGTTGCCAGCGCATCGGTGGATCTGGCCGCCTATGACGGCAAGTCGCTCTATCGGGGCGACATGGATCTGGCGCTCCAGGATCCCGCTGCCCTGCTGGAAGCCGCGCGAAGCGGTGCCAGCGTCTATCGCCATGAGGCGGCACCTGCCGTTGCCAAACCGGCCAGCGGTGCCAAGCGCATCGTGGCGGTGACGGCCTGTCCGACCGGGGTGGCCCACACCTTCATGTCGGCCGAGGCCCTGGAGACCATGGCCAAGCAGCTGGGTCACCAGATCCGCGTCGAAACCCAGGGCTCGGTCGGTGCCCAGAATGCCTTGACGGCGGACGAGATTGCCGCCGCCGATCTGGTGTTCCTCGCCACTGACATCGAGGTGGACATGGCGCGCTTTGATGGCAAGCCGGTCTATCGCACCAGCACGGGGGCTGCCCTGAAGAAAACCCGGGCCGAGCTCGACAGGGCCTGGACCGAGGCGAAGGTCTATCGCCACAGCGGCGCGGCTGCGGTCAAGAAAGAGGAAAAGGCGGGCCCCTACAAGCACCTGCTGACCGGTGTCTCCTTCATGCTGCCCATGGTGGTGGCGGGGGGCCTTATCATCGCGCTCTCCTTCATCTTCGGCATTGAAGCGTTCAAGGAAGAGGGGACGCTGGCCGCGGCCCTGATGAAGATCGGTGGCGGCTCCGCCTTCGCCCTGATGATCCCGGTGCTGGCAGGCTACATCGCCTACTCCATCGCCGACCGTCCGGGTCTGGCGCCCGGCATGATCGCCGGTATGCTGGCAAGCTCGCTCGGCGCCGGTTTCCTTGGCGGCATCGTCGGCGGCTTCCTCGCCGGTTACAGCGCCAAGTTCCTGAGCGACAAGGTGCGCCTGCCGGTCACCCTGGAAGCCCTCAAGCCCATCCTCATCATTCCGCTCTTTGCCAGCCTGTTCACCGGTCTGGTGATGATCTACGTGGTGGGTGGCCCGGTGGCGGGCATCATGAACGCCATGACCGAGTTCCTCAACAACATGGGCTCTGCCAACGCCGTGCTGCTGGGTGTCATCATCGGCGCCATGATGTGCTTCGACATGGGTGGCCCGGTCAACAAGGCGGCTTATGCTTTCGGTGTCGGCCTGCTCGCCTCCAAGACCTATGCCCCCATGGCAGCGGTCATGGCCGCCGGCATGGTGCCTGCACTGGGGATGGGGATCGCGACCTTCCTGGCCAGCAGAAAGTTCATCAAGGCGGAGCAGGAAGCGGGCAAGGCCTCCTTCGTGCTGGGTCTGTGCTTCATCTCCGAGGGGGCTATCCCGTTTGCCGCCAAGGATCCCATGCGCGTCATCCCGGCCTGCATGGCGGGCGGCGCCCTGACCGGTGCGCTCTCCATGCTGTTCGGCTGCGAGCTGGTGGCACCCCACGGCGGTCTGTTCGTGCTCTTCATCCCGAACGCCATCAGCCATGTGATGATGTACATCCTGGCGATCGCGGCCGGTTCTCTGGTGACCGGGGTGGCCTACGCCATGCTCAAGCGTGGCGAGGAGCAGGCCAAGCTGGCGACCGCCTGAGGACGTCACGGCGTGACACACCCTTCATGACAAGGCGGCCCTGGGGCCGCCTTTCTTGTTGAGGGGAGGGGCAAAGGGGGATTTAAAAATCCCAGCCCGGCGGGGGCGGCGGATCGGCCGCCTCTGCGGCCTGCGCCTTGCGGCGAGCGGCCTCGACCCTGGCCTTGCGGCTGCGGCACAGGCGCATCACCTCCTGCTGCTGGGCAGGGGTCATGGCAAGCCAGTTGAAACGCTCCTCGCGGCTTCGCAGGCATCCCTTGCAATACCCCTTGTTGTTCAGTTCGCAGACCCCGACACAGGGGCTCTGGAGCGGGAAGATTTCGAGCTGTTCCATCCATGACCTCTCACACCTTGTCACCTTGTTATAACCCAGAAGATCACGGCAGGAGAAATCCGTCGTCAGGGGCGTGAAGGCGTTTGCTTTCCCCGGGCAATTTTGGCATCTTCCCCGCCGTGCAAGACACTCGGTGTTATATGAGGACATATGAATAGACATGCGTACTGGTTGGCCGCCGCCGTGGTGGGGCTGGCCGGTTGTGCGGGCAACCCTGAACCGGTCAAGGTGCCCCAGAAGAAGGCGGAGTCCGGATGTTTTCTGAACTGCGAGATCCCTGTGAATCTGGGTAAGCAGTATCTGGATGGTGCCCTGCCGGGGGATCTGGTGCGGGTGGAGCGGGTCAACAGCCGCGCCCGCGCCGATTACAGCAAGTTCGGTCCCCAGAGCCGGATGGTGATGGAACGCTCCGGCCGCATGGCGAGCCGCTACGGTGAGCTTTACCGTCAACTCTCACGCTGGGTCGCCAATGGGGGCAATCCCGCCCATATCACCCAGTACGGCATCAGCCTGGCGCAGCTTGGCGGTGCCGACCGCATGGGCAACGTGCTCTTCACCGGCTACTACTCGCCGGTGCTGGAGGTGCGCCATCGCCCGGACGCCCAGTACAAGTATCCCATCTATGCCATGCCCAACTGCGGCGGTCGCTGCCCTAGCCGGGCCGAGATCCACCGGGGGGCGCTGGCCAACCGGGGGCTGGAGCTGGGCTACAGCAAATCCCTCATCGACAACTTCCTGATGGACGTGCAGGGTTCCGGCTTCGTTCACTACGGCGATGACGACCGGTTGCAGTACCTCGGTTACAGCGGCAAGAACGGCCACGGCTATGTCAGCATTGGCCGGGTGCTCATCGACCGTGGCGAAGTGCCCAAGGAGCAGATGTCCATGAAGGCCATCAAGGAGTGGGCCAACCGTCAGCCGGAAGAGAGCGTGAAGGAGCTGGTGGAGCAGAACCCTTCCTATGTCTTCTTCGAGCGCCGTCCCACCAATGACGTGGTGGGGGCTGCCGGCATTCCGCTCTTGCCCATGGCGGCGGTGGCTGCCGACAAGACCCTGCTGCCGATGGGCACGCCGATCCTGGCGGAAGTACCGCTGCTGGACAAAGAGGGCAACTGGACCGGCAAGCACCAGCTGCGGCTGTTGATTGCGCTGGATGTGGGGGGCGCGGTGAAGAAGGGCCACCTTGACCTCTACCACGGCATGGGGGAGAAAGCCGGTGTCGCGGCCGGTCACTACAAGCACTTTGGCCGGGTCTGGAAGCTGGGTCTGCACCACGGGCCGACCGCCGCCCCCTGGTTGTAACGCCCCCGGGTTGTAATGTAAGAGGGGCCATGGCCCCTCATTTCCCTCAAGAGACGGGAGATTCCCATGAAAAAAGCCGCCGGAGCAATCCGGCGGCTTTTTGTTTGCAGGGCAGATCTGGCGACAAGGGCCGTCAGCCCTTTCGGATATCGAGCTTGATGGCGCCCACCGGCTGGCAGCAGCAGGGGAGGCACTCCCCCTGGGAGACAAAGGCGAGCGGGACGGCGGCGTAGTGCACCTTGCCCGCCAGCAGCGGGGTACGGCAGGCGCCGCAATAGCCGCTGCGGCACTGGAACTCCACGTGATGGCCGTGGCGCTCCAGGGTCTCCAGCACGCTTTCGCCGGGATGGGGGTGCAGCACACCGTCCAGGGTCTGTACCTGGGGGGCTTGCCCCTCCGGCGCCGTGGTGGCGGTATGCAGGGGCGCGTTCAGGGTGGCGGTGGCGTCACTCACGGACGTCGCTCTCCCGCATCATGGTCTGCCAGCAGAGGTCGCCTTGCATCACAGCTCGAAGTCACCCAGATCGTCGGCGTGCACTTCACTGTCTATCTGACCCACCAGATAGGAGCTTACTTCCACTTCCTGGGGCGCCACCTGCACGTTGTCGGAGGAGAGCCAGGTGTTGATCCAGGGGATGGGGTTCTGCTTGGTGCCGGCAAAGGCCGGTTGCAGGCCGACGGCCGCCATGCGCAGGTTGGTGATGTATTCCACGTACTGGCAGAGGATGTCCTTGTTCAGGCCGATCATGGAGCCATCCTGGAACAGGTACTCGGCCCACTCCTTCTCCTGCAGGGCTGCTTCCTTGAACAGCTCGAAGCAGGCCTGCTCGCACTCGACGGCGATCTCCGCCATGTCGGGGTCGTCGTTGCCGCTGCGCATCAGGTTCAGCATGTGCTGGGTGCCGGTCAGGTGCAGGGCCTCGTCACGGGCGATCATCTTGATGATCTTGGCATTGCCTTCCATCAGCTCGCGCTCGGCGAAGGCGAAGGAGCAGGCGAAGCTCACGTAGAAGCGGATTGCTTCGAGGGCGTTGACGCTCATCAGGCACAGGTAGAGCTTCTTCTTGAGCTCCCGAAGGCTGATGGTGACTTCGCGATCCCCGATCCGGTGGGTCCCCTCACCGTGCAGGTGATAGACGGAGGTGGCCTCGATGAGATCGTCATAGAAGTGGCTGATGGAGCCGGCGCGCTTCAAGATCTGCTCGTTGGTCACGATGTCGTCGAACACCTGGCCCGGGTTGTTGACGATGTTGCGGATGATGTGGGTGTAGGAGCGAGAGTGGATGGTCTCGGAGAAGGCCCAGGTCTCGATCCAGGTCTCCAGCTCCGGGATGGAGACCAGGGGCAGCAGGGCCACGTTGGGGCTGCGGCCCTGAATGGAATCCAGCAGGGTCTGGTACTTCAGGTTGGAGATGAAGATGTGCTGCTCGTGGGGCGGCAGAGCCTGGAAGTCGATGCGGTCGTGGGAGACATCCACCTCTTCCGGGCGCCAGAAGAAGGAGAGCTGCTTCTCGATCAGCCGCTCGAAGATGTCGTGCTTTTGCTGGTCATAACGGGCCACGTTGACCGACTGGCCGAAGAACATCGGCTCCTTGAGCTGATCGTTTTGGGTCTGGCAAAAAGTAGAGTAAGCCATGGTTAGAATGCCGTGAAATAGGGAAAACAGGAGGGCGGGAGCTTGATGCTCCCGCCCGGTTTATCAGTGCGTTTCGCGGTTAGATCTTGCAAGCCCCGCCAGCGCAGCCGTCATCTTGCAGATCGGTCTGGGTGTCGTCGGCACCATCACGGGTGTTGTGATAGTAGAGGGTCTTGAGACCGTATTTGTAGGCGGTCAGCAAGTCTTTGAGCAACTGCTTCATCGGCACCTTGTTGCCTTCGAAGCGGGCCGGGTCGTAGTTGGTGTTGGCGGAGATCGCCTGATCCACGAACTTCTGCATGATGCCGACCAGCTGCAGGTAACCGTCGACGCTCGGCTGTTTCCACAGCAGTTCGTACTGATCCTTCAGGCGGTGGTACTCCGGTACCACCTGCTTGAGGATGCCGTCCTTGGAGGCTTTCACCGACACCAGGCCGCGGGGCGGCTCGATGCCGTTGGTGGCGTTGGAGATCTGGCTGGAGGTCTCGCTCGGCATCAGGGCGGTCAGGGTGGAGTTGCGCAGACCCACGGTCTTGATCTCTTCGCGCAAGGTTTCCCAGTCCAGGTGCAGGGGTTCATTGCACAGGGTGTCCAGATCCTTTTTATAGGTATCGATGGGCAGGATACCCTGGGCATAGGTGGTCTCGTTGAAGGCCGGGCAGGGGCCGAACTCGCGGGCCAGTTGCACGGAGGCTTTCAGCAGGTAGTACTGGATCGCCTCGAAGGTGCGGTGGGTCAGGGCCAGACCGGAACCATCGGAGTAGCGGGCACCGTTTTTCGCCAGGTAGTAGGCGTAGTTGATGACGCCGATCCCCAGAGTGCGGCGGTTCATGCTGCCCTTCTTGGCGGCCTTGAGCGGGTAGTCCTGATAGTCGAGCAGGGCGTCCAGAGCGCGCACGGCCAGCTCGGCCATCTCTTCCAGATCTTCCAGCTTCTCGATGGCGCCCAGGTTGAAGGCGGAGAGGGTGCACAGGGCAATCTCGCCGTCCTCGTCATCCACGTTGTTGAGCGGCTTGGTGGGCAGCGCAATCTCGAGGCAGAGGTTGGACTGGCGCACCGGCGCCACGGACGGGTCGAACGGGCTGTGGGTGTTGCAGTGATCCACGTTCTGGATGTAGATGCGACCGGTACCGGCGCGCTCCTGCATCATCAGGGAGAAGAGATCCACCGCCTTGAGGGTCTTCTTGCGAATGGCCGGGTCCTGCTCGTACTTGACGTAGAGCGCTTCAAACTTGTCCTGGTCCGCGAAGAAGGCGTCATAGAGGCCGGGTGCATCGGACGGGGAGAACAAGGTGATATCGCCGCCCTTGATGAGGCGCTGGTACATCAGCTTGTTGATCTGCACGCCGTAGTCCATGTGACGGACCCGGTTCTCTTCCACGCCGCGGTTGTTCTTCAGTACCAGCAGGCTCTCCACCTCGGTGTGCCACAGCGGGTAGAACAGGGTGGCCGCACCGCCGCGCACGCCGCCCTGGGAGCAGCACTTCACCGCAGTCTGGAAGTATTTGTAGAAGGGGATGCAGCCGGTGTGGAAGGCTTCGCCGCCACGGATGGGGCTGCCCAGACCACGGATGCGACCAGCGTTGATGCCGATGCCGGCGCGCTGGGACACGTAGCGCACGATGGCGCTGGCGGTGGCATTGATGGAATCCAGGCTGTCGTCGCACTCGATCAGCACGCAGGAGCTGAACTGGCGGGTCGGGGTGCGCACGCCGCTCATGATCGGGGTCGGCAGGGAGATCTTGAAGGTCGAGACCGCATCATAGAAGCGCTTGATGTAGTCCAGACGGGTATCTTTCGGATACTTGGAGAAGAGGCAGGCCGCTACCAGGATGTAGAGGAACTGCGGGCTCTCGTAGATCTCGCCGGTGACACGGTTCTGGACCAGGTACTTGCCTTCGAGCTGCTTGACCGCCGCGTAGGAGAAGTCCATGTCGCGCCAGTGATCGAGGTAGCCGTTCAGCTCCTCAAATTCCGCCTGGCTGTAGTCTTCCAGCAGGTGCTTGTCGTACTTGCCCATGTCCACCAGTCTGGCGACGTGCTGATACAGGTGGGGCGGCTCGAACTGGCCGTAGGCCTTCTTGCGCAGGTGGAAGATGGCCAGACGGGCAGCCATGTACTGGTAGTCCGGGCTTTGCTCGGAGATGAGGTCAGCTGCAGCCTTGATGATGGTCTCGTGGATGTCGGCGGTACGGATACCGTCATAGAACTGGATGTGGGACTTGAGCTCCACCTGGGAGACCGACACGTTGTCGAGCTTCTCGGCAGCCCAGTCGAGCACGCGGTGAATTTTATCCAGATCGATGGGTTCTTTGTGTCCGTTACGCTTCGTCACAAACAAGTTCATTGGCTGATGACCCCTTTCATTGATACCTGCCGGTATCGGTTGATTCCCGAAAAGCCATCGCACAATGACGCAACCCGGCTCCGTCTGTCGAGGGAAACTGGGTAGGGATTGTGCGATGAATCACAAGATGTAGTGTTATTTTTAATGCGAACTACAAGATAGTGAGGTCGATGCGGTAATGCAATCTGTGGATAACGCATTAGCTGTGGATAAATTGTGGGTGTCGGGACGGGAGTTAGTGGACGCTCACAGCGAACGGGTTTTCATCCGTCCGATCCGTCAAATGCAAGTCCGGCGATCGAAGATGGAAAATTAAAATAACTTTTTTTGCTTGCGAAAGCAGGGTGTTTTTACTAGCAAATCCGGCCTGCTCATCCCTTGTGCAGTCAGGGTCAAAAGGTGTCCTGTTACGCCGTTCGGGGGGTTGCCAAGCCTGTAAAAAGAGGGATCGTCCGGGATCCCTCTGGTGTGCTGCGGGGGGAGCTGCGCGCCGGGGCCGATGCCCACATGGCCATCGGGACAACATCAAAGTTGCCCCGCAGATCCACCTCTATCCGGATGCCTTGTCGCTCATGGGCAATGAACGTGTCAGCTCAGCTCGTAGCGCAGCCAGTGGTGCAGGGCCTGCACGGTATCAAAGTGAAGATCGGCGCCCCAGAGGGCCGGATCCTCGTCATCATTGAGATAACCCCAGCCAGCCACCGCGGTACGCATGCCGGCATTGCGGCCAGCCTCGATGTCGCGCACGTGATCCCCCACATAGAGACACTGGCTGGCCGCGATGCCGAGGCGCTCGCAGGCAAAGAACATGGGGGCGGGGTCGGGCTTGCGCACCGGCAAGGTGTCGGCGCTCACCGTCACGCCGCAACTGGCGAGTTCGGGCAGGGCTGCCAGGAGCGGTTCGGTGAGAAAGCCCGGCTTGTTGGTGACAATGCCCCAGGGCAGCTTTTTCTCGTCGAGCCACTCGATGAGATCCACCATGCCTTCATAGGGACGGGTGCCGACGCAGAGGTTGGCGGCGTAGTAGTCGAGCAGGGCGGTGCGAAGGCGGGTGGCCCCCAGCTCCTCCAGCAGCTCGTCCCCAAGACCGGCCCTGAGCAGCCCGAGGGCCCCGTGGGAGGTGGTCTGACGGATGATGTCGTCAGAGAGCGGGGCAAAGCCTTCGCTTATCAGCACGTGATTGACGGCGGCGCCAAGGTCTGGGGCGGTGTCGAGCAGGGTGCCGTCCAGATCAAACAGCACGCAGCGCAGGGGCATCGGGTGAGGTGTGCTCATCAGCCTTGCTCCGGGCGCTCGAACGCCACCATGTAGTTGACGTCGACATTCTTGCCGAGCTTGAAGCTGTTGGAGAGCGGGGCGTAGTGAACGCCGCTCATGTCCCGCACCAGCAGGCCCGCCGCTTCCCCCATGCGACAGAGTTCGGCGGGGGTGATGAACTTCTTGTGATCGTGAGTGCCCTTGGGGACCATCTTCATCAGGTACTCGGCCCCGAGGATCATCATCAGATAGGCTTTGGGGTTGCGGTTGATGGTGGAGACGAACACCTTGCCCCCCGGTCGTACCAGGATGGCGATGGCGCGCAGCACCGAGGCCGGGTCCGGCACGTGCTCCAGCATCTCCATGCAGGTAACCACGTCATACTGGCCAGGCGCTTCATCGGCGTGGGCTTCGGCGGTGATCTGGCGGTACTCGAGCTCCACACCTTGTTCCAGCGCGTGCAGGCGGGCGACGCCGAGGGGTTCCTTGCCCATGTCGATGCCGGTGATGCGGGCACCCCGGCGGGCCATGCTCTCGGAGAGGATGCCGCCACCGCAGCCGATGTCGAGCACGCGCTTGCCAAACAGGCCGCCGCTCTTGTCGGTGATCCAGTCAAGGCGCACCGGGTTGATTTGATGCAGCGGCTTGAATTCGCCCTCCATGTCCCACCAGCGGGAGGCGATGGCTTCAAATTTGGCGATTTCTGTCAGATCGACATTGGCATCACTATTCATGTTTTGATGATCCTGTGGCAAGGCGCGCAGCGGGCTGGGCGCGCGCAATCTATTGTCCTGGCGCGCATTATAACGGACCGACCTCGTCGCACCAGCCCGATATGCTCATCGGATTTGTGGCTTAATGTATTTGGCTCAGTGTGTTACCATGTCGCGCTGTTTAAGCCAAAGAACAACTAATTAGGGATTAAGGCTTTCTATGAGCGATCTGGCCAGAGAGATCACGCCGGTCAACATCGAAGAAGAGCTCAAGAGTTCCTATCTGGATTACGCCATGAGCGTGATCGTAGGACGAGCTCTGCCGGATGTGCGTGATGGCTTGAAACCGGTTCACCGCCGCGTTCTGTATGCAATGAACGAGCTGGGGAACGACTGGAACAAGCCCTATAAAAAATCGGCCCGTGTGGTCGGTGACGTAATCGGTAAATATCACCCGCATGGCGACAGCGCCGTGTATGACACCATCGTCCGGATGGCGCAGGATTTCTCCATGCGCTACATGCTGGTCGACGGTCAGGGCAACTTCGGTTCGGTGGACGGCGACAACGCCGCGGCCATGCGTTACACCGAAGTGCGGATGGCGCGCATCTCCCACGAGCTGCTGGCCGATCTGGACAAAGAGACCGTGGACTGGGTGCCGAACTACGACGGTACCGAGATGATCCCGGCTGTTATGCCCACCAAGGTCCCAACCTTGCTGGTCAACGGCTCCTCCGGTATCGCGGTGGGCATGGCGACCAACATCCCGCCTCACAACCTCACCGAGATTGTCAACGGCTGCCTGGCGCTGATCGAAAACGGCGACCTCACCATTGACGAGCTGATGACCCATGTCACCGGCCCGGATTTCCCCACCGGCGGCATCATCAACGGTCGTTCCGGCATCGTGCAGGCGTACCGTACCGGTCGCGGCTCCGTCTATGTGCGGGCCAAGGCTGAAGTGGAGGTGGACGAGAAGACCAGTCGCGAGACCATCATCGTTCACGAGATCCCCTATCAGGTGAACAAGGCTCGCCTGATCGAGAAGATCGCCGAGCTGGTCAAAGAGAAGAAAATCGAGGGCATCAGCGCCCTGCGCGATGAGTCCGACAAAGACGGCATGCGCATCGTCATCGAGATCAAGCGTGGCGAGTCCGGCGAGATTGTGCTGAACAATCTCTACAAGCACACCCAGATGCAGACCACGTTCGGCATCAACATGGTGGCGCTGGACAACAACCAGCCCAAGGTGATGAACCTCAAAGAGATCCTGGATGCGTTCCTGCTGCACCGCCGTGAAGTGGTGACCCGCCGGACCGTGTTCGAGCTGCGCAAGGCGCGGGATCGGGCGCACATCCTGGAAGGGTTGGCGGTGGCATTGGCCAACATCGACCCCATCATCGAGCTCATTCGCCACAGTGCGACCCCGGCGGATGCGAAAGCCGCCCTGGTAGCCAAGGGCTGGGAGCTCGGCAACGTGGCCGCCATGCTGGAAAAAGCGGGCGACGACGCGGCTCGCCCCGAGTGGCTGGAGCCCGAGTTCGGCATCCGTGAAGGGCAGTACTTCCTGACAGAGATCCAGGCCCAGGCCATCCTTGACCTGCGTCTGCACAAGCTGACCGGCCTCGAGCACGAGAAGATCCTGGAAGAGTACCAATCTCTGCTGGATCTCATCGCCGAGCTGCTGCACATCCTGGCAAGCCCCGAGCGCCTGATGGAAGTGATCCGTGACGAGCTGCTGGCCGTGCGCGAGCAGTACGGCGACGAGCGTCGCACCGAGATCAGCATGTCCAGTGCCGAGATCAACATCGAAGATCTGATCACCCCGGAAGACGTGGTCGTTACCTTGTCTCACCAGGGCTATGTGAAGTATCAGCCGCTCTCGGACTACGAGGCCCAACGTCGCGGTGGTCGTGGCAAGTCGGCCACCCGGATCAAGGAAGAGGACTTTGTGGAGCGTCTGCTGGTGGCCAACACCCACGACACCATTCTGTGCTTCTCCACCCGTGGCAAGGTCTACTGGCTCAAGGTGTATCAGCTGCCGGAAGCGTCCCGTGGCGCCCGCGGTCGTCCGATCATCAACCTGCTGCCGCTGGATGAGGGTGAGCGCATCACCGCCATCCTGCCGGTGAAAGAATATGACGCCGACAAGTATGTCTTCTTCGCTACCGCCAACGGCACCGTGAAGAAGACCAGCCTGTCTGACTTCAGCCGTCCGCTCTCCTCCGGTATCCGTGCCATCAACCTCAAAGAGGGTGATGAGCTGATCGGGGTGGACATCACAGATGGCAGCAACGAGATCATGCTCTTCTCCGATGCGGGCAAGGTGGTTCGCTTCGCGGAAGGCAGCGGTCGCGCCGATGCCGATGCCACTGACGAAGTCGACACCGATGACGACGCCGGCAACGACGATGACGGCAGCGACAACGGCGAAGGCACCGAAAGCAAGGGCACCTTCAAGGGCGTACGTCCCATGGGTCGTACCGCTGCCGGTGTGCGCGGCATCAAGCTGGGCGCCGGTGACAAGGTGGTCTCCCTCATCGTGCCCCGTGGTGATGGTGCCATCCTCACCGCCACCGAGAACGGTTACGGCAAGCGCACCGCGCTGGACGAGTACCCGACCAAGAGCCGTGGTACCCAGGGCGTCATCTCCATCAAGGTGGATGAGCGCAACGGCAAGGTGATCGATGCGATCCAGGTCGAAGATACCGACCAGATCATGCTGATTACCAACGGCGGTACCCTGGTTCGTACCCGGGTGTCCGAGGTGAGCGTCATCGGCCGCAACACCGGCGGTGTGCGTCTGATCCGTACCGGTGAAGACGAGACCGTAGTCGGTCTGCAGCGCGTTGCCGAGAGCGACGAAGAGGAAACCGAGGCCCTGGCTGTTGAAGGGGAGGTGTCTGAAGGCACCGACACCGCAGCGGACGCTGGCTCCGTCGATACTGGGGAGGCGGGCGACGAGTAATCGTCCCCCTTTGTCCGGTGCAAAAGAGCGACCTTGATGGTCGCTCTTTTTTTGTCCGCCTCACCGCAGGCTCTCCCCGTCCCTGTGCTTGCCCTGGCGCCCTCTTTTCTGCTGCCAGGCTCCGTCTGCCGTGCATGCAGCCCTGCCTGCCACGGCGTCATCTTCCTGATATGCAGGGTTGGTCCCATCGCATCAACACGATTCCTTCACTCGACTGTCATGGCCCTGTCATGACGGCCAGCCATGCTGCCTGCGTTGAATGAGGCCACCACAGAGGCAGGCATCGCTTGCCAGGAGCACTGTAATGACGAGCTGGGTAATGTGGGAGATCTGGTGGAGCCGGATGTGGGGAGGGCAGGAGAAGGCGCGCCTTAGGGTGGATGAGGAGGAGGTGGCGCACGAGCCATCACGCCTGCCTGCGGAGCTGATTGCACAGCGCCACCCAGCGGGGAGCTGCCCGCCGAGACCACGGGGCTGACGGCGCTCAGAACAGACGCAACTGCTCGCCCGGGCGGATGAAGGCGGCCGTATTGAGTGCTATATGGCGCTTGCCCAGTTGCAGCCGCCTGCTGATCAGGCGAAAGCGCTGGGCGAGCAGGTCGGCAAACAGTCCTGCACCTCGCATGCGGCTGCCAAAGGTGGCGCTGTTGAGTGCGCCACCCCGGCTTGCCCGCAGCTGGTTGAGGATCGCCTCTTTCTGGCCGGGATAGTGCGTATCGAGCCAGTCGCAAAAGAGGGTGGTGAGCTCGTGGGGCAATCGCAGCAAGATGTAATCCGCACAGCCCGCCCCGGCGTCGACGGCGGCCTTGATGATCTGTTCCAGTTCCGGCTCGTTGAGCCTGGGGATCATGGGGGCGGCGAGCACGCCGACCGGCACACCGGCCTTGGCCAGTCGTTCGATCACCTTGATCCGCCCAACCCCCGTGCTGGCCCTGGGCTCCAGCTGTCGCCTCAGCGTCTCATTGAGGGTGGTTACCGACACCATCACCTGGCATAACCCTTCTCGGGCCAGCTCGGTCAGCAGATCGAGGTCGCGCAGGATCATGGCGCTCTTGGTGATGAGCCCTACCGGATGGCGATGAGCCAGCATCACCGTCAGGAGTTCGCGAGTCAGGCGATAGTGGTGCTCGATGGGTTGATAGGGATCGGTATTGGCCCCCAGCACGATGGTTTGTGGCTGATAGGCTGGCTTGGCAAACTCCCGTCGCAGCAGCTCGGCAGCATTGATTTTGGCAAACAGCTTGCTCTCGAAATCCAGCCCGGGGGAGAGCTCAAGGTAGGCGTGGCTGGGTCTGGCATAGCAGTAGATGCAGCCATGCTCGCACCCCTGATAGGGATTGATGGAGCGACCGAAGGGAAGATCCGGCGAATCGTTGTAGCTGATGATGCTGCGGGCACTGATCTCCGTCACCTCGGTGCGGGGAGCGCTGGCGGCAAATGCCGCGTCCCAGTCGCTCTGACTCCAGCCGTCGTCAACGGTTTCGATTTGCGGGCCGCTGAAGCGGTGCTCGACATTGTGGTTCGCGCCTCGTCCTGCCATCACATCACCAATACACTGTTTATATATACAGTTATTTTGCTGTGTAGCCCGTCAAACTGCAAGTTCGCAAAGAGCGACCCCATGAAAGAGGGTGAACCCAGGTGATCTCCTGCTTGATCTGTTGCTACATTTCGTTTACATAGACGAAATGCGAACCAGATCACGGAAAATGTCATGCAACCTACTACCGCCCGCTGGCTCTTCATCGCCCTCATTGCGCTGGTCATCTGGCGTCTGATCCCGCTCTCCACCGAGCAGGAGCTGGCGGCGGCCAACCGCGCCTGGCGGACAGGGCACTTTGATGAGGCGACCCGGATCTGGTCGCCCCTGGCGGAGCAGGGCCAGCCACGGGCACAGGCGCTGATGGGTTGGAGCCATGAAGTGGGGCAGGGGAGCGAGCAGGATATGGATCGCGCCATCCGACTCTATCGTCAGGCTGCGCAGGCGGGGGACGCTGTCGGCCAGTATCGGCTGGGAGAGGTCTATCTGCGCGGGGCCGGGGTGAAGCGGGATCTGCACGAGGCGTTTCGCTGGATGGAGCTGGCAGCCAGGAACGGTGATGTGCCCGCCATGCTGAAGGTGGGCATCCTGCACCTGATGGGGGTCAACGGGCGGGTTGAACTGGCCGAGGCGAAGCAGTGGCTCTATCAGGCCTCGCAAAAGGGCAACAAGATGGCACTCCAGGTGTTGCAGGAGATGGCGCTGGCCGAGGAGGGGCGCAGCGCCTTCGATTTCAATGGCCACTCTTTTCTAAACGCCGGTTAGGGATCAACGGCTAGCGGTGACTTTGCCGGGCGTCACGTCGGTGACATAGAGGGTACTGCGCTCGGCACTGTGGACGATGCTGCATACCTCCCGCTTGCTGCCATCACCCAGGATCACCAGCTCACCGATATGAACGGGACAGTGAGTCGTAAGAAGGTGATCCGGATGAACCAGCTTTTCTGCATGCTCAGGAAATGAAATGTCGTAGGTGTACATCATGCTCTCCTTGCTTTGGCTGACGCCTCAATCTGGTACAGGGTATGGCAGCAGAAGGGCGCCCTCGCAAGTACGACAGATTGACACCCGCGCTTAGGCGGTATGCAAAATCGCCAAGACAGCTTGTCTGGGTTGTCGCGTCTGATACAATCCCCCGCTGTACCTCTCAATGGATGGCCTTGCACACGCCATATGGTGTGCCACTGCCGTGTACCAACCGTATTGTGAACGGTGAAACTCGGGAGTGAACAGCTGGACATGAAAGGGTTTCTCCAACCTGCATGTGGCCTTTGGTAGGGGTCACCACTGTATAAGGAAACACCTAATGCCAATCATTACTCTGCCTGACGGCAGCCAACGTCAATTTGCCCACGCCGTTTCCGTCATGGATGTGGCCGCGGACATCGGTCCCGGTCTCGCCAAGGCGTGCATTGCCGGTCGGGTAAACGGTGAACTGGTGGATGCTTGCGAGCTGATCGAAGCCGATGCCTCCCTGGCCATCATCACCGCCAAAGACGAAGAAGGTCTGGACATTCTGCGCCACTCCTGTGCTCACCTGCTGGGTCATGCCATCAAGCAACTCTGGCCCCAGACCAAGATGGCCATCGGTCCCGTCATCGACAACGGTTTCTACTACGACATCGATCTCGACCGCACCCTGACCGACGAAGATCTGGCTGCCCTGGAAGAGCGCATGCTGGCGCTGGCCGCCAAGGATTACGACGTCATCAAGAAGAAGGTCTCCTGGCAGGAAGCGCGCGACGTGTTCGAAGCCCGTGGCGAGACCTACAAGGTCGAGATCCTGGATCAGAACATTGCCCGTGATGACCAGCCCGGTCTCTATCATCACGAAGAGTACATCGACATGTGTCGCGGCCCGCACGTGCCCAACATGCGTCATTGCCACCACTTCAAGTTGCAGAAGATGTCCGGCGCCTACTGGCGCGGCGACTCCAACAACAAGATGCTGCAGCGCATCTACGGCACCGCCTGGGCCGACAAGAAGCAGCTCAAGGCCTATTTGCAGCGTCTGGAAGAGGCCGCCAAGCGCGACCACCGCAAGATAGGCAAGCAGCTCGACCTGTACCACATGCAGGAAGAAGCGCCGGGCATGGTGTTCTGGCACAACGATGGCTGGACCATCTTCCGCGAGCTGGAAACCTTCATCCGCGGCAAGCTCAAAGAGTACGACTATCAGGAAGTGAAAGGCCCCTTCATGATGGATCGCGTGCTGTGGGAGCGTTCAGGTCACTGGGAGAAATACGCCCAGGCCATGTTCACCACCCAGTCCGAAAACCGCGAGTACGCCATCAAGCCGATGAACTGCCCGGGTCACGTGCAGATTTTCAACCAGGGTCTGAAATCCTACCGCGATCTGCCGTTGCGCATGGCCGAGTTCGGCTCCTGCCACCGCAACGAGCCGTCAGGCTCCCTGCACGGCCTGATGCGGGTACGGGGTTTCACCCAGGATGACGCCCACATCTTCTGTACCGAAGAGCAGATCATGGAAGAGGTGTCTGCGTGCATCCGCATGGTCTATGACGTCTACGGTACCTTCGGTTTCGAAAACATCGTGGTCAAGCTCTCGACCCGTCCGGAGCAGCGTATCGGCTCTGATGAAGCCTGGGATCGTGCCGAGGCCGCGCTGGCCGAGGCGTTGGAACTCAACGGCCTGAAGTACGACCTGCAACCGGGCGAGGGGGCTTTCTACGGTCCCAAGATCGAGTTCACCCTGCACGATTGCCTTGATCGTGCCTGGCAGTGTGGTACCGTGCAGCTCGACTTTGCCCTGCCGGGCCGTCTTGGCGCCACCTATGTGGGCGAAGACAACGAGCGCCACATCCCCGTGATGATCCACCGCGCCATTCTGGGCTCGCTGGAGCGCTTCATCGGGATCCTGACGGAAGAGTACGCCGGTCTGTTCCCGACCTGGCTGGCTCCGACCCAGGCCGTGGTCATGAATATCACGGATAACCAGGCCGATTATGCTGTGAAAGTTGCCAAGGCATTGAATGATGCGGGCCTTCGCGCAAAAGCGGACTTGAGAAATGAGAAGATTGGCTTTAAAATCCGCGAGCATACTTTGAAGCGAGTACCCTTCATGCTGGTCTGCGGCGACAAAGAGGTAGAAGCCGGCAAGATTGCAGTGCGTACTCGTAAAGGGGCTGACCTGGGCTCTTATCCTGTTGAAGAGCTGATTGCTCTGTTGACCCAGGAAGTTCAGACCCGCGGACAAAAGAAAGTGGAGGAATAAGCTATAAAAGGCGGAAAAAAACTGGGCAAGCAACCGCAAGCCCGCGCTCACCGGATCAATGAAGAGATCCGTCTGAAAGAAGTTCGTCTGACTGGTCTGGATGGTGAAGCCATTGGCATCACCTCCATTCAGGATGCGCTGAACTTGGCCCTTGAGGCTGGAGTGGATCTGGTCGAGATCAGTCCGAACGCTGAGCCGCCCGTTTGCCGGATCATGGATTACGGCAAATTCCTCTACGAAAAGAGCAAGACCACCAAAGAACAGAAGAAAAAGCAGAAAGTCGTCCAGGTCAAGGAAATCAAATTCCGTCCTGGCACCGACGAAGGCGACTATCAGGTAAAACTACGCAACCTGGTTCGCTTTCTGGAAGACGGGGACAAGGCAAAGGTCACCCTGCGCTTCCGTGGTCGTGAAATGGCCCACCAGGATCTTGGTATCAAGGTTCTCGAGCGCGTCAAGAACGATCTGGAAGAGCTGGCCGTAGTCGAATCATTCCCGAAAGTCGAAGGCCGTCAAGCTGTGATGGTCCTCGCACCCAAGAAGAAATCTTAAGGCCCACAAGAAATTGACTCATGGGGCTGGCCCCATGAGTCGGTTCGCCTTGCGATTTTGTTGTCACTCACAATGCGGAGTATGAAATGCCGAAGATGAAAACCAACCGGGGCGCGGCAAAGCGCTTCAAGAAGACTGGCTCAGGTCGCTTCAAGTGCAAGCATAACCACCTGCGTCACATCCTGACCAAGAAGAGCAGCAAGCGTAAGCGTCAGCTGGGACCGAAGTTCTTTGTTTCCGCTGCCGACCACAAACGTGTTGTCGCTTGTCTGCCGTACGCATAAGGGGGGATGTGAAAAATGCCAAGAGTTAAACGTGGTGTGACCGCTCGCGCTCGTCACAAGAAAGTAATGAAAGCCGCCAAGGGTTACTACGGCGCACGTTCCCGTGTCTACCGCGTAGCGGTACAAGCGGTAACCAAAGCTGGTCAGTATGCCTACCGTGACCGTCGCCAGAAGAAGCGTCAGTTCCGTCAACTGTGGATTGCGCGTATCAACGCTGCAGCCCGTCAGAACGGCCTGTCCTACAGCCGTCTGATCGACGGTCTGAAGAAGGCTTCCATCGAGATCGATCGCAAGATCCTGTCCGATATCGCCGTTCACGACAAGCTGGCTTTCACCGCCCTGGTTGAAAAAGCTAAAGCAGCTCTGGTCTAATCCAGCTCTGTTATAAAAATAAAGGAGGCTCAGGCCTCCTTTTTTGTATCTGTAACTTGCTGTTTTTCATCACTTTTTCCTTCCCTGTGTCCACATATTGTCCTCGGGTTATCTGGATGTGGTCACTCCGGCAGTTCTGCCAGTTTCACCTCGAGTACTGTGCTCATCAGCGAGTATCTCCCCGCTTACCTAGATAAGGCTCTTAGGCAAACATTGTTGGTGATATCAGCCTTGACTCGTCAGTTATTGACGGATTCTGTTTGAGTCTGTGACATCTATTGGATTTCAATATCTTGATGTTGACGTGTGGCATTATTATTCATACTGTTGCCCTTAAATGGATTCACTTGGGCTTATAGATGGGCAATGCAGCAAAAGTCGGCGACATCGGCACAGACCATGATGGTTTTCGACCTACAAAGGTGACCGCAGGTTCTCCAGATGTTTTTATTGATGGTTTGCCTGCTGCAAGAGTCGGTGATCCCCTTGAACCTCATGACAAGCCAAATCACCCACCTCATCCTAGAGAAATTGCTGCGGGCTCAAGCAGCGTTTTTGTGAATGGGAAACCACTGGCCTTTACTGGCAAAGGGATTTCTTGCGGAGGGGTCATCATTGGTGGCGGCACAGTCACTGTTGGTGACTCTGGACCAGGAGGCAGTTCATCAATTTCCTCCCTTCTCTCAAATGCAAAGTGGATTGGCTTCACCATGCCAGCAGCGTTTGATTACGATGGCGTCAAGTGCATAGCTACCCTGGACGATGGTTCTGTGGTTCAGGGTCAATTCAATCAGCAGAATCAGGTGATGTTTTCGTCTATCTCGGGGGCTACGTGCGTGAAGCTAGAAGTTGAGAGCTTTGAGCATGAACAAATTGGCCAAAGTTTAGCGGAAGTATTACTTGGAAAAATCATCGGGTAATGGTGTATGGCATACGCACAAGTAGAAGGTAGTTTTTCGGCAAAGCAGCAACATCCAGTTGAAGACCCTGTTTTAAGCAAAGCATTGGCTGCTTTTGAAGGAGCTGCAATCAAGTTCTCTACTGATGCAATTAGTGATGCAAATGTAAGAAGCAGTTATACCTCGAACATCAAGAGAGTTGTTACAGAGGTCAAGCAGTTGGCTGCGGCGAAGAAAATATCGGTAAAAGAAGCTGCGGAGTTTTGCTATGAGATGCGCAATCAGATCATGGCTGAACATAGAAAATATACCTCAGCTCAAGGGTTAGCTTTGGCTGAGCGTCATAAAAAAGCACCACCGTCTTTGGATCAGTTGTTTGATAAGTACGCCAAGAAGAAGTTTGGTAAGGATTTCAAAAGCTTGTCTGCCCAGCAGAAAGGAGCGATTCATTACGAAATCATTGAGTCATCTGCCCGCGATAACCCCAAGTTCACTACCGCAAATCGCCGCCTTAAAGTTCTTGGTAAAGTAGGGGTTATTGTCACTGCAGCTTTGGCAACTCACGCAGTGCTCAATGCAGATAACAAGCCTAAAGAAGCGGTGAAGCAGGGGATGCAGATAGGTGGTGGTGTTGCAGGAGGATGGTTGGCCGGTTTGGCTGTATCTTCTGTGTGCGGCCCTGGTGCTCCTTTTTGTGCAATCGCCTTGGTTTTATTAGGTAGTATTGCAGGTGGTGTGGCGGGCTCTGTTGTTGCCGATAGCCTTGATGAAGAAATAGAGGAATTTACTCGTTGGCAGATCAACTGACAGATAAGGACTTGTGCGAAGCTTTATCAGACATCTTTGTTGATAACGAAGTTGACTATGATTATATCGCTTCAGTTGCTAGGAACTTTCCATTGGATCATGTTGAGTCCGTGCTATTTGAGTGGGTTGCACCAGTTTGCTACAGCAATGGCCTCTCTCCGGTTCCTCCTGTCTGGTCTGGTTTTGAAAGCGAAGTTCTGTGGCGTGATATCCAAGATCTCATAGCCAAAGAGAAAAGTGCAGGTTTGGTCAGGAAGGGGATTATCAATATCAGACAACGATATCTTAGAAGAGAGTATGGCGATGAATGGCGCAAGCTATCTGCCCTACTGACTCAAAGTTGATAAAGTTGCGATAGGATCTGTTGTTGTATTAGCCAGCAATATTTCAGTTATCAAATCAGCGTCAATTACTCATAACTCTTTGAAATAATAGGTTGTACAGATCTAGTTCTCACCTGACACCGGCCTCAAACCGGTGTCTTGTTTACGCTACTTTAGTGCGCACTTCCTTCGGTATCAATTTCAGACCCTTTTTGAACATGCTGTAGGGAGTCTGTCCTTCCATCATCCTGCCTTGA